>NZ_ALWU01000010.1:0-510276 GCF_001027565.1 Wolbachia endosymbiont of Armadillidium vulgare str. wVulC | reverse complement strand
GATTTGGTCTACTCTTTGCGATCTTTCTAGTAACTTAGCTGCTTTGGTCTTATGCCTATTCAGCTTCTTGTACTTTGTCTGCAACCACTTTCTGAGTTTCCTATTAAACATTCTTATTATGCTATCTAGTGCAGTTATATGATGCTTCCCGTAATAGTTAAACCACCCTCTCAGGATTGGATTACATATTCGTGATATATCTTCTATTTCCAAGTTTGTTCTTCTAGCAAATTTCCAGCTTCTAATTTCTTTCTTCATCTTGTTCAGGCTTTCTTTACTTACAGTTGGAGTAAAACTTACAAACAGACTACTATCTTTTCTATTTCGTACAAGTCTTTTTCGAAATTCATATCCAAGAAATGTAAATGACACATTCTCATGATTATCCATTCGTTTTCCATCTTGACAGTAGATAATTTTGGTCTTTGTATGCTTTACTTCCAATTTGCAAATCTTCAGTCTCTGTTCAAGTTGAGTTAAAATTAGTTGTGCTTGGTACACAATGTATAACACCATCATCAGCATATCTTGCCCACTTTACACTTGGATATTCTCTTCTCATCCATGCATCAAAGCTGTAGTGCATGAATAGATTGCTTAAGATAGGACTAACTACCCCGCCAACAATGTTGCAAATTTTTCTTTTCTTCTCGATTATTTCCAGGAGAGTTTGGTAGCTCTTTTACACGAAATACCACATTTACGTCCTCAAGGTTAATTTCAATTCTCTTGACTAACGTTCTAATAATATCACGTTTAGTTAGCCAGCCTGCGTTATCAAGGTTTGATGTAATATTGGAAGAAAAGTCTTCTAAATTGGTTACAACCAAAGTTAATTCCTGTTTTAATTTCTTTTGATCGAATATCCTTTTCTTCTCCTCTTCAATTGTTTTTAAACTTTGTTTCATTGCTTTAATTCGTGGTTCAAATTCTTCTTGATTATTGAGCATAACTATCAATAAGTCTAGCAATACCACGTTTTAATTTATTTTCTTGTTTCTCTAGTAAATCGCTTTTTTGATCCCATGATGATTTTTTAAGCTCTGAAAGTCTACGCCTGTATTCTTCTAAAACCCTATTTGGATTTTTCAATAAATGCTTAACCTCTTCCCACACGGCTGTTTCTAATGCATCTGTACGAATGTGTTTATTATCACAAATTTTATTACCACCAAAACGGTAAGAATCTCTACCTATACAATGATAATAAGCATAATGATCAATTTTTTCTCCTCGCTTATTTCTTACAGGACTTCCGTAATATGCATAACGACAACGCTTACATACTTGTAGTGAATGTTTTGCTCCTCTTTCTCTTGTCCTTGCTATTTTTCTATTTTCAGCTAATTGTTCTTGAGCTATATCAAATACATCTTCGTCCACTATATTTGGCACTTTAACATAAATCCAGTTTGCTTTTTCAACAGAATAGGTAGAGTAATTATCTTTCGGTTGTTCACAAGAATGTTTCTGTGGTCTGATATGTTGTACCTACTTTTGTTTTACCAAAAGCTGCTTGTCCTTTGTAAGCAGGGTTTTTTAACATACCCCAAATCACACTTCTATCCCAGCACTTTTTTCCTGTTCGTGTTATAATAGACATAGTGTTTAGCCGACGACACACTTCCCCAACTTTCTCTTCCTACCCACAAAAATACTTTCCTAACAACATTAGCTTCTTCTTCGTTTATTTCAAATAAAGCTTGTCCTCCTCCCATATATTTATCTATATAACGATAACCATAAGGAGCTCCTCCCATTACGCTTACACAACCTTTATTAGCTGCGTAAATCTTTCCGCGACGACTTCGTTCCATAATTTTCGCTCGTTCATATTCTGCTATCATACCTTGCATTTGTAACAGTAACTGAGATTCTGGATTATTGTTAATCTCATAATTTAAGAAAACCGTTTCTGCTCCTGCTTTCTCAAATTCTTCAAATTTGATATGCATATTTCCTAGATAAGCGATCAGGTGAATGAATCTATCAATTTTACCTTCTGTTACTTTATCACGTAATTTTTCTAGATCAGGACGGACTAACACTGTAGCCATTGTCAATAAATTTATACTCACTTGTACCCATCCGTACTAATTTGCTTCTCTAAAGCTGCAACTTGACTTGCTATTGTATTTTCTTGTGCTTGTTTCCCTGAAGAAACTCTTGCATATAAACTCACTGTTACCATTTGATCCTCCTTGAATCCCATTTTTATGTTTTAAATTTTTTTGGCTTACTTGCTTTGACACGGCTTTTTCATAAGCATCTAACAAATACTTTTCTGCCAACTGGTTAGTTTCATAGCTACAGCTAATCCGTATAGCTAATCTCTTATTCCCCATGAACTTTCCTTGAAATAATATGTTCATATCATTCATTGAAACTGATGGTTAATTGATTGTTGGCACTATAAATAAATGGCACTCTTGTTTTTGGACATAGAAGTTTTCGAGAAATGCTTTTCTCTAATTTTACGTTTTTTGCAACATTGTTGGCGGGGTAATTACACCTCCCTGCGGCACTCCGCCGAGACGCTTTATCTTTGTTCCATCTTCAAGTTGCATATCTGCACTTAGCCATCTTTGTATGTATAAGATAACCCATTTGTTTGTAGTGTGTCTTCTGACTGCTTTCATCAGTAGATTGTGGTCTATGTTGTCAAACATTCCCTTGATGTCAAACTCTATTAACCAATTTTGGTATCGCTTCCTGGTTTGTCCTATGGCATCTAATGCTGATTTATTTGGCCTATAACCATATGAATCTTCATCAAATGCCTTCTCAAGTTCTGGTTCTAAAACACTTCTTACAACTTCCTGTGCTATACGATCCGAGACAGTTGGTATTCCAAGTGTCCTTGTCCCTCCATCTGCCTTAGTTATATCACAAGCCTTCACTGCAGGTGGAAAATAACTACCGGATGATAGCCTATTCCATAGCTTGTAAAGGTTCTTGCTTAAGTCTTGATCAAACTTTTCAATTATCAATACCTGCTCCTCCTCTGTTTTCTTTAACTCTTTTATAAGCCAAAAACACTAGAGATTTTGGTATGTTAAAAGGCTTTGTTCTTTCAATCATTTTCATCCTCCTTCAAGTTGAATGATTTACTAAAATCAACTAGTTCAACCCCTTTGCTCCATGGTCATTACAACCACTTCTTCACTACTACGCGCCCCAGTGATTTGCATCGCTACTCTAAAGCTTGAGGATTAGCCTCTTGCTTATCTCGCTTTTCATCAAATCGACTGGTTCCTGCAGTTCCTTATTAAAGCCCAGATCAGACTCGCGCTACCTTTATGCCGAACACCACCTACACAGTAATCAGGTTTCTTGTAAGCTCATTAAGAGGAGAACGACTCACTCCCCCTTTCGATGTTCACTTCCCATTTCGACACGTTCATCAGTGGTTCACTTACGTTCGCCTTTCTGATCCTCACCTTCCAGCTCTTACGCTGATTTTTCCTTAACGCTTATGACCCTATCTCTTAAATAGAGCCACTTAAGGTGGTTTGAAACCTGCTCCTGAAAACCGATTTCGAAGGACCTTCCTTCATCTTCAATAAAGCTTCTCACAAACATTATTCTGCTTGTTGCTGCAGCACACGATCATTGATGGAGTCATTTAGACTACCTCGGTTAGAAGATTGTACTATCAACCGTTCCAAGCTGAAGCGTTTCCCTATTACAAATTATATGTAGGAGTTACCATGAAAAAAGCAAAAAGATACTGTCTCTCATGTCAACTGATTATTTCACTAAATCACCATTAAATGGTTGATTATTTTTTAAAATACCAAAAACCACATGCATTAATTTTCTCATTAATGCGACAATTATTACCATTGGACATTTTCCTTTACTTGCTAAACGTTGGCAAAATTCTTGAAAGTGAGAATTATAACTATAGCTGGCATATAAAGAGCTTTACGAATACGCTCTGATCCTATTTTACATATTCGACTTTTTTTATTTACGGATGAACCTATGCTCAGGATTTAGACCAGCAAATTGCCTAGCATTATCAAAATTATCAACAGATGGCATTTCTGCAATAGCAGTAAGATATCCTATACCTTTTATGGTCTTGATGTTTTCTACCATATTTTTTAGGTGTGAGTAATTATTAACATGCTCATTAATTTCTTCCTCTATAGCAGAAATTTCTGTTTCTATTGTAGCAATTACCTTAAGTACAGCTTGCTTACAACGGGAATCCATATTTTTATTTTCCAAGCTGTTGTAACTTGTCGTCTTTAAGTGCTTGCAAACAACGATAGAGATCTCTTAAACGCCTAACTTCAGGAGGAGTAGGTTTCCAAAGATTAGGTTTATTGGCAATACAAAACCTGGCAATCTTGGCAGCATCTGACTCGTCTGTTTTGTTTCGAAGTACTTGTAATAGTTTAGACTTAATCTGATATTTTAAAAAAGTAAGTTATAAAATAATAAAAGAAAGGAGTGTTAGATATGAAAAACAAAAATACTAAAACCAAAGTTAGAGAGCTAGCAAAACAATTAGGAAATGTATCTCAAGCGTATGGGCTACTCAAGAGATACGTTTTATCGATTCAAGGAATTATATGAAAATGGAGGAGAAGAAGCGCTGCATGAAAGAAAAAACCACTTATGGCAAACAGAATTTCCGAAGACATAGAAAGAGCAGATCGCAACAAAATTTCCAGCATATGGAAAACAAAGAGCTGCAAATGAGCTGAGAAAAAGGGATTTCCGAAGATGGCGGTATGGCTAAGAAACGACATTGAAACGTTCAAAAAAAGACTTAAAGCCCTTGAAGCGAAGGTTGCACAAGATAGCATAATTTTAACTGAAGAGCAACTTGCAGCTTTAGAGAAAGTGAAAGAACAAAGATGGTGAAATTGAAACACTGGTTACTTGGGTTCTCAAGACACTTATTATGTAGAAGGGTATAGGGACCAGCAAACTTTCATTGATACCTATTCAAGGGAAGATCTTCAGATTGATGTCGATCATTGGTTGCGTTCTTACAATGAGAGCAGACCTCACTCAGGTAAATACTGCTATGGCTATGCAGACTTTTCTTGATAGCAAACACATTGCTTTTCAGAAAAATATTAGTAACATTAAACAAAAGCCTGATATTAGTTTTGACTACCTCAATTCTTCTGTCAGTTAATTCTTGTCTGTCAGATTAAGTTGTGTCTAGTACAACTTAGAAAAATAAATTGTATATTTTTTGGTAAATTGACTATGCTAAACACATGCAAAAACGTCATATAACTATTTGTTGTGTACTGCTTTTCATAATAGGAGCATTATTTTTGATACGTCCTATGGTTGTCCCGTGTCTCATATCTGTTTTTGTTGCACATTTGTTTAATCCGTTAGTAACCAAGTTTGAAAAATGTAGAATACCGCGTTCATGTTCCGTAATTTTTATAATACTTGCCTTATTGATAGCTTTTATATTAGCTATAACATTTGTTTTACCTATTATATATGTTCAAATTACTTTAATATTAAATTTCTTAGTGAATAAGGTACCTTCATTAAAGCTTAAAGTGATTCCTTCTGTATTAGAATTTCTTAATATAAAAACTGAAGATAGTTTATTTGATCACTTGTCTAAAAATCTAGTAGAAAATTACAGTGATTATATATCTTATTTTATAAATGCTCTTAGCATGGGCAGCAATCTTATAATTCAAGTGTTAAGTTCAAGCTTTAGCTTGATTTACATGGCATCATTAATAGCTATTACGCTTGTGGTGTTCTTCTATATGTTGCGTGATTGGCCTTTAATTGTAGAAAAAGCCAAGAAACTAATTCCCATTTCTTACAGAGAAAAAGCTGCAGATTATTTTTCCAAAGTAGATTTCATTATATCTAATTACCTAAAGGGACAGTTAAACGTATGTATAGTCATGATGATCTTTTACTCCGTGAGCCTTAGCATAATCGGGCTGAAGCATTCTGTAGCTATTGGAATTTTATCAGGAACATTAACATTTATACCCTACATAGGGCCATTATTATACACTATTATTGGGTTTCTGAGTGCCATCACTCAATTTAGTGGGTGGTTTGAAAGTGCTGCTGTCTTGCTGTTATTTAGTGTTGGACAATTAATAGACTCAAGCATATTAGTTCCTTTATTAATAGGAAAAAAAGTTCATATACATCCAACTATCATTATTTTTGGAGTTGTCATATGTACCTCATATTTTGGGTTCATAGGTATATTATTTTTTATTCCAATAATAGCAATGTTCAGTGTATTAGTAGAATATACAGTCAATAAATATTTTGAAAGTGAGCTTTATAAAAATGGCTAATTAGTTCGCGATAAAAAGAAAAATGAATCAAGGACCTCTGATACATTTGAGAAATGTAAGTGAATTTTTATGCAAAAATTATTATCAAAAAGTAACAATGCGAGAGGCTTTACGTGCAATTAAATTTATTTAACAATAATCAAGTTGATTATTGTTGGCAAAATTATATCATCTTAGACGAAAATAAGCAGGTACATAACTCGATAGTTAATGATTTATCTTGGAAATGCCTGATTCTTTTTGGACCTAAAAGCTCTGGAAAAACTCACCTTGCTCATATTTGGCAATCAATAAACGATGCAATTTTTATCGATGTGAATAATTTTGTAAGCGAGATTAGGTATAGCGATGCGTTTATTTTAGAAGATGTACAAAACATTAAAGATGAGGCAATGTTGTTACATTGTTACAATTACATAAAAGAAAATGACAAGAGACTGCTAATCACTTCTTCGATTGCGCCGAAAAAGCTTAACTTCAAACTAAAAGATTTAAGCTCTCGAATATTGTCAACTATCAGCGTAAAAATTTTACCTGCAAGCGAGGAATTATTAAGAATTATGCTAATAAAACAATTTTCAGATAAACAGTTAAAAATTGACCTAAAGGTAATTAATTATATTCTAGCAAGAATAGAACGTTCTTTCCACAGCATTAATAAAATTATAGAAAAAATAGATAATGAATCTATAAGATCAAATGTAACCATTCCTTTTATTAACACTTTATTAAAAAAAAGTGCCAAGTGATTCCTTTTTTTGTGAGGTATTTGTTATGTATATTAAAAATTTATTAATGTCCATATATTAACGCAGTTGAAACCACCATACGAGTCAAGTTAAGGAAAAAGATATGAGGAGATAGAATAATAAGTTCTCACAGATATGTTTTTAGTGAGAGAAGTAACGATGAATAAAATAACTTGCCTATCAAATAACCTCAACAAATTTTTTAATGAAATGACAATCAATTGAAACAGAAAAGGAAGAGACGGTTCATCATTCACAAAAGCTATAATTTTGGGCAATTGAAAACTGCAGTATAGATGCAATGTGCCAATTATTAAACGAAGAATTTGTGAAAACAGGGTTTAGGTTTACTAAAGAAGCAGTAGAATTTATGAAAAGATGGCTTTATTTAAAGATACCCTGCAAATTGATTGTAGAATCTTGCAGCAATTTAAAAGCATTGGATAGTAGCTCTGCCTAATACTATGAAAAATCTGTATAAAGGGTAGTTACAAAGGTTATGAGAGTAAGTCTAGAATAAAGTTGCAATTAGTTTTTGATTACTTAGGAGAGTAGAGCAGGAAAACTTCCTTCCTGGCCCCTCGCAGAACCCTACGTGAGACTCGCATCTCATAAAGCTCCCACTAGTCATTAGCCCTAAACTATTACAAAAGCTTAATACTCGAAAAAGAAAATACAGTGGCTATGGTCAAGTAAGAAAACTACATGTTGTTTTAAACGTAAATGATAAGAATAGTGGTGTTGCTGTGCCGGTCTGCAATATGTTAGAGGAAGTCAGTGATAAATATAACATTTGTTCTATTCGAGCAGATGCGGCTTATGATATAAAAAGTGTGTATAAAGAATGCAGAATATTGTGCCTATTATTCGCCCTAGCTAAAATTTGTTTAGCTATCAGAAAGAAACAAGTAGAATATGAGAATTATGAAGATGGTATTAATGAATGGAAGAAAAAAGTTAAGTATGGAGCACGGTCTTATATTGAAGTCTTTTTCTATAGGTTATTTGGGTTTGGCTTGAAAAATAAATCAGAGGTAAATCGTGTGTTAATTAAGTGCTACTTACTGAACAAATTTACTGATATAGGTATGGCTAAATTTAAATTAGCTGCGTAAATTCATTGTGATTACATGCCTATCAGTGCTATGCAACATAGCCACACCGATTTAGGAACCTGGACAAACTTTGATAATGCTACTTTTCATAAGTCTAATAAGATTTGCTAAAGGGGTTGGTGCAGAAATTTTATATCTGCCTCCGTATTCTCCAGATTTTAACAAAATTGAGCATCATTGGTTTGCTATAAAAAACAGAATCAGGAACTCTATTCACATCTTTTCGTCATGCTGTTGATTCTTCCTTCTTATAACCTTTTTGGACTATTATGGGAAGGGCTATACTTTCTCTGGAAACTTGCAGGAGCAGAATTTATGCACATAAAACCAGTTCGTGTACAAAAATAGCAATCGTGTGATAGATGTTTAGGACGGAGATTCAAGTGAGTAAAGAAAGGAAAATTATTTTTGCAATACCGTAGGTACGCTCCAAAATTATACTGAGATTTTTATTGCACTTAAAATCTTCGTTCTCCCTAATCTCCAGAATTATCAATGCATCATTATTTAACCAGCCTGAGTGAGCTAATCCTTCTAAAGTTGAATTAACTAGATTACTATTATAAGGCGGGTCTATAAAAACTATATCGCACTTTGAAATAGATCTTGGTAATCCATTAGCATTGCAACAAATTAACGTGATATCGCTCATAATTCCAAAATCTTCTGCTGTTTTTTTAGGCAGTTGCAAATTGTAATAATCTGAATCTACCATGAATGCATGTTTAGCACCTCGAGAAAGCGCTTCAAATGAAAAAGAGCCACTTCCGCAGAATAAATCAAGCACATTCAAGTTATAAATAGATTTTCTTGAAGAAAGTACACTAAATATTGCTTCTCGGACAATACCCATAGTTGGCCGTACAGCTAAATGCTTGCCTGTGGTTATTTTTCTTCCACGATATTTGCCTGCAATAACACGTAGCATATAAAACAAGCTCCAAATCAACTAATTATTTAATAATATACATTTAATGTCAACATGGCTTTAGCAGTCTAATAGAGAGAAAGTTGCTTGTGGAGAAACGCAAGATCAATCTCTTTTCTTTGATTTATTTGCTATACTGATTGCATGGGCAATCTCGTCTTGTAAATCATCATGATTGTTTTTTTCATCATGACTTAGCTCTTCAATTCTACTTTCTAACTCTAACTTAATTATAGTATTGATTTTCTCTATATTATCGAGGAAGTTTTTACATTCTTCATCACTATATTCTTCACCAGATGCTTTTCTTTCTATAAATAGATTTTTGAACCCTATTAAATTAGAACTCTGATCGGCATTCAACACAATATTTCTCTCTATAAAACTAAGATCTGATAGTAATAAACTAACCTCAAGTAGATCTTCACTTTTAATATCTGCAAGACTACTAAGATTGTCTAAGACGTTAAACACCTTAAACTCCTCTTGCGCAATTTCTTGATCTTCCTTGTCAAATTCTGACGATAGCCCTTTATCATCTATAAGTCTCTCACTCAGAGCTTTATTGAGCTTTGAAAGATTAACATCATCTTGCTTAGTGTTATGCAATAACAAATCTACTCTTGCTCTGCGTGCATTCAAAACATCATCGTAATCGTTTAACTTGATGTTACCATCTTCGTCTTGCTGCAAACCATAATATTTTAGTCCTTTAAAGTTATGATTACTTGCCATTATCATCCTTGTTATTATCCTCAGGTCCTTTTGGTTCTATACCTAATTTTCGTGCTACTTCACTTGGTTGGTTAGGCTTATTTTCTTTTAATGATTTGTCTTTTTCTGGTTCCCTCTTGCGGCCAATAGTGTAATCATGAAGCCTTTTCAAGAATTCCCTTCTATGCGTTTTTGCTCTATAAAGCAAATTATGCTGATAACCATCCTTTTCTCCCGTAGCAGGGTTAATTCCTATAGAGTCAAGACCATGCTCCCAAGTAAACTTCATAGCATCTTCTACTGTATAGCCTAAATGTGATCCTACATATCCTTTATAATATTCTAAGTATTTACCAATTCTTCTATGTGCAATATCTTCTTTATCAACTCCAAATGCCCTGTAAATTTTTTCCTCAAGCTTGTCAACATCATTTTTAGGCGATGTTGCAAACTTCGTTGCTTCAATAGTAGCACCTACAAATTTACGTGGCACATCAATAGCGTATTTCAGCACTCCTCCAACTCCTGGTATTCTACCTAGCAAATTAGCTGTACCTCCAGCTAATCTGTCTGGTACATGAGTAGCCCAACTGCCTAAAGACTCTAACTTTCCACCAGCAAAGTTCTGCCACTTCTGCTTTAATCCCTCTGTGATACCAGCTAGAGGTGATACTTGATACATACTAGATATGCTATAAACACTAAACCCACCACCAGCAATGCTTGAGCCCATCTGTTGTACGAACTCCTTCAAAGAAAACATCAAAAACGAAAGCAAGAACAGTACAAAGATCTCTCCTGCATTGATTAAATAACCTCTCTGTATGTCCCGCACCCTTTGGTAATCGCTATTTTCTTGATAGTTTTGATTTACATCATAAAAATCCTCTGATTGGCAGCTTGCACTTTGCATAATTACACCTTGTACTAAAGACTTTATTTCACTTTTTGAATTTGGTTGAATGATACCCTTTTTGTAGTTGCCTATTATTTTCTCATAATTTTTGCATTCTTCTTCATGTTGTTGAGACTGACAATAACGCCTCTTTATCTTACCATCTATCTTCTTGTCTATACTACCTATCAACAATAAGATATCAGCCTTTTCTGATGCATGTAATAAACTATTTGTTAGACGCACTAGATCTTTTTCACTTTCACTACAACCAGCGCTAACTACCATATCACTTTCCGCAATATAATGATCTGCTGGACTACCCTTAGTACCAGGAATTGGATTAAAGAAAGGATAATCTATATAACGAAAGCCTTTTTCAACATAATCTGGTGGCAGAGGAATATATCCAGCACCACCAGTGAACTTTACTGCACCACCTTCTCTGCTTAGCTTTTCTATTCCTTCTATATTCTTATCTACGTTCAATGGAGAAGCCTCCCCGATAGTATAAGGTACAAAAATTTGCCCTGGAGTCCAGCCAAAGTATTCTTTATCAATTATACAAAAACCACCAAATACCCATTTTGGAGCGCATAACTTTATTTCAAGCCATTTATTATAGCATACAGTAAAACCTAACTGTTTATAAAAGGTATTCATTATCATTGCAACAAGTAATGACAGCAGGGTAAATATCATAATTGATTGCAAACAGAAACTAATACAGAATTTTATCCAACCCTCAAATAGACTTTTCAGCGGTGAAAATAAAATAGAGATCAGGAATAGCGGCATTATAGCTATAAGAAAAGCTATGCCCATAAAACCAGAAAGGAATATTATGTAGGCATAAATACAGAGTAGAAAATATAAGACAATCCCTATAAAAATTGCCGGTATCATAAGGAGACTCGCCCACATTTGATAATGTAAAAATGCTGTAAACTTTTTCCAAACAGAGTAAGCAAAAAATTTATTGAACATATCCTCCATGAAGCTGAACAATTTAGCTTCATCTCCTTGAGCAACGTTTGAATTACTTCCGGTGTTCATGTTGGGAGCAAAATTAGTAATTATGCTTATCAATTGTTCAAGACCTTTGACAAATAAAACAAGAAAATGATCATAGAAAAATTTAAAACTTCCGGGAGATATAAGCACTACAACTAGAGTGATTTTCATCATTCTGATGAGCATATCTTGCTTAGCTTGTTGTATCATACCAAAAAGATAGAGAAGTGATGAAATCACTACAAACAGAACAAGCAAGGAAAGAACAAAATTATGAAAGCTTGTACCTTTCTTAACCATATTTTGGAACATAGTTTGTGCAGCTGCAGGATCATCAATTTTAAAATGTTCCTTGCAATTTTCGTTAATCAACAATACACATTTTAGATAGTTATAAACGTAATCAAAAAATCCAAAGGTACTTGGCTGCTGCACTCCTCCCAAAAACTCAAAAGAGTAGCCGCCTGCATTGTCTAGATAATATCTGTCTAATATCTTTACATATATTTTCCATCCCTTTTCTAATTTCACCGGGTCACAATTTCTGTCTTTTAATTTAGTGCTATCTCTATCTAAAGTAAAAAGTCCATTGTCGCCTTCTGCTGTAGAGTTATAACCTAGATGTACAGTAAGAGATTGAGGATTACGCATAGATTTCAGACTTTGATTAGGATCTGGTTCCATAGTTTGCTTACCATCCTGATCTGTAAAAGTTCTTCTGAATAGAAGGTAAGCACCATGACCGTTAGTAAACCAACATGAAGCACCACGTTTTTCTTCTCTATCATCTTCACTAATACATTTGCAATTTACAGTACAACTTGCATTAGAGTCACTTGAAATTTTCTGTGGCGCATTAGGCTTGTAATCATTACAAACTAAGTGAAAGTCAGGCAAACTATTATCGCCTTGCTTGCCTTCAAATTTGGTTACATATTTTAGCTGTTCCAAGCTTTGTAAACTATAACTACCTTTAGATTCTTTCTTGTTATTATTACTCCAAGATGTCCATGCACCATTTACTCTTACTACTAAACTATCTCCATTGGTTTCTAATCCAGTATCTTTCCACTTAACCACCTGATTATGGTGGAAACCATAATTAATTTCGCCAATATCAGAATCTATAACTTCCTGATCTTTAGGAATAAAAGCATCGTGATCTTTTGAAAAATGAGCACCAACTGCAACTGGTTCAGGACCAAAATAATCAGCAGATATACATCTTGGAAAAGGCATGTCATTCTTACTACAACCTGTGATCAGCACACAGATTACCAAAATTAGTAACCTAAACCAACATCTGCCTAAGCGTGATTGCATAGCTAAACTTTTCCCAAATACAGAATAAATCTCTAAAACCTTATACTTTAAACATCTTTTTAATTAGTTACTCTATAATATCATTCATATCTCATCCATCTTCATTTTCTTTCTCTCTTATTCTATTAGACTCCCCTTTCTGATCAGGCCGGCTTAGTGTTTCAGGTCTGCTTGATTTTTTATCAGAACTCCCTTTAGATTTCTCTTTCTTGTCTAGTTGTTTCAACTCTATCGCAGTTCGATCTTTACTCATTCCCTGTTTGATGTTCTGTATCATATTTTGAGTTTTATCATCAAGACCAACAGTTGACAGCATAGCTTGTGATGCGCTCCTAGCAACATGACCAACACTTTGAGCAACTCCATAACCAGAGCTGAACAGTGCCTGAGCTATAGTTTCTGATACAGAAACAAAAGCTTCCATTGCACTGGCAATAATAAGATATATAAATGCCTGGACTAGGTCTATAGGTAATGCTGCAAAGTGCCCACCAGCCTTTTCTCCAATACTAAGTGCAACATCAACACTAGTACTAGGACTATAACCAAGAGGTAATATTGACTTCATAAGGCACAGATCATACGATAAAAAATTTACGCTAATTAAACATTGATAGCATGCAGAAAAATTTGTGAGATTGTATAAAACTGAATACATCAATTGGTTTAAAAGAGACAAAGATGAAAATAAAATGACTGGTTGCAATGAAACATGAGCTAGCGTTTTTATCCAATTATCAAACAATCCCTTAGTTTGTTGAAATAGAATAAATATGATAAATAAAGGAGCTAATGACAATAAAAATGCTACTAAAACAGTAGATATCACATACTTGAACGTAGCACTAATAATGCATTTTAAGAACGTAAAGGTAGCTTTAAGTATCATCAAAAAAGCGATAAAACCAAAAGGACCAGAGAGCATTAACGATAAAAACTTCAACCATGTTTCTCCTGTAAATAATACTCCCGCTGTTAAATCTAAGAATGCAAATTTTTTACCTCCTTCACCTATATAGCCAGAAAAACTATCAACTAAATAAATGCTACCATCCACAAAGAGCCCAGACAAAATTGTACCAAAGAATTCCCAACTTCTATTGCTAAAAGCAAAAGCTATAAATGCTATCTTGAACACTCTTATAATAAAATCGAATTTACTTAACTGTATTGTTCCAAGCATATAGCCAACAACAGTAAATATAACGTATAGAATAAGTAAAGCTCTTACTCCTTGTAGAAGCCCCTTTCTATATCCTTCGTACGGAATTTTAATTCCATTTTCATCTCTTGCTGTTATGAAATCAAAAATCTTGTTTATAGTTGATGAAATAAAATCGTTTATTTTTCTTTTTAAAAATAAATTTACTGTATATTTGTTATCTTCATAATATTTGCCGTCTTTGTCCGTAATATCATCTCTCTCTACGTTACTTACATCAACACCAAAATATATTTTCTTAGACTCTTCGTTCCCCAAATGACTTCCATCTATTATGTAATAATTTACATCATCCTCTGTTATTTTATCCAAATTCTTTACTTTTTTGAAATCATTAGTCTTTATAGCAGATGGATCTCCTGGCGGATTATCACCCAAGTACATATACAGTTTTTTACCACTATCGAAGTTACATGATCTAGTCACTTCAACATGATATCCACCTCTATGAAGTTGGTAGTTGCCATTACTTGCTATAGCAAGCATCACATTACTACCAGGTTCTACCTCTTTATTTACTTTATAGTCATGATTTAATTTTAAGGAAAAATCCTTAAAATTATTACTTATTTTTGAGCATACCAGATCATCATTTGCTTCTTTCCTTTTTGGAAAACATTGAATAGCTTGAGCAGTATCCTGATCATCAAGATCGCCAATTTTTGCAACAAGAGCCTCAGCCCAAGAAATATCTCCTCTGCTCTCTTTGAAGTTTAATTTAGAGTTTGATATTAAATTAATGTCAATCTGCTTAGAATCTCCTTTATTTCCTTCAATCTTTTTTAGCTCATCCTCAATGCCTTTAAGGTGAGAATACATGTCACACTTATTGCCTTTATCATACTTTTTGTGTCTTACAGAAGAAACACAATTTCGTTTTCTTTCTGCACCTATCCCAAAACCCCATATACCCTTTTTATTGTAGCATATGTTCTGATAGTGACAATTAAGCTCATAAGAACTGTACTTATTTGCCTCATTATCACATCTTTCCCCACTACATAATTTATCCAGTCCTATTTTAGCTCGTCGTAAATCTAACAATGCGCCATTCATCCATGGACTTCCATTTTTAATATAATCCTTATTAAAGTGTACCTTATTATCGTATGGAGTGTAGCCGTTACCAACTAATACTTTTCTTTTCTTCATGCTTTCTTTACTAAGCTGTGGAAATTCTACTGCAGTCCTTTTACCACTTTCTCCACAAAAGAACGTTCCTCCATTGAGCATTTCTTTTATTGTAACTCTGTCTTTGTCATCTTCTTTTTCAGTTCTATAACAATTGTCATCAAAGCTGATACCTTTTCCTTCTGGATTATCATAGTCAATTGGTATCTCTCTGGGAACTAAGCTAAACCTTAATTTATCACCAGGGTTTACTTTGATTCCAGTATCCACATAACGTCTCTTACTATATGATTGACCGTTTCCGAACCCTGTGTCTCTACACACTTCTTGCTCGTTAAGACCAGAATTATTAATTAACTCGCTACTGTAATTTGGTATTGAATCATCGGTACAAAATACAGCAGGCACAAGTACTCTCTTTGGACTTTGACCTTCTTTAAGAGGACAGAAATTCGCTGATCCACCGAGAGTAAATTTGATTTTCTCATCCTGGCTAATTACTTGACCAGAGTCAATCCAATGAATTTTAACTCCTTCATCTGCTTTATAAACTGGAACATCTACGCTGACACTAGTATTTCTGCTCTGCAGACCAGGTTCAACACAATCCATCGTGCAGCCAGTAATTACAAGATATAGTATCAATAATAATGATCTTCTGCTCATCATTGATTTCCTGTGTTTGTTGGTATTTTAGGCACTGATCTTTGGGCTGGTTGTGGTATTTGAGGTCTTCGACTTGGTGTACCAGATTGCTGACCTGCTCTTCTTTGAGCGCTTTGCTCATCTAAACCTACTACTCCCATTAAGCTTTGCTGATATTGCCTTCCTGGTTCGCTTGCTACATAAACACCAAACAACGAATCAGATATTGTCGAAGATGCTGCAACTAAAGCTTTCATAGCATGTCCTAAAATAACAAAAGCCATCATAGCGGTGATATTAGGTACATACTTGGAAGCATAACCGTAAAAAATACAAGGATTAAAAATCCTTAAGTTAAGATTAAGTATACATGTAGGGCAGACCTCAAAATTAAAGACCGAATACACAATATAATCCATAACCTGGCTTATTAATGATATAAAAATTAAAAGCACTACCGGATGAATTGCAAATCTTGCTAAATTTCTGATCCAATTGTGAAACATCTGTCTGGTATATCCAAATAGAAGACAAATAATAAAAATAGGTGCCAAGGAAAGCAACAATGCAACTATTGCTATAGACGTGATAAAAGAAAATAAGGCATTAAAAATGGATAAGATTACTGTTATTAAACCCCAAATCACCAAGCAAAATGATACAATACCCAAAGGACCAGAGAATATAAGGGATACTATTAATAACACTGAGTGTGCTGATAAAAACCTATTGAGTGGTAAATCAAGAAATTCAAAAACATTTGACGTTGTACCTCTGAAATTTGCTATTTCTATTAACTGTTTTGGAGTGTTAACAAACATAGAAAATGCGTTGTTATAAAAAAAGTTCCAGCTGTTATCCTGCAATAGCTGGGTAATGATTCCTATCTTTACGCATATAATTAAAAACTCATATATAGAAATATGAGTTAACCCAAAAAAGTAGTAAAGTGTGTACAAAACTATATATAACACTAATAACGACACTATTGTAGATCTGATGGTCTTTGTTCTATTTGACGCTACAAAACTTTGATAAAGAGATTTTACAGGGCTAGTATCAGAGTGAATCGCATTAGTGTCTTTGTAGCTAGAGCCGAAAAATGCAGTTTTTACTTTTTCATCAAAAAAATTATATATCGCACTAAAAGTTTTCGTAGGTGACTCTTTAGTTGTGAGGTTAATGCTAAACTGACCTTCATTTTTGTAATCGCAACCATGGTCTCTTATTCCGTAATATATGTTGCCTGTTTTGTCTTTTAGCTTTTCTTTTAAGCTTTCCATGTACTCAGTATCATGAACTCTGTTAATATCAACAGGTATATCCCCCTGGGTTTCGTCAGGGCCATGTTCAGGGAATGTGTCAGAAACACGTATGTACAAGTCATCTTTCGGACTAGGTATTCTTGTTACTCTTATGTTGTAGCCGCCCTTGCCATTGCTATCCCCTAACCAGAAAGTTAATTTTGGTACTGGGTGGTCTTTACTTACCTTGTGGTCATAATTAGTATATGTACCACCATTTTGCAAATATTCAAAACTTTTTTCACCCTCCATATTAACTCTTAAGTGTGGAACATAAGTTTTGACTTTTGCATTCTTTAAAACATCACCAATAATCTCAGCATCTGCGAATTTACCACCAGAACTATTTAAAGCGCTAGTAATAGAATTAAACAATTCGTGTTCTGTAGTATTATATTCAACATACACACAATCTTTTTTAGTGTTAGAATTATAAAACTTGCATATACATCCACATGCTAGATTGAGAATATATGTATCTACTTTGCTCACCTGGTTGTCTGAAAGCCCGCTACAGTCTATATTTTTTCCTTGTTGTTTTACAAAGTTGATAATCTCTTTAATTTTCTCTTCATCTTGACCTGACTCTGAAGAATCGGAACTCCAATACTCTTTTCCATTCAACCACTGTGGATCACCTATAATGTACTTATTAGGACATATTTCACCTTGACAATTCTCTTGATTTAAAACATGTGCAAAATACTCCTTCTCCCCTTCACCACAACTCTCGTCAATTTTTTTATAGGTAACCGTGCCATTATCATTTTTACACATTTTACTGCCAATAACACTAAAACTTATCGAATCACCTTCTTTAAGCGCAAATGGCAATGTAACAACAATAGGGTCTTTCCCAGGTTGAACTGCAAAATCTTTATACCGCTTAGGACAAAAATTAACCTTGCTGGGCACTATGCTAATCTCTGTTACTTTTACACTACCTGAGATATAGACACCAGAATCAACCCACTTCTGCTCTGTTGACACTACATCTAGTTTCTCACGCAAGCCTGATAAATCTTCTGGCTTAATACAGTGATGTTCCCCGCACCCAGATAATAAAAAGAGTACCACAAAACTTATGCATAGCTTACCCAAGTTTTGGTTGCTCAAACGCTCAAACATCTGTTACTCACCTGCGCTCACTCTCCACCTGATTTTATAGTTTCACTAGAGGAGGATCCCTTATTAGCATCTCCACCTCCTCCAACAGATCCTCTTGCCTTGTTTACAGCTGCAGCGGCAACTTGACCAACACCACCAGCAGCAGCTTTGGCAGCAGATAAAGCTTTATTCACCATTTGCGCAGGCGTATTGCCTGAACCTAGTGCTGCTCTATGGTTACCAGCAAGCTCAGCAGCCATACCGGGAAGAACGTTTAAAAAATGGTAAAATAAAAATAGCACTAAACATAACTTCAGTAACTCTCCAAGTACAGAGTTACTAAATTCAATATACGCAAAATCAACCAGACCAAGCAGCATGCTTTTCTCCCATTTGTATTCTTGTAGCATGCACGCTAAAGTATTTGGATTGTTAGTACATCCTCCTTTTTCCAACTTAAACCAATATGTTTTCTTGCCTAATATTTCAACTTGCTCTTCCTCAAAATTTAAACCTCTATAAAAGATTTTATCACATGCTATGAACATAAAAGATAAAAATGCAAAAAGGATAACAGGGTATAAACTGTAGGTAATTAATTCTTTTACCCAACCATCAAAATATCCCTTAGTATGTTGAAATAAAACCATAGGAATGAATAAAGGCGATAAAATGATAATTACACTAAGAGCAACTAAAGATAAGATAAATACATAACACATCCACAAAATAACCATCATCATTAAAATGGCCATGAATATACAGACAAGAGCTACTAAAATTTGCCCACCAGCAAAAATAATACCTATTATTGAACCTGCTACTAACAAGACAGGAGCAGCGCCAAGCAAGACTGCTAACGCTACAACACCCCCAGTACCAATTTTGCCACCAATTCCATCAAAAGGTGCTCCTAAATAAAATAAAATCCTGCAATCAAGCCTATCCCAAGGTGCAAGATAACTGTAAGATACCTTCTTTCCTGTATGAAGAGCATATTCATAATCTGTACCTGCATTGTAATTACATATACCTTGACTCTCAGATGACGCTTTAAGCACTATTTCTGATAAACCATTTGAAAGTTTTGTCAATTCTCCGTAATAATGAGACATGGTGCTACCTGTTGTGAAATAAATCACCAAAGCGAATTTAATGATCAACATGTACATTTCTTGTGGACTGCGAACACCACCTGACATGGCTTTTATAGAGAACAGTATTAAAGCCAAAACTAGAACAGCAGTTACGGTGTTTTTTAGCTTTTTTTGTGCCACAGATAAGAAACTGCCTTTTTTATTCCCATTCTTGTCTTTCAGTAGCTCACCACTTGAATCGATACCTGCCACTAAATTGTCTAACGATTCCTTAATGCATTGCACTATCATAGAAGTTATGGGAATAGGAGATAATGATTTACTTCCTGCTTGATTATAGCAAGCTTCAGAGATATACGAGCTAAAACAGCCTTTATTGTCGTAACCTATAAAAATTTTTCCTTCTTTTTCCTTATTTCTTATAATAGTTTTATGATCTTTATTGGGATCAATTTCTATCGGCTTGTCAGGAATACTACTAGTCTTATCTTTGAAAATCATCATAGATTTTTCACACATAGGAGCAAGTGGATCAGGTGGCAATTCCGTGCACCCTATATCAATTCCTTGCGACCAAGGAGTTCCAGCTGCTCTAACTTCAGCCAATTCCACACATAACCTGCCCATTTTTCTTACTGCCCTGAATGTTGACCCATGTATGTCTTCGCTCTGTCCAGCTTTAAGCACTTTACATTCTAGATCGCCATCAACCTTCGGAGACCATGACCCACTTTCATATCCAGTGTCTTTCTCTCTGACATCAAAGTCTATATCTCCAAAAAGATTACCAAAAGTCAAAGGATTGCGATGACACACTTCTATATATTCACTATATTGCACACCATTTTTTGGCCAGTAGTAGTGTCGCCTATCAGCATTCCAGTCAGTAGAGTTTAAAATCTCCTTTTCTGTTTGTTTTCCATCTTTTCCTGATCTTTTCTGTAATGCAGAAAAATATTCGTCTTCTGTTTGATAATTTTTATCTGTAAGCACACTATAATCTGCATATTCATCTTTTAATTTAAAATTTTTATACTTTCCATCATGATCACGTGCAACTGGGTGTTTAACAAAGCTATGCTGACAAACAATAAGTGCCCCTACCGCCTTCCAAACTCCAACAACTGCAGCTATCATTCCAACAATAACAAGAGCGGTAAATAAACCAGCAGAAGAGACAATTAAAACAATGCCAGTAAATATTGCGCCAACAGCAATCACTATTCCAGCAAGTGCTGCAGCTGTTTTAAACGCTCCACAATCAGGATTAGAGGCACGACTAAAACTGCCATTGGAATGAAATCTACTAACAAATTCTGTCTTGTCAGTACCACTTACTCCATCTGCAAATACTGGATATGAAAGTAGAAAATCTATATTTAATAAAAATATCGCAATTAATAGCAATGAAAGTTTAGTTTTAAACATTTTTCACCCTTTGATAAAACACAGGCAACCATACTTTTGGATTATCTCCGACCTCTTTTAGTATATCATGTAACAGTAGAACACTTTCTGCACGTCCAGATAATACGTTGATCACATCATCCAAATCTTTTAGATCTATTCTAGCTACTACAGCATTAACCCCCTGCTTTACCAAAAAGAATCTAGTACTTGGATCTGTGTGTTTGATCAGTATGTATTCACGTTCAGTTAACATAAAAACATCTCGGTAGACACTAGTAGCTTTCAGATTTGGCAAAAAAATTTGTGTTGCTGTCTGCTGTACAAGCGTATCACTAATAGCACTTTTACTCGCATCTTCAACACTCTGAGTAGCAAAAATCACAAAAGCATTTAACTTTCTCAGCACTTTCAACCAGTCCTTTATCTTAGGTGCAAAAACTGGATTATCTATTAACGCCCATGCTTCATCAAGAACAATAATAGATCGAGTGCCATCAAGAGATATACTAATCCTATGAAATAAATAAATCAAGACTGGTCCAAGAGCAACAGGATCCTTGAGCAAGCTAGCCATTTCAAAGCCAAACACCCTTGCTTTTGAAAAATCTAGCAAATCTTCTTTATTGTCAAATATTGCAGCGTGAGAGCCATTGTCATGCCACATAGATATTGCTCCAGCTAAAGTATCAGGGCCTTTACCTCCCAAAAAAGGTACGAAACTTCTCAAGACTCTTTTTTCTTTTTCTAATTTAAAATTTCCCTCGATTGCATCATTAATTATAGCAATGTCTCCTGAAGAGAATTTATCGTTGTACACCGAGATTAAGGATTTTATCCATTCCATTAAAAATGTTCTATTATCAGGAGTATCGTCAAGTTGTAGAGGATTAAAATTTGTTTTAGTTCTTGGTTCTATTATAGTGTAGATGCCGCCAAGTGCTCTCAAAAAAATCTCTGCACCACGATCTTTATCAAAAAAGAATATTCTTGGAGAAAATTTTATCGTTTGAGCACATAAGAAATTCATTAAAACAGTCTTACCAGCACCAGTTGGCCCAATTATCATAGTATGTCCAACATCTCTTATATGAAAGTTGAAGAAAAATGGTGTGCCAGATGTTGTGTCAAAAACTGTAACAGCATCTCCCCAGTGGTTATTGAATTTTTTACCAGTAGGATAATTATGCTGAGATGCAAAGCCAGCCAAATTAAGACTACTTATCGTACCTTTTCTTACTATATAATCAAAATTACCAGGAATTTGTGCCCAAAATGCTGGTTCAAGGTTAACTCTCTCACGAACAGGATAAATACCACAATTAGAAAGCTCTGATTCTACCAACGACAAAGCATTATCTAATGATTTAGGGCTTTTCTCTATACATAGGATAGTTAAGTGATGTTCACCAAACGCAATCTTACCACTCATTGCATCATCAAGCGCATGAGAAATTTCTGCTATTTGAGAAATAGCTTTATCTGCAGATTGTATCATCCGATTTTGCTGTATCTGCATTTTTGCAATTGCCATTTGCCTATTTGTAAATTGAAAAGATTGTGTGATGATAAATTCATAAGGAAGTTGCAAAAAAGAATCGAGCATCCCTGCAGAGGTATTATTTCCATATTCCTTGATACTAACTATTCCAGCGTATTTACTCTCATTATGAGTCACAACCTGTATCATCTTACGACCAAAAAATAACCTATGTACTGGTAAGTATCTTGATATTTCAGTTTTTAGTGGAAAGAGCGTGTTTGTAACAAATCCACAATTTACAATTCTAGATAGAAACTCCATTATTTCACAAAATAGGCCGTTTGGAGTTTCTTTCACTTCAAGAATTTTAGGCGAATAATTCCTAAGGCTTGTCACTATACGATTGGTCGTTTCCTCTAGATCTTCATAGGTAGCACACATATCACTTTCCCAAGCATGTTTTGAAGTTACATGCCCGAATTTCTTTAATAAATGTGATAAAAACTCTACTCCTTTTGTGTCTGCTCTACGAATAATCGTAATGTATAGGTCATTAATAAAAGATCGCCTCGTTGCGTGTTTTTCTCTCCATTTTAGATTTACATGATTAGCAAAAAAATTTGGCAAATTCTGACTTGCAAATTCGTCAGAAAAGATATTTTTCTTACGCCTAATGGTATGAAAGTACAAACTAAATGCTGGAGATGAAATGCTTCTTAGCATCTGATTTCTGATGTTGTTCTGTATTACCAAATCTTCATCATCGGCTGTTTCAAACGCAAAGCCACTTAATTTGATAAACTTAACCAACCAATTCTGCTTTGTTATTAGGGTCGTACTATTCCAATAGCAAGAATAAGGTATAAATTCAGCAGCGTGAACCTCCCTGCTTAGAGTAGATTTATTCTTCGATTGAATAGCTCTAAATCTCAGCATCACACTACTTCAAGTAATATCATAAGTATTAGCTCCATGATAAAAACGATTTAAACATTTGGAGCATTTTCCCAATTTTACCATAAATAACTCAATAAACAACGGTTCCTTTGCAGAAGCTATATAGCCAAGTCCATGTATCCCTGGTAACATCAGGAGAATTACTCTAAGATCATTTGTATTAATGAAAATTAGCATGCAAATTAGAACGTTTAATATTGCAAACATATAACTCACACCAAAAAGCATTGCAGGTCTTGTAAGACCTTTAAATAATTGATCCGTTTGTATACTACCTGTAGACATATCTTTAACCTTCTAATAATAGCTTTAACACTAATACTACATCATTAATTAAAAATCCATTGAAATGAATAGCACTTTAGGTAAGATAATTAATTTAAATTCAATGACTACAAGCTGGCCATTTCAAGAAGCAGAAAAAATACTACAAGAATTTCCTAATAAAAAAGAGATAATATTTGAGACTGGATATGGGCCTTCAGGTTTGCCGCATATTGGTACTTTTGGGGAAGTTTTTCGTACTACAGTTGTTGCAAATGCCCTAAAAAAAATAGCTCCTGGTATAAAAACCAAAATCATTGCAGTTTCCGACGATATGGATGGTTTGCGAAAAATACCAGATAATGTACCAAATCAGGAGATGCTAAGGGAATATTTAAATAAGCCATTGACTATGATACCAGACCCATTTGGTACTCATGAAAGTTACGGTCATCATATGAATTCATTGCTGTGTAAATTCCTTGATTTATTTGATTTTGAATATGAATTTAGAAGTGCTACAGAGTGTTATAGATCTGGTGTTTACGATGAAAAGCTCTTACTCTTGCTGAAAAATTACGACAGAGTAATGGAGATAATGCTTCCGTCATTCCGAGAAGAAAGACAGCAAACCTATAGTCCATTCTTACCGATATGCCCAAAAACTTCTCAAGTTCTACAAGCTCCAGTAATTGAAAGAAATACAGATAAAGGAACAATCACATACGAAGATGCAAATGGAGAAAAAATAGAAATTCCAGTGACAAAGGGAAGATGCAAATTGCAATGGAAACCAGATTGGGGAATGAGATGGGCCGCATTTGGAGTCAATTACGAAGCTCATGGAAAGGATTTGACTCCATCTGCTGTGCTTTCAAGTCAAATGTGTAAAATACTTGGAGAAAAGCCACCGCTTTTGTTTTGCTATGAGTTATTTCTTGATAAAGAAGGAAAGAAGATATCAAAATCAAAAGGAAATGGTATTTCGATCGAGGAATGGCTAACTTATGCGCCCACAGAGGGTTTAGCGTTATACATCTTTCAGAGTCCTAAAAAAGCTAAACGTTTACATTTTAGTGTGATACCAAAATCAACTGATGAATATTTGGAGTTTGTTAAGCGTTACAATAAGAGTGAAGAAAAGGATGTAAACAGTTCTGTATGGCACATTCACCAGGGTAACGTTCCTAATATCGAAACTTCGGGTATAAACTTCTCATTGCTTTTAAACCTAGCAGCAGCCTGTAATGCTGAAAATAAAGAGATTCTTTGGGGTTTTATATCGACTTATGCATCGGACGTTACACCGAAAAATAACAAAATGCTCGATAGGCTTTCAGACTTTGCAGTTAGGTATTATCACGACTTTATCAAACCAACAAAAGCGTATAAGACTCCAAATGAAAAAGAGAAAGAAGCGTTACTAGATTTAAAGAATACCCTGCATTCTCTATCTATAATCGCTACTGCCGAAGAGATTCAATCTCAGATTTTTTCCATCGGAAAAAAACACAATTACAATAACTTACGTGATTGGTTTCAGTTTTTGTATGAAACACTACTTGGACAAAAAACCGGTCCAAGAATGGGATCTTTTATAAAGCTTTATGGAATAGATAATACAATCTCTCTTATAGAAAGTGCTACTGAACGTACACTTTAGAGTTTACCTTCTCTTTTCATTTGAGCTTTTTAGTTTTATTAATTATAAAGATTGCTTGACAAACCTCGCTACTTTCCTTATTACGGTAAGGGAGCTAGTGAAACTTGTAAAGTAATTTACCGTTTCTGTAAATATCTGGATTAATATTATATAGAAGGTTTGCTGCCAATAAAGCCTAAACTTACCAAATACATTTCTGTAGATTCAGATCTACTTGACTTTGGTTTGCAGTATCTTACTGTTTTAAACATTTTTTTTAGCTCATTGCAGAAATCTTTATCAGACTCTCCTTGAAAAATTTTTACTACGAACTTGCCATCATGATTCAAGAAATGCTTTACAAAATTGAGCGCTGCTTCACATAAAAGCATAATTCTGATATGATCTAACGATTTTAAACCGCAAGATTCGGGTGCCATATCAGATAAAATTACATCAAATTTATGATCCTTGAATTTTTCTCTTAAAATTTCAAGTCCGTTGATAATATCACACTGTATACACTCTACTCCATTAATTGAATTTATTGGTTTTATGTCAACAGCAACCACATCTACTCCTTTCTTAGATGCAACTTGTGACCATCCACCAGGAGAAGCACCAAGATCAATAATTTTTTGCCCTTCTTGGAATAATTTAAATTTATTATCTATTTCTACTAGCTTGTATGCTGAGCGTGACCTATAACCATCCTTGCTAGTTTTTCGCACATACTGATCATTCAAATGACGATGTAGCCACCTTGTTGAAGATAGTTTTCTGCCTCTAGCCGTCTTTACTCTAGTTTTTATTGCTAATATCCTACTTATTATTGACTATATCTTTGAGCTCTTTTTCAACTACTTCTTTTACCAGTGCATGTAGATATTTATTTAGCCATTCTGAGAGCTGAGGTTTTAAAAGAGATGTAACTAATTCTTCAACAGTCAGGTTCGCTTTTCTTTGTTGTTTATGCTGCAATTCGTTTTGCATTTTTCCAAGCAGCGCTTTGATCTCTTCCATATTCTCTTTTAAAATTAGATGATCGTTATTTTGCGCTTGTAAGCCGCTATTACTCGCTTTGTTATTACTCATTTGGATATTATCACACAAATGAATATCTTTTTTTTCTTCTGAATTGTAGCTATGGCCATTAAATTGGTTATTGTTGCAAACCATTTCCTCACTTTGGTCATCATTATCAATGTCCTCTTTTTCGCTATTTTCTTTTTTGCCATCTTCTCCCATGTCTTCTGGATACTCTTCCTCAAGGTATAACACATCATCACTTTCATCCTTTATTTCTGCTTTTGCGTTTTTACCCGATATAGCTTTTTTTATATCTTCTAGAATATCTTTTACAGATTGATTGCCTTGTTCATCATGCATAGTGCTAATACCATTAAATTTAGAGATTTATACTATTTATTATAAAAAGCAAATTATAAACACTGACCACATAATTGCTTTTTGCTTCGACTAAGTCTGAACGTGCTTTAAATAATGCATCTTCAGTATTCAAAAGGTCAGATGTACTCTTTAAGTTTAAGTTTACCTCTTGCTCAACTCCTTTCAATGCTAGAGCTGCTGCTTTTTCCGCTTCTTGACTTGCTTTGATAATGGCCTTTGCTGTCAGCACATTATTCCAAGCATTTACAACTGCTTGTTCTATATTTTTTACCGCTTCATAATAATCGTAGGTAGACTTTTTTGCATCTATTTTAGCTCTACTGACACCAAAAGCATTAACTCCTCTTTTAAAGATTGGAACATCAAGAATAAAAATAACATTGACATTTTTTAATAGGTTGTCTAACTTTATACCATCTTCCAAAAAATTTTTGCTTGCACTTAGATTTAAAGAAGGAAGCCACTTGGAGCTTTCAGCGATCACTTCCATTCCCGCTGCTCTTTTTTGATAAACAGCTGCTTTTAAAGATAAATTATTGGTTTTTGCTAACTGTAAACATTCATTTAGCTCTGGAACAGAAGGTAGTTTACCATTAGCTTCAAAAAGGTCATCAGCATCTTCGCCAATCAAATGATAATAAGCAATATTTGCCAACTTTAATTTACCTTTAGCATCAACCCTTTCAGATATAGAAGACGAGAATTTTGCCTCTGCTAACAAAACTTCAGCTTTGGTTATCTCTCCAAGGGAAAAGCGTTTTTTCATAGCTGACAAATGCTCTAAAGAAACACGCTCTTTATGTTCTCTGAGTTTTAATATTTCTGCCTTTTGTAAAACATTAACATATGCTTTCACAGCGCTGAGTGCTACTTCTTGCTTCGACTGTTGAAATCTCATTTTTGCTGCTTTAAGAAGATGACTTGATCGGTTGAATGTAGCAAAAGTGCCCCCACCATCTATTATCCTTTGGCTTAATATCAGGCGTTTTCCAGGTAAATTAGATTGATTATAAAGATTAAAATTACTATCAAAATTGTACTGTAAATTAATGTCAGGTAAAAAACCAGCTAATCCAGAAGATTTTAGTTGTTTTTCAGCACTTTTATATTGGTAAAACTGAGACTTTATTTTTGAGCTGTTTTTGATAGCTTTACTTATAGCCTCTTCCAGATCGATTGCATGGCAACTTATAGCACTAAAAGCGATTGCAAATATAATAATCAATCGAAACATTTTACTTTCTAACATAGTATTTAAGTTACTAACATAAATTACTTTAGTAATCAATAACTAATTTAGTAATCAATAACTAATTTAGTAATCAATAACTAATGTTGTTGACACTATTGAGAAATTTAATATATAGTAACTTACTATTGTGTATATAAGATTAAGATATGAAAACTTTTTTCTTGAAAGAGAAACAAATCAATAAAAAGTGGTTTATTATAGATGCAGAAGGGTTAGTGGTAGGTAGGCTCGCAGCGTTTATAGCAATGCTGTTACGCGGGAAGCATAAGCCTGAGTATACACCTCATATGGACTGTGGTGACAATATAATCATTGTTAATGCGGAAAAGGTGTGTTTTACTGGGAAGAAACTTAAAGATAAAATTTACTATAAGCATACAGGTTATCCTGGTGGTTTAAAGAAAACTACTCCAGATACCATTTTAAATGGTAAGTTTCCTGGACGTGTGATAAAAATGGCAGTAAAAAGAATGCTTGATGATGGTCCTATGGCACGTAGGCGGTTTGAAAATTTGTATGTTTATTCTAGTTCAGAGCATAAGCATCAAGGGCAGCAACCTGAAAAAATAGATTTTGCCTCTTTAAATCGTAAAAATAAGAAGTAATGGAGTGAAAGTGAAAATAAATAATAATGATCAGCCAAAAAAGGCAGAAGTTGATTTACTTGGTCGTTTATACGCTACAGGCCGAAGAAAAGAATCTATAGCAAGGGTATGGATAAAGCCAGGAAGTAGAAAATTTAGTGTTAATAAAAAAGATGATCTAATTTCTTATTTTAAAAGAGAAGCGGCGTGCCAAATGATTAAAGCACCATTTATAGTAACTTCTATGTTAGGTGAATATGATGTGTTTGCAACTGTAAAAGGTGGAGGGCTATCTGGCCAAGCAGGTGCCTTAGCTCATGGAATAAGCAAAGCTTTAAGTAGTATAAGTCAAGATTTACACTCTATATTACGTAACGGTGGGTTTTTAACTAGAGATTCACGTGTTGTTGAGCGTAAGAAATATGGTCAACATAAAGCTCGGAAAAAATGTCAATTTTCTAAGAGATAGTGATTTTATAGTGGTGTTTTTTGTAAATATTGTACAAATATTTGTGTAAAGTTTATGATGTCTTCTATTTTTGTAATAAATTTAGTTGACTATTGACATTAGCATAATATGCTGTTTATGTGATTTTTCAATATTAAGGTAGTTTATGAGTAAAGAAGATATAACAAAACAACTAAAAGAAGGTTGTGCTAGTCAGGGTATATGTATAACACAATCCGATTCGAATAAGTTGTATGACACGTTCATGGGAATAATCAAGAATGAGATAAACTGTAAAGGTGAAATACGTCTACATGGAATAGGTACACTCTCTACTGTTATAAGTCAGGAGAGACAATGCCGTAATCCTCAAAATGGGAAGATTATGACTGTTCCTGAAAAAACAAGGATAAAATTTAAACCAAGCAAAACTTTTTTAAGTATTGTAAGGCACAAGAAAAAAGTACCTGCTATTTAGATATTGTCATTTTCATCCTTTTGATTACACTGTGTAAGCCATAAAATATAGCCTCGCTGATTAAAGAATGGCCTATATTAAGAGCTGAGATGTGAGGTATTTCTTTTATTCTTTTAGCGTGTTTATAAGTTATGCCGTGTCCTGCGTGGCATTCTATTCCTAGCTTGTTAATGTATTCTGTAGCATTGATAATTAACTGTAGCTTTTTCTCTGATGGATTATTGCAGTAATTTCCTGTATGAATTTCTATTATATCAGGTTTCATCTTTAACTTTTCAAGATATTTTAGTTGATTAATATTTGGATCGATAAACAGTGAAACTTTTATGTCAGAGCTATGCATTTCCCCTATTATACTAGAAAGTTTGCTATATATATTAAAGATATCTAGGCCACCTTCAGTTGTTAGTTCTTCTCTTTTTTCTGGTACTATACAAATCGAATAGGGTTTTACCTTTTTTGCTATTTTGAGCATTTCTTCCGTGGCTGCGATTTCAAGATTTAGCTCGGTGCTTATGTTTTTTTTTAGGGTAAATACGTCTTCATCTCTAATATGTCTTCTATCCTCTCTTAAGTGCACGGTGATAAAATCTGCTCCAGCATCAATAGCTATTGTTGCTGCTTTTAGCGGATCTGGATAAAAAGTGCCACGCGCGTTGCGAAGTGTTGCAACGTGATCGATATTAACACCTAATTTCACAGTTTACCTTAAAAATTATTTATAGATTATACGTATCATTAGGTCTTCTGCATAGTCATTGTTTAATGCCATAGCTGGGAGACGGAGCTACTAACAAACTCTGCCAGCTATGTATTTTATTATCTTCAATCTGTGCAGATTAAACGACAAAACAACATTGAACTTCTTTCGAAACTCATTTTGCCAGCTCTAAATTGTATAGCCCTACTCATAATAGTCGAAAAAGAGTAAGATATGGATTTATAGTAGTGAAGGTAAGTAGCATATAGTTATGACTTAAGGAAAAAGGTAATGGAAGCGTTGGATGAAGGAGTTGCCAAGAGATTTAAGATCGGAAAAACAACTTTATATGAGTGGAAGAAAAGACGTGAGAAAACGGGAGATTTTCAGTCAAAAAAGCCTGGAAGAGTGGAAAAATTACCGACTGGAATGCATTTGTAAGGTGGCAAAACTCAGTCAGAGATGCTGGGGCAATATTAGTAGACAATCGAGCACTTAAAAATATAGGATTCACAAGACCTACGGATACAAAGAAAGAAATGAGGAAAAGCGAGCTCAATTTGCAAGGGTTATAGCGACAAAAGAACCTGTGTAGAGTCTGGCTATGGATATTGCTAGAAAGGACAGCCCTAAAATCTGGAATCAGCTCTTAAACATAACTTGGTCACGATTTTCATTAAAAGATAAGTACAGAAAAACTAGAGTATCTACCTTAACTTCGGGAGTGTTAAATAAACTGTGTCAAACCAAGAAATAAAAATATAATTGATATAAAAAAACGGAGGTTTGACATGAGTCAAGTAAATAAAACTACCGGATTGGTAGATTATAAAGAATTAGAAACCTGTCGTCTATACGAGAAGGAAGACCGCTAACAGGAAGAGATGACACCGTTTATAAAAAAGCTGCTTGAGGCAAGTCTGGAAGGTGAAATAGAACACCACTTGTCTGGTGAAAGCGAAGAAAATAATCGAAGAAATGGGAAAAACTTTACGTACAAGTGCAGGCTCATTTGAATTGTTAACACCAAGAGATAGGGAGGGAAGCTTTGAACCTCAAGTAGTTAGAAAAAGACAAACAAGCCTACATCCCGAACTTGAAGCAAAGGTCTTAAGCACATTTGCCAGTGGTATGGAGATATAGCGTCACATGTTGAGGAAATTTATGATCACAAAATATCTGCAGCAGAAATATCAAGTATTACCGACAAATTGCTACCGATAATCAATGAATGGCGCAGTCGCCCACTGCAATCTGTATACCCGATAGTGTTCATGGATGGCATGTTTTTTAAGGTCAAGGAGGATGGGCATTGTGTAAGTAAATGTATGTACAATATATTGGGCATAGACCAAAATGGTAAAAAAGAAGTACTGGGCTTTTATTTAGCTGAAAGCGAAGGAGCTAACTTCTGGTTGGGTGTATTAAATGACCTAAAAGAGAGAGGTATAGAGGACATTCTGATAGCTTGTGTAGATGGACTAAAAAGCTTTCCTACAGCAATAAATAATGTGTTTCCTAATGCAGAAGTACAGCTATGTATAGTGCATCAGATAAGAAATTCATTGAAATATGTATCTAGCAAAGATGTGAAAGTTTTTATGAATGATTTGAAAAAAATATATCGTGCTACAAGTAAAGAAATTGCTGAAAATTATTTGCTTGAGCTGGAAGAAAAATGGGGCGAAAAGTATCCGTTAGTTGTAAAATCTTGGCAGAATAATTGGGAAAATTTGTCCAGTTATTTCAAGTATTCAGGTCCAGTTAGAAAGTTAATTTATACTACTAATCCTATTGAGGGGCTGCATAGGCAGATCAGAAAATTTACTAAGACCAAAGGCTCATTTACCAACACAAACGCCTTGTACAAACAGGTATATTGTGCTATAAAAAAAGTAGAGCAAAAATGGGTCATGGCTTTGCCTAATTGGGCATTAACTATTTCTCAGCTTGATATTTTCTTTCCTAACAGATTGAAAATTCAGTTGAGCTAAAAATGTGGTTTGACACAGTTTATTTAACACTCCCTTAACTTCCCTGAATTCGCTCATAATCTCTTAACTTGACGCGTATGCTTTTTTTGAAATCATGCTTTTGTCGATAACCTACATAGATCGACCTTTTTGTGAATCTGGGTTTCTGCTTTCTTCAACTTGCTTTGCAAAAGACGTCTCTTGTGTGTTCATATGTTGAAGTGGTTTAGCAATTTCGCGCACAACAGCAGCAATTACGGTTAAAAATGCCTTCAACAATCCACCTAAAACTCCACCAACTGCTTCCCTGCCATATATACGAGCTTGCTTTTCGTTATCGTCAGCAGTTTCCCCTACTCTTCTTCTTGGATCCATTCTATGAGCAATAACTGAAAATAGCACTCCCCTAATTGAAGACTTCATTCGTGCTTTTGCCTTCTGAACATCTCCATCACTTGCTGCTTCATGTTTTTGCCTATTATTCATTAACTCCTTTTGTTGTTGAACACTTAAAACCTCTTCCATCAGTTGTTTCTTTCTCTTTTCCAGAACTCTTTTCTTGGATTCTGATTTATCGCGAGTGTGCTTTGTGGTTTCAAGTTCTACATCAATATCCTCAGATGCTGCCTGACTATATAAGGTTTCTATGAGCCTATCTATACTTCGCTTTACTTGCATAGTCCTTTCGTAACTATCTAAATTATCGATTCCTTCATCAATTTGACTTAAAATATCCTCAAAAGGTTTTAAATATTCTTTGCACTGCTCTTCGAGCTGATTTTCATTCTTCAAATTCCTTTCTCTTCTGTCATCGCTATTCTCTTCAATATTAGCATCGTCTTCCTCGAAAAGATCTTCATCATTCATAATTTTTTTAATTCAGTTAAAATCTTCACCAATCACTATTGTATATGAAAAAATTAAATTAACATTAATGAAAAGTGTTTACAACTTCAGCACTAGCTAAAACTACAGTGAAGCTATCAAAAGTGGCAGGGTCGTAATATCTCTCATACAGTTCAACTGAACACCTAAGCCTTATCTTCTCCTTAGCACTAAAGCTAATTTCATAATCATTATTAGAGTTTAATATTGCAGAATTACGCAATAATTCATCAGCCATTGCAGAGTTTAAAATGCCATTAATTTTTATTGTAATCTGTCTACTTCCAGCACAATCAAGCACTTTTCTCCAGCCAAAAGAGGAAATATCTTTCATCTCTTCTTTGTTATTACGCAAAGTAAACCTTAGATTTCGTATATTATTCAGCACGACGAAATTACTGTCATGACCTTTAATTTTCAGCTGTAATTTGCTCATTGCTACCTCCTTGTATTAAAATATCAAAATTAATTGTTGAATGTAAAACTTCATCATACTGATTCATAGCACAATTACTTTCCAAAATGGTCTCACTACTAATGCTCTTTACCACCAAGCTAACATGCTTTATAGCAGCAAGCATGCTGTTTATATGATAAGTATATATGTCGCATGAAAATCTTACTTTTGTAGCAAAGTTAGATAGCATATGCAGATTAATATAATTTACTATTCGCAATCTCAGATAAGGAATAGTAACCTGCTTAGGCAGGTAATCATAAATGTTAGTAATGTATTTCTTTAAATCAGAGTTTGCTTTTAATGCTGCATAAATACTATTATACAACTCATTTATAATTTGAATTTTTTCCATCTCACAGATACGGCTAAGAACATTGCAATTTGTAGGTACAACAGATGGTGTCATCCCAGTGCTTACTGTACGAACATTATCTGTCAAGAAGATGTCATCCCATGCCCAGACACTGGTTCACTTTATAATGATGTCATTCCAGTAGCCCTTTCTTGTCATCCCAGTGCTTGACACTGGGATCTAGGAAAATTTGCGAGTATAAAAGTAATGTTAAAATACAACATTTCTGATGATGGAAAAATGGATCCCAGTGTCTGGGCACTGGGATGACACCATCTGTTGTATATGCTATTGAATGACAAACAGGAGCTACAAAACAACCTTTGGTTCGCGAAACGGAGAATATACCTTCTTTACTTCAGACAAATGGCTACTTACTTCTGATTCACGATTTTTATAAAGAGCAGAAACATGCTGCATAATACCCAGCTTTATTTGTTCAGGAACGCTGTCATAACCAGCTTCGTATACAACATCAGCCCTTATCATGCTCAAATAATTGAAAAATTCAATATAGCTCCCTACATCACTAAAATAATAACTAAGTTTTCGATTTTTATCAGTAGCCAATATTATTTTGTTCACAGGACCATAGCTTAAATAGATTCTACGAGGTATATAACCTTCATATGAAACTTGCCACGTTTGCTTTACCAGTGACTTTTCCATATGCCACTGAGCATAATCAGTTGCCATAAAAATAAAACTTGAAATCAACTTATCATCTTGATCATTTTCAATGCGTAAAAAAGATTTAACCTCTTCTAAAGTAACTGGAAAAGATTTAGGCTTAGATTTACGCTGTACATTTTATGATTGGATACTTTTGTCTTGTTGACATAACAACCCTCCTTTTCTATATATAGCTAAAATAAGTAAGACTTATCTGTGAAAAAAATCTGACTTATTTTAGTTATAACTNAATACTAAATTGCAGCAGCAACTCTATCGTATGAATATATTGAGAAGAGAACGTACAAAAGCTGTTTCTCCCTTTTTATTGATCAAGTTTACTAAGCCGGATTTTAGTAGATTGATATTCTGAGAATGAATGTTATTGAAAGTGGAGTTTATCTCTTTAGCAAGCAGAATGCGAAATTTCTGCACACTTTCATATGCAATATTTTCAAGTTCATGCGCAAACTTATCTTGAGCTACAGCTGCTATATCTTTAACTTCCTCATTGAACTCTTCTAGCTTTTTTTCCTTAGCTTTAAAGTTTTTCGTAAAAGTTTTCATATTAATCAACCTCAACTATTCTTATGATTATAATGACAATAAAAAAATTACCGAAGTAAAAAATTTGTACTACGATACTTAAAACAATTGCAGCATAGTGAAGCCCAAATCGGTTCACTTTATAGCGTGAATTCAAGTAGCCCCTTTGGTGTCATCCCAGTCTGGGATCCAGACTTTAATTGTTATACTTGTAAATAAGTCTGGTAAGAATAAACGTTCATCTCAAATGCAGTATTTTTGTTGAAATAGCTCAACTGGATCCAAGTAGTCTAGGCACTGGGATGACATCGTCATAAAGTGAACCAGCTTCACACGCCACCATTTCGGTCTCTTTTAGCCACAAATGTTAAGAAATTTACCAAGCAAAAAAAAGGCAAAAGAATCCCCTAATAGTGAGTTTAATAATTTAAACTGATAATGTGCTAACAAGCGCGCTTTGGCTGAATGTAGAAAAAATAAAAAAAGCCGCTATAATTTTATGTAATCCGCCAATAAGTACCCTAAGTTTTTTACTGAATTTTTGTTATTGAGCCTGCAGGTCAAAAACAAGTTTTGAGTCATAAATACCCTTAATGTCATAATAAGGAAAGTTGGCAACATTTGTCAAGTAGTTTTCTTATCTTTTGCAGGTATAATTTACATGCTACAATTAAATTTTCATAACTGGTGAATAAAAATGCAAAGAGATAAAATTAAAGTAGAAATAAAAAAGTTATCACATGGCGAAAGCCTGCCTCTTCCCTATTATGCAACTATGCAGAGTGCTGGCATGGATCTTTATGCTGCATTGGACAATACTATTATTTTAAATCCACTTGAAAGATTACTTATTCCAACTGGAATTGTGATTGTAATACCAAACGGTTTTGAGGGGCAAGTCCGCCCACGTTCTGGACTTGCTGCAAAGCATGGAATCACTGTCTTAAATTCTCCAGGCACTATAGACTCTGATTATCGAGGTGAAGTTAAAGTTTGCCTAATCAATCTAAGTAATCAGCCATATGAGATAAAAAGAGGAGATAGAATCGCACAAATCCTTATCACTCCTGTACCTCAGGTAATTTGGAACAACACAGAAGAATTCTATGCAGAAGAAACTGACCGCAATGAAGGAGGCTTTGGCTCAAGTGGTAGATAATTTATTGTTTATAAGTTGACAATAATAATTTTTTCATATACAATATTAATATATTATTAATTTATTTTAAGAGGTAATTATGTCAATTTTTAAAAACCACCGTCACGAAATAAACATTACACTTGCAGCATTTGCTTCTCTATTTGCTGTAGGCGTAGCAGTAGTATTTTCAACACCGTATTTGCTTTCGATTCTAGAGCCAATTACAGTTTTTGCAGCTATACTACTTGGAATGAGTATTTTCGCATTTGTTGCTGCTGCTGTTACACTGGTTGGTTTAGCAATATATCCCATCATCAAAAACAATGAAATATCTGAGCCTAAAGCTCCGAGCATTGTTATTAGAAGTAATAAAGGAGATCTATTTGCGAAAGTAAAAGATGAAGATTTTGAGTATATCAAAACACACACAAAAAATAAGAATCAAGATGGCAGTGTTATCTCCGATGAGTATCGTATAGATTTTAACTTCGAAAATCACAGTTACTACATTACTGCTGCAGGTAAGGAAATGGATAACAATGATGTATTATTAAGGATAAATTCAGTAGGAAGAAAAAATGATAAAGGTGAGTATGAATTAATACATAAAGATAAAGAAAAGTTAAAAACGTTAGGTTTAGGCGCTGAAGAAAATGATGCTAAAGAACTAATCATTAGACTTTTGCCAAGATCAATTTTTAAATCACTAGAAGTTAAACACGAAGAGCCAGAAAAATTATTAAACAACCAAGTATAAAAGGGGTAGACTAAATAAGTCTGCCTTCATTTTTTTAGTGTTAATTACTTAAACTTATTATAGAAGTTGCCTAAAAATAGACGTTTACATACTTGTGAGAAGGTATCTGTTCAGGCAATGGCGTCAACTTAAGGGGAGATATTAAGGAGTAAAATACTACAAGGGACAGGACTTTTGTTTCTATTTTATTTCAATAAAAAAGTTTAAAATGTGTCTTTTTTAGGTGAGACATGCAAAAAGGAAAAAACCTTATCTTACAAATAAAAAATGCAATATACTCGAAAACTTTTCAGAAAATCCATTGTATTGAGTTTTACACGAACAAGAAAACTTCCTTTTTCGACAGTATTTTCTATAGTTAGTTAAAAAAAGTTTAGGAATAGAATGTGAACTTATGGAGCCGTTGACATGTACCTTCAAAGCAAGCTTTCTCTAAAGCAAGATATATTTCAAGAATTTAAGCATCCGAACAGCCTATCAGGATGAACCTGAATTTGGAGAGGTTATAGACTTATTGCAGTAGATGGATGAGATTACCCAACTCCGAAGAAATCATATCCGAGTTTAAACCAAATGGAACAACAGGCACCATTGGCAATTTGTTTGTTGATTTATGTATAGCTCTTTTCACAATAATCCGAACAGATCATAATAACACACTGCTGGCCTCCTGGCTTACAATAGCTATAAAGACGTTTTTACCCACGTTCGGACTATTATAAGAAGGGCTATACTTCACTGATTTGCAGTGCTCGTCTTGCCGCTTAGAATGTAGGTGAGCAAACACTGGCAAAAGAGCAATTACCCGAAGTTATTACTAAAATGCGTTTGTTAAATCAAATTATTTATCTATTATCGTGTTCAGTAAAATTCATTCAGCAGCATTATGATTTGAAAGTAAACTTTATTTTTCGCTTGCAAAAAAGAAATTATAGTAAGCTATGGGCGAATTAGATTTTGATTTTATATTAGAAAATGAAAATCTAAAAAATAAAATGAAAGGACAAAAAGTAAGAGTTATAGTGCTGACATTAGCCAATGGAGAAACAGAGTTTTTGATCGAGACTTTGGAAGATATCAGTAGAGCTTATCTATTAAGGTGGCGCATAGAGGAGTGCTATAAACGACTCAAAGTAGGATAGAGAATTTTTCTGGGATAAATTTAGAGACAAGAATTTTGGGCAAATGTGCAATATTCATATGTGTGATGCACAAGGGCCTTGGAACCCAGATCAAATTGCTGAGTATCGTTTAAATTTTTCAGTTTTATTTGGTGTGATGAGGCAGAAACTTTATCAAGTGCTTGTTGCACCAAAAAACTTTCAAGACCTTTTTAAGTATACGCGCTAAAGTTAAGATCCGACCGGGAAGATTGTATAGCCGCACTAAAGCAGATAAGCCTAAACGACATCATATCTTTAGGAGAATTTGCTAATGTATTCTCTTAAGTTAACGCCATTGTCTGTTCAGATACGGTCATTTTTAACTATTTGCCTTTTTTCTATGCAAGAAGTGTATTGATAAGTCCATTACAATTCAGTATTGTGAAAAATATAAGTCAAGTGTTAGTTAGGACATGGGGATTTTTTTTCAATTTTTGGGTAAGGTGCTAGGCAAGGTTTTTCCTGCCAAAATAGTAAGCTCTTTTTTAGGAGTAGGATATTTACCGGTTTGGCAGCATTATTGGTCTTCTTTTCTAATATTATTTATTACCGACATTATATTAATGCTTACATACGGAGGTGATTTTATACTATATAAAATGCCGAATTCAGGCATAGTTGTAGCTGCTATTTTTACCAAGCTAGCAATAGTTATGTTAGTGCTGCAATTAGTTGGCATATCTATTTTTCATACTCAAGATCCTTCAGCCAGCAGTGATGAGAATATAGTAATACAAATAGCATCAGGACAGGTGATGACTGTTGCGCTTTCGATGCCGGCAATAATGTCAATTTATTATATTGTAAGTAAATTCTATTTAAGTATATGCAAGGCAATACTTCAATGTCCATTTTGGTTTAATGATCTTATGCATTTGTTCTTTTTCTTTATAATACCTTATTTATTTTTTAATATTGTAGAAGTAATAAAACCATGGCCGATAAGTACGATACAGCTTAGTTATAACAATGCAATATCAATCACATTTGAAGGGATTTTTCATGTGTTTTATGCAGTGATTTTATTGTACTTGACTGCATTTATATTCTGCGATCTGACTATGCATGATGCGATTGTTTTAAACAAAAGCATATTTGAGTATGTAAAAGAAAGTTCAATAGCCTTGAGTGACTATTTTCATGGCACTATTAAAAAAATAAGTATAGAATAGTACTTATTTGCTTATGTATTCAGTTTAAAAGATATACAGTTTGCGTGAATCTACAGGATATAATAAAGGGATTACAAGATTTTTGGGCAGATGAAGGGTGTACTATACTTCATCCATATACGTCTGAAGTTGGAGCTGGAACACTACATCCCGCAACAATCATGTCAGCGATTGACGAAAAATCAACAAAAATTGCATATCTGCAACCAGTAATAAGACCTGCAGACGGACGCTATGGCGACAACCCTAATCGCTTATATCAGCATCATCAATACCAAGTTATAATAAAACCATCTGGCAGCAATTTGCAAGATGTTTACTTAAATAGCTTAAAAGCTCTTGGTGTATCGACAAAAGAATATGATATTAAGTTTATTGAAGATGATTGGGAAAACCCAAGTGTTGGTGCATCCGGTCTTGGCTGGGAAGTTACATGCAACGGAATGGAAGTAACACAACTTACTTATATACAGCAAGTGGGAAGTATTGACTGCAGAATAATTCCCGGTGAAGTAGCATATGGGTTAGAGCGTTTAGCAATGTGCATACAGGGTGTAGATAATGTTTACGACATAATGTGGAATGATAGTGGTGTAACTTACGGAGATATTTTCAAACAAAGAGAGTATGAGTTTTCTTACCTGGCACTTGATTATTATGATACTAAAGTAGTACAACGGCAGTTTGAGGACACAGAAAAACTGTGTAAATTCCTTATCGAAAAAGAATTGCCAGTAGCAGCTTATGACCAATGTATTAAAACTAGCCATCTACTTAATCTACTTGATGCAAGAGGTGTGCTTGGTGTAAATGAACGTACAGCCTATATTGGTAGAGTGAGAGAGTTAACAAAAAAATGCTGTGAATTATATAGAGCGAAGTAGAATATGTTGTCACAATTATTGTTTGAATGTCTTTCAGAAGAAATTCCATCAAGAATGCAGAATTCATCTGCAGCTCAGGTTAAGAGCTATATCATTAATGCTTTTAGTAAAAATAATGTGAAATTTGCATCTATAGAAGTTTATGTGACTGCACGTCGCATTGCTCTTTTTATTGATGGAATAAGTGCTTTGGAGCTAAAAGATTCTAACAATGAGATTAAAGGACCAAGAGTTAATGCACCGAAAAGTGCTATCGAAGGTTTTTTGAGAAAAAATCGGAAAGGTGAAGAAGATTTACTCATTCGCAAAGTAAACGATGAAGATTTTTACTTCATTAAGAGAGAAAGCTGCTTATTTAACATCAGCGGGTTTCTCAAAAATCAACTGGAGGAAATGCTAAAAAACTTTTCTTGGCCAAAGAGTATGAGATGGAGTGAAAGAAAAGAGAGATGGGTTAGACCAATTAAAAATATTCTATGTATTTTAAATGACGAAATAATACCCATATCTTTTGCAGGGGTTACAGCATGCAACGTGACGTATGGTCATAGGTTTCTTTCAGGTGATGCAGTACTTACTGTTAGAACACCCAAAGACTATTTTGAATTGTTAGAAAAAAATAATGTCATTCTCCAGTTGGACAAAAGAAAGCAATTTATACTAGATCAGATTAATAAGTTTACAAAAGAGGAGAACTTACAACTTGAAAAAAATGATTATTTACTTAATGAATTGGCAGGGCTTATAGAGTGGCCAATAGTATTATTTGGTAAAATAAAATCATCAGAGTTACCGAAGGAAGTAATACTTAGTATAATTAACATGCAGCAAAAGTATCTTGCTTTAAGTAATGGACAGAAAATTTCACATTTTGTTACTGTTGTAAATGTTAACAATAATGAAGTTGTCAAAGGTCATGAAAGAATATTAGAAGCACGTCTTGCTGATGCCCAATTTTTGATGTCTCAAGACAAAAAGGAAAACCTAGATTACTATGTCAAAAAATTGAGCTCTATTTCATTTCATGCTTCGCTCGGTAGCGTAGAAGAAAAAGTGAAGCGTATTATTACTCTGTCAAAGTATGTAGCGATAGTTATTCCACATGCTTCACTAATTAAAGTTGAACGTGCTGCATATTTAGCAAAGGCAGATCTTGCAACGTTGATAGTAAAAGAATTTCCGGGATTGCAAGGAATAATGAGTGGATATTACGCTTCTTACTTTCAAGAAGATAAAGAAGTAGTAGAAGCTATAACTGAGCACTATAAGCCAATCGGATCGGAACAAGAATGCCCTAAATCTCCTACTGCGATTGCTGTAGCTATTGTAGACAAAATGGATAGTTTGGTTGGTTTAATTGCAGCAGGTGAGAAAATCTCTGGTTCGTATGATCAGTTTGGTTTGCGGAGAATGACAATTGGTATAATTAGAACAATACTTGAAAATAATTTGCATATTCCAATTAGGCTACTGATAGATAAGTCAGTATCTTTATGTTCAAGACTTCTCTTTAATAAAAATACAACACCAGTTGATAAGCCAAATGAAAAACAAATTTCAGAGCTAGTATTTAAATTTTGCTTAGAGAGGTTCAAGGTTATTTTAAAAAATAGAAATATAAGGCAAGATATTGTAGATTCAATAATATATAAAATCGATATTAATGATCTGCTGACAGCAGAAAAGCAAACTGTTATACTGGATCGTTATCTTAGTACGCCAGAAGGTGAACAGGTTCTAAGCACTTATAAAAGAGCCAGTAACATGATGAGCAAAGTGAGAAAAAGTGATGGCACTACTTATAATGCATCTTACAGTAAGAAGTTTTTGATTGAAAATGAGGAGATTGCGCTATCAAATTGTGCTATAGCTGCTTGTAAAAACATAAAACAAGCGATAGAAAATAACGACTTTAATACAGCGCTTGATGAACTTGCTCGTTTTGCTCCATTTATCAATCAATTTATGGACAGTGTAAAGATTAACTGTGATTCTAATGAGCTTAGAATAAACAGGTTATCTTTGCTTGCAAATGTTGTTTCTAGCTTTCATTTAGTAGCAGAGTTTAACCTTATACAGGTTAAACAATTGATAAATGCTCAGGCAATATAAGGAACAAATCAAATCATCTCCACAATCCTGTGGCGTTTATAAGATGGTTGGAGATAAGAATAAGGTTTTATACATTGGTAAAGCAAAAAACTTGAAGTCGAGGTTATCCGACTACCTTCAATTCGAAAACCTTTCTGAACGAATCAGAGTAATGATCTCACAGGTTATTAAGGTTGAAATATTCATCACTGAGAATGAAATCGAAGCATTGCTTCTTGAAGCACAGTTAATAAAATCGTTAAAACCATCTTATAATATTTTGCTTAGGGATGGAAAATCTTATCCTTATATAACAATTTCTAAGCATGATTATCCAAGAATAGCAAAATATAGAGGTAAGTTTAAGAAGAATGAGTTTCATTACTACGGCCCTTTTCCATCTGCTGCTGCTGTTAAGAACACTATATTATCATTGCAAAAAGCTTTTCTCTTAAGAGTATGTTCAGATCAATATTTCTCTTCAACAAAAAGACCATGTCTTGAGTATCAAGTTAAGCGCTGTTCAGCACCATGCGTAGATAAAATTACAAAAGATGATTACTGCAAACCAGTAAAACAAGCACAAGATACTCTGCTAGGAAGGAATAAAGAAGTGCAAAGACAGCTATTTTCTACAATGGAAAAGTGCAGTAGGGAGATGAATTACGAGCTTGCTGCTGTCTATAGAGATCGATTGAAATTTCTTCAGCAAATTCAAATGCAGCCAATGGATTTTTCTTTTGAAGAAGATGCAGATTTCTTTAGCGTTGTACGTGAGGCAGACTTAGCATGCATTGGTGTACTATCTTTCAGAGATAAAAGTAACTATGGAAGCATTCCTTACTTCATTGAGAATTGTAGTGATCATCCAAATGATGAAATTTTATCCACCTTTTTGGTCAATTTGTATAATCCAGTTAGCACACCACCAGCACAAATTTACGTTCCCGATTTTATTAAGGATAAGGAAATTATAGAACAAGCACTTTATGCTCTTACTCAAAAATCAATAAAAGTTTTGTATGCGAAAAATAGTAAAGAGCGTGATTTGTTGAATTTTATTTACAATAATTCTAAGCATAGCCTAGAGCAGAAGCTTACTGATTATAGAAATAACCTAGAAAAGCTCGAAGAGCTTAGGAAGATTTTCTCGTTACCAAATATTCCAAAGCGTATCGAGGTTTATGATAATAGCCATATATCTGGAAATCAACAAGTTGGTGTGATGATTGTTGCAGGGCAGGAAGGTTTTTTAAAAAGTGAATACAAAAAATTTACTATAAAAGAAGAAATTTCAGGTGATGACTATAAAATGATGAGAGAAGTGCTGATTAGACGTTTCTCTGGCAATATAAAAGATATAATCCCTGATTTTTTACTGATTGATGGCGGTCCAGGACATGTTTCCATAGTGCATAATGTGTTGGAAATATTGAATATAAAAGTTCCTTTTGCTTGTATGGCGAAGGGTCATGATCGTAATGCAGGAAATGAAAGATTTTATGTGCCGGACAGAGAAGAATTTACTCTAGCAAGTGACAGCAAGGTCATGCTTTATTTACAATTACTGCGTAATGAAGCCCACCGCTTTGCAATAACTTCGCATAGAAAAAAACGTGATAAACAGTTTTTTGCTTCACAATTAAGCAAAATATCCGGCGTTGGCAATAAAAGAAAGAAGGCACTCATGTCTCATTTTGGTTCGGTAGAAAACATAAGCAAAGCTTCTCTAGCTGAAATTCAAAACGTACCTGGAATTAGTAAAGGTTTAGCAGAAATCATTCTTAAACACGTAAATTATAAGAGAGGTGCTCCTAAAGAGATACTCTGAAATCAACTTTTATTTCTTCTTAATAAGACATAAAAAGCCCCTTTGCCACCATGTTTTTTTGTGGCTTGCTGGTAGTATAAGATCATATGCCGAGCTTTTGTATCATTCAACCACTTATTTAAGCTATTCTTTATAGTGTCTATTTTATCTATGCTATTACCATGCCCCGTAATTATCAATAAGCACCTATTCCCTGCTTGATAATTTTTAACAATAAAATCTATCAATTTACAATAAGCATTATCTATACTATAGCCATGTAAGTCGAGTTTATCGCTTATAAAATATTTGCCCCTATCGATCTTTAATTTTGTATTGTAGTCAAGACAAAATGATGAATTACCATTATCGGTATTAAGAAAATTTCCTTGTAAGCCGGAGGTACCTTTATCAATCATAGATTTTATATTTACTTTATGATCAACTTTCAAAGTAACTTTTCCACATTCTATTGGCTTAACATTTTTTTGCCAATCTAACTCATCATCTGACATAAACGCATTAATTGAATTGCATAATTTTACAACAATATATAAACACAGTAAAATATTGCTTATTCTATAAAAACCAGATTTTCAATAATACGATGAAATCATCAAAAGCTAATGAAAACTGTTGGCTATACGGAAAGCACACTTGCATGTCAGCATTAAGAAATAAAAATAGACAGTGTATAGAATTGTTAGTAACAGGAAACTTCTACAGAGAATGTGAGAAAGAAATTAGACAATGTGCAGATAGTAAGGGCATTAAAGCTCAGCTAGTAGAGAACAAAATATTCAATGATATTTTACCCAAGGGTGTAAATCATCAAGGAATTGCTTTAAAAGTTGCTCCTATTTTTCACAGCTTAAATATCGAAGAAATAGCTGAAAGATCAGGTGAAAACTCTACTATAGTCATTTTAGATCAAATTACTGATACATACAATATAGGTTCGATTTTAAGAACCTCAGCTTGTTTCAACATTGATGCACTGGTTTTACCACATCACCATTCACCGAGTGAAAATGCATCTATCGCAAAAGCAGCAAGTGGAGCATTAGATATTGTCCCTCTAATATACGTGACAAACATAGTAAAAACTATGGAGTCTCTCAAAAAGATAGGCTACTGGTGTTATGGGTTTGATTGCAATGCTAAGGAAAATATAGATGAAATAAAGAACTTTTGGAAAAAAAGAGTAATTATTTTTGGCTCTGAAGAGAAAGGAATGCGGAGATTAGTTAAAGAAAGTTGTGATTATCTTTTAAAAATCCCAATGTCAAACGTAATTGATAGTCTAAATGTTTCAAATGCAGCAGCAATAGGACTATATTCCATCTACATTAAAACAAAAATAACTGCAAATTAGTTGCAATAAAAAATAGACTTCTTGCCTTTTATCAAGACCGTTGGAATCTAGAAAAAAGGTTGTCATTCTAGCTTCACATGCACAGCTGGAAGATGTCATGCCAGTGTCCAGACACTGGCATCCAGTTAAATTTGCGAGTATAAAAGTAATGTTAAAAGATAACGTTTCTGATGATCCAGTGCCGGAGCACTGACCGTTTGCTACGCAAATTGCCAAAATATTCGTACAGCTGTTTATCACATGCTGGAATGACAACAGTGAATGACATCGCGAGATGTCATTCACTGGCACTTAGATTAAAAATCCCAAGAAAGTGGTGTATTTGGATCTGTTGGAATTTCAAAAGATGGTTGTGACACTATCTCTTTTATCTCATTTTTAAGCCATTTGCTACCATCTTCTCCAGCTTCTTCAATAGCTTTCTTGAAACTGCTCTCTAGTACAGTTTTAGCAGCTGCAGCTGCCTGAGGACTACCATTTAGAGTTTCTGCTATTGTGGTTAACTTAGTTAACTCAGCGTTTAAGTCAGCAGGCATCTTATCAGTCTTAGCCTTTATATCAGCAACGTCAGCAGTTTTAGCCAAAGGAGCTACTAGTGGAGCCAATTCAGCAGATTTAGCCAAAGGAGTTACTAATGGAGCTAATTCAGCGGTTTTAGCCAGTGGAGCTAGTTCAGCAGATTTTGCTAATTTACCTAACTCAGCATCTAAGTCAGCAGGCATCTTATCAGTCTTAGCCTTTATATCAGCAACATCAGCAGTAAAGGAGTCAGTCTTAGTTTTTATTGCAGCAACCTTATCTCCTAAATTAGCAGCATTTGTAGCAGTTTCTATTGTAGTTAGCTTACCTAATAATCCGCCAACTGCACCATTAGTCATGAAGTTTTTTGCTATAGCGCTATAATCTACTTCACCACCACTATTAGGTTCATACTTAAAAATGTTGAAAGTATTAGTACCATTTTCCACACCAAAGGTATACTTATTACCTGTATTATCTTCATAAATTATAGTGTAAATATCAGCTAAATCTGTTGCGTCAGTTTGTCTATCTACTTGTTTAAAACTTAAACTAGCCACCATATAACTCTCCGTTAATTACAAAAACCATAGAGTGCATGAAAATAATATAAATTCCGTAAATACTAGATTTTGCATGAGATTTACTTGAGGTCTTTTGCTTTAGAATTCTTCTCTTGTGATCTAAGTATATAGCAGACGATGTCATCCTAGTAGCCCCTTCGGTGTCATTCCAGTGCGTGACACTGGGATGACATCTTCTTACAGATAATGTTCGTACAGCTGCGCGCGTGATGCTGGAATCCAGCCTTTATCACTTGGTTGAAATTACTTTTTCTGGATTCCAGTGTCTGGGCATTGGAATAACAAAAAGAGGGCAGTACCCTCCTTGTAGTGTATTAGATGTAGGTCGAGTTATGATCGTGATAAACATGATCGCTTGTGCAATCAAACATTGTCGCAAAACCATTCTCTAGATAGAGATTGTATTCATGATGTTGGTCTGATAACTCAATGTTATCTTGCATTTCTAAGTTGAAATGACTTGAATCTGACAGCAATTCGTAATTCGGATTATCTATTTTACTAATGCTGCTTATTACTTTGCCATTACCACTTGATATAGCCAAACTATAGCTATCACCATCCTTCATTATTTTGATGGATACCTTATCCTCAGGTAACACTATAAGCTTTTTCGTATCACTATCGTGAATTACAAATTTGCCATCTTTAAAGTAATACTTGTCTTCGGGCAAAGCACCAACCTTATAATCTGATGTATGCAGTTTGTTCCAAAACTTTAACACAGAGCCTTTATCTTCTCCTTCTGCTCTATCATACAAGGCTTTCACATCATTGTAATCTATGGTTACATTTGCCTTGTGCTTTCCTTCTAAGTCTCGATCATAGTTCTTTTCTATTTTCAAGATTGTGTCTTTTAATACCTGCTCTTTCTCCTCCACTGAAGCTGACCTTTTTGCCCTTGTTGGAATTTGTGGCTGATCAGACTGCATTTCACTATTGTCGTTTCTCTCTTCAGCAACAATATTAGTAGTACTATGGCTCATGTTAACTTCTGTCTTAGCTTCACTTACTTGCCCTTTTGGACTTTCGGTTTGTTTCTCTTTTGTGAATATTCTCTGATAGTCCGTGTAGCCTCTATTAGTATCACCGATATCGCCATCACCTTGATCGAAAGTTATTTTTTTACTTCCATTCCCCATGTCCTCAATTTCAACTTGAGGAGAAACAGATGCGAGGAAATCATTATAACTGTAGTTATAATCAGCAGAAAAGAATATTTTTCCTTTGAAGTTATGGAAATTATTAGATAACATTCCAATTTCTTCATCAGTATCACCATCAAATAGTTTTACTTTAGTGAAATATGCTTGATCTTTTATTCTAACTATTTCGCCACTTGAGTTTCTTTGTATGTGGTAATCATTTGGGTCGTACTTTATAGCAAAAAGTTTGCCAGAGCCATATTTCTCTAAGTTTATAAGGCCCACATTTACATGTTTATGGGAATAATCTCTCTTCTCATATTCATGTGCAAATATTGGATCTATATATCTATATTCATCTGGTATGCCATTATACTCTCTCCCTTCAGAATCAGATGGTGCTAACTTATATTGTCCATCCTTTTGCACTAACTTTAGATGAGTAACTTTTTCAGGTAACTGATAGCGCACATTTTTTCCGTGATCATGAATGAACAAGTTACTTCCATTTGTAATTTCACCTCTTTCATTTTTCACCTCTTCGGTAATATAAAAGCCCATATTTTTGAATGCATGTAGATTTTCGCCTCCTTGCTTTACAACCGCTTCGTATACATCGTCGTTTGTCCTATCTGTCCCCTTATTATCCAGTAATTTTCCTTTTTCCACGATTACTCCATTTGCCTTTTGCTCATCAGAATATTGTGCATGCTCTGAATCCTGATGATTCAAAATTTTAGTACCTCTAAGGAGTAGAGAATCTAAATCTTTTTGGATGTGTCCAGTGCTAGGATGCAACAATTCATTTTCATGCAAATGTGCTTCATCAAAGTATTCATCACGTTCAACTGTTCTGCCGTCTATTAAAGAAGCTTTATAATGACCATTTTCTTTCGTAATCGCCATATAAGCACCACCATCATATTGAGTATTTAAGTTGTGCAGTATATCCTCAAAAACGAAAATTTCTTTAGTTTGGCCTTCAACTTGCTTGAAAAATCCTGATTCGCTCGATAATTCTCCAAGCTTTGTATCTCCATCTTGTATGGATAGCGCACCCATATTCCCGTGACCATGGGCTTTTATAGAGAAAATCTTACCTTCTTGTAGATCAATATGATTTGTACTCCTTATTAAGTTTGGATCGATATTGATCATCTCTTCTAACATCTTTTCTACATCGATGTTCTTAGTCGCTTTTACTTGTTCTAAGCCAGTGTTTATGGTTTTATCAAGTAAGGAATTTTTCAATTCTTCATATCGAGAGGAAGAAGTAATGAAATTATATTTTTCCAAAAGTTCTTCATAGGAGATCTCTTGTTTATGATATCTTTCAAGTACTTCAGTGGATTCCTTATGAATCTGCTCATCGAGATTCTTTAGTTTCTCATCGCAAGTTTTTTTCAAAGTTTCATCATACTTTGACAATACATTTAAAACCTGACTCTTATATTCTTGACTGTTTTGATATTCATTACCTTGTTGATCAGAGTAAGTTAGTTTATCCTGTCCATTAGAAGTTTTTACTACCTTGAGGAAATGATATTCCTTTGATATATCAAGTGTATCATCTGTTGCCCTATTTATAGCACGAGCAACATCATAAAATGCGACGTGTTCTACAGGAGAAAAACTTCCAACGTTTTCTCCATCCATTTTTTCTATATTTGCTTTATAGTAGGATATGTTTTTAATTTCTCCACCCACTATTTCTTGACCAGTTGCTATAAAAGCTCCTTTTGTAACTTGCAAAGCGTTAAGATGTTCCATTGCAGTTTCTGTATCATTCTCAGCAAGCCAGCCTTTAAAATTATCATTATGCCCTTTTATTTGAGAGAGAAAGTCTTTTGACTTATGTGAGTCACCTTGACGTAAAGCATCTAGGTAGTCTCTTAATAAACTAGGATCTTTTTCCTGTAAGTACATTATCAACGCATGACCTGTTTTATAAACCAGGCTATTTGCTTCGTCGTTCTCTGAATATTCTAAACTTAAAATTTCACTTAAATTCAAATTTGTAGCTTCAGTTTTGTCGATACTTGATCCTTGAGAATTGAATTTATGATCTGAATGGTGCTCAAAGTAATCTGCAATTCCTTCCATTAATACTGCAGGTAGGTGCTCACCTCCTGTAGCCAAGTAAGTTAAACCATGTGCAAATTCATGCTGAAGGTTATGAACGCCACCTTGTTGGTAGACATACATTTCAGCAAAAACATCAGCTTCCCCTTTGTAGTAACATTTACCACCTTCATCTCCAAGGTAAGAACCGAAACGCTCGCTTCCGCCAAGGTGAGTGTAATCATCCTTGTCATCAAACATATAAATTTTAAATGTTTGTTCTGAGTTGCTGTGTTTTAACTTGAATGCGTCCTTAAAATTAGTAGCTGTTTCTCTTATCTCACTTTCAATGTTAGCAATTTTACTTGCTCTTAAATTATGAGAATAAACCTCTACTTTAATATTTAAATCTTTAACTTCTACAACATGTGGCGAATTAAATCCTTTGCCGTTATTGTTGAAATATTCTTCTTTAGTTATATTTTTATTTATTTGTTGATTGATTGTCATAATTCTAACCTCTAATTTACTAACTCTTCAAATATAAGGTGATCTCTACTAAAAAAATGTGAATTTTCATATTGATATAGTCTATATCTTAGTGAAGAAATATAAGTAATTAATTTAATATGAACAATATAAGATATAGCTTGACTACAAAAAAAATCTACATTCTAACGTTACATTAGGATAGGGTAAGAATTTAAAAGCAAATTGACTTCTATTCCACTGAAGCACTATACTAAAGCTATGATGGGTAATTAGCTCAGTTGGTAGAGCACTTGCTTGACGTGCAAGGGGTCGCTGGTTCGAGCCCAGTGTTACCCACGTTTTTTGCTCATGAAAAGATTTTATATGACAGCAGTCCACAATGGCAAACACTCAGCAGCAGCATCCAAGCGCTTAATTTATTCTATAATAATAGTTGCAATAACAATGCTTATGGAGATAGCAGGTGGAATAATTTCACACTCGCTTGCTCTGTTATCAGATGCAGGACACATGCTCACTGACCTTTTTGCTTTGGTTTTAAGCTGGATAGCACATAAATTTTCAGCCAAGAAATCTGATTTACAGAGGTCATATGGTTATCACAGATTGCAGATAATTGCAGCATTTATTAATGGTTTAACTCTATTTCTCATTGCAGCGGTCATTATAATTGAATCAATAAAAAGATTTATTTTTCCAGTTAATGTTGAATGGAAAGTAATGTTAATAATTGCCACACTTGGCCTGATTTCTAATATCATAGTCTTTTTTATATTACATAGTAAATGTGAAAGTAACATAAACATAAAAAGTGCTGTATTACACGTCATAGGAGATATTTTAGGCTCTGTAGCTGCTATACTTGCATCCATAATTATCATGCTTACCGGATGGCAAGTAGTGGACCCTATTTTGTCAATATTTGTCAGCGTAATAATCTTAAACAGTGGCTATAAAATTCTCAAGAATTCTTGCCATATACTCCTTGAAGGTACACCTGAAGGTGTATCTGCTGAGGAGATCAAAAGTGAGATTGTATCTAAGTTACCTGAAGTGATAGATGTGCACCACATACATGCATGGTCACTATCTGATAATTATTTTATAATTACCATGCATGCCAAAGTAAAGCAAAATGCACAACACACTGATATTTTGTATGAGATAAAAAAAATACTACTAAATAGGTTCGAGATAGCACACTCTACAGTCGAGATCGAATACGATGAGTGTGCGGATAATAAGATACTTAAACATTGACGTTTTAAATTACTATGCTATTACTAGGGTGTAATGATGTTGAAGGTAAGCTATGATAGGTATTTCTCAATTACAATTTCCTTCAAAGGAATCTAGCAGGCTAAAGTTTTTTGTTTACCTTGGTATTGTGCAAGCGTTAAATATATTAACTATGCCCACCAGTATAGCAATTTCTTTTGTGGCTGTTCTTTACAGATTAGAGATCCAGACTTTTCTTACCTATAAAAAAATAAAGAATGAGGAAGTAAATAAAAAGGAATATTGGAAAATGTTTATTAAAGATAATATAATCAAGTCAGTGTTTTTTTTATCGTTAGTAGGGTTTATATTATATCTATCCTTTACTAAGGCTCTCATATTAGCTTGGCTGTTAGCACCGATACCATTACGATGTTAATAATTTTGTTGCAATCTGAAGTCAGACCAAAAAAACTTAATCCTATTGCCCTGTTTAAGAATGCAGTGAATTTACTTTTGGATGGTGCACGAGAAAATTTATTCGGTATGAAGTATATTATTAATACTGCTATTGAACACACATTGCCTAATTTATCGAATGATAGTATTATTGACAATATTAATATATTAAAAGATAAATATGGTGAGAAGGTACCAGAACCTAAGGATGTTATACGTAATGATGAGTTTGTTAAGTTTATCCAGTATATAAAAGAAGAAAAAGAGTTTAGGAAGAGTAATGAACAAGAATTCATTAACTATCTTAATAGATGGTGCAATAATGATGAACAAGTTCATGTTTCTGGACTTACAGGAGGGCAAATTTTATACTTAGTTCTAAAGGCTTGTAATAGTGGAGATAGTGAATCAGTTGCAGCAAAAAGGCGGGAATTGGCAAAGTCTTTAATGTATGCCATAAATTATGCTCAAGGGACGTTTATTCCTGAAACTTGCTTTACTATTGGTGCTACGGTAAAGTCATTAAAAGGAATACACCCTGATATTAGAGTAAAATACCTTATGGAAGACAGAATTGGAATGGATGCAAAAGATGAGGCGTATGAGTTTATTAAGAAAGAGCTGAAAAAAAAAGAAGAATCATAAAGAAATCCTCAATGCTTGGAATAAGTCAGATGATAGCAGTAAACAAATAACTTCTAATTTTATTCAAGAGATCAGGATACCTTTAATGAGAAATTTGTTTAGCTTGGACTGTAGTGAACAGAATGTAGTAGATACAATAGAAAATCTTGAATATATTAATCCAGAAAAATTAACCGACCCAAACATCGATAATATAAGAAGTAACAGGATCAGCACGTAAATTATAAAAACTTATGTTCCTTGCCTTGCAAAAGGTTTGTGATGTTTTTGTGGTGCTTGAGAAAAACTAACACTTCTATAACTATGAGTGTTAAGGATAAATCCATTTGAAAAAAGAATGAAGTTATCACGGCTATTGTAATAGCACTTAATGAAGCAAGAGAAGAGTATCTAAAGATAAAAAATACCATTATCCAGGCAAATATAAATATCAGGGCAACTAGCATATTAAGTGCTATCAAAACTCCCAAAGTTGTTGCAACTCCTTTGCCTCCTTTAAATTTTAGCCAAATGGGAAACATGTGCCCTAAAACTGCTAAAATTGCAGATATATATATATAAAGATTGTCATCGAAAAATTGTTGTGCTATATAAACCGCGATAAACCCTTTAAAGGTATCCAGAAATAATGCAAGAGCAGCAAGGCCTTTATTTCCTGTCCTTGCAACGTTTGTAGCGCCAATGTTTCCTGAGCCTACCTCTCTTAAATTTATCCCCTTTATTTTTGCAATAATTAAGCTAAACGGTATTGAACCGAGTACGTAGGATAGTATAAGGATTACATACCTCTCCATCATTCTAGCATCCTCTCTCTTGTCATCCGAGTAGCTGACACTGGGATCCAGCGAACTTTGTTCGCAAACGAATCTAGTAGATAAATATAAAATTTTACATTAAAACATAACACTATGGTGGAACTATATGCAAAATAGATCCCAGTGTCACACACTGGGATGACAAAAGGGAGTTTTGCTATGACAAGAAGATGGTACTGAAATGACATCTGTTGCTGTACCTTCATATGCCAAAATTTAATTAATTTTATTATTCCTCAGCCTTTTTAGGTAGCACTGAACTTCATCGTTAATCTGATTACTGAACAGTATGAGCGCTGTCATATTGATGAGTGCTAAACAAGAGAATAAAGCTCCACCAATATTGGCAATAGCCATTATATCTTTAGAAAGACCAGAGAAAAATGCCACAATTATTACCGATATTCGGTATATCACTATACTCTTTGCACCAAACAAATATAACCATCCCATTTCACAGCAATAGACAAATGAAATTACTGAAGAAAATGCAAATAAAGGCGCAGCTATTGTTAAAAGGATAGGAAACCAAGAAGAAACTGTCTCAAATGCTTTTTGGGTGATCAGTATTCCCTCGCCAGTGCTGGTCTGGTATGCACCTGTTATTACTATTGTTATTCCTGTTAAACAGCAAATTAACATTGTGTCAAAGCATGGTTCTATCATCGCAACTAGTCCAGTTCTAACCGGCTCCTCATCTTTAGCTGCCGCGTGAGTGATTGAAGCAGAACCAACACCTGCTTCGCTGGCAAAAACCGCCCTTTGAATTCCAGCAACAAATGCTCCTACCACTCCTCCACCAACAGCATTGAAGTCTATCATACTGGAAAACAATATTTTTAATGTATTGCCAAAGTTGTGAATATTGAATGCAATGATTGTGACACAACTGAAAATATATATGAGCGACATAATAGGCACTAGTGCAGAAGACACCCTGGCTATCCTTCTAATTCCACCAATAATTACTAGAGCAAGTAACATAGAAATTATGGAAGAGAGAAACCAAGGATGACCATCTATCCAATTTGAATAACCAGATAATATTGAAACCATTTGGTTAGTTTGAAACGCTACACTTCCACCAAGACCTGATAATATAAAAAATACTGCATATATAGCAGCCAGAACAATACCAAGTTTTTTAAATCCAAATTCCTCTAGCCCATTTCTTATATATTGAAAAGGACCACTGAATAACTGCTCTTGACCCTCTGTTCTGTGCCTGAATGCTAAAGTTACTTCAGCAAACTTTGCGGACATACCAAAAAAGCCTGTAATCATCATCCAAGGTACCGCTCCTGGCCCTCCCATTGAAATTGCAATTGCAACACCAGCAACAGTTCCAAGACCTACTGTGCTTGATAGCGCGGTTACGAATGCCTGAAAATGCGTAATGTGACCATCGTGATGATCTGTGTTATATTTTCCACACAAAATAGCGAATGCATGCTTAAACATCCTTATGTTGAGAAATTTAAAACGTAGTGTTAGAAATATATAACCAAAAACCAATAGAAGAATTATAAATGGTACGTGAAAGATCTTGAAAAACAATACTTCATTCATGAAGTTGCTTATTCCATTTAATGCAATGTCATAACTTTTGTAAAAAATTGAAGCAGCATATACATCATTAAACGATAGGCAAAATAACATCATACAAAGCAATCTATAAATCATGTTTATACCTTTCGTAATAAGAGTCTACTGCATTTGAAACGTCCCTTCTCAGTAGATATATTGCAACAGCATTTGGAATCATAAGGCACATAAACAGGCTGTCACCTAAACAAGATATAAATTCTATATTTTTTGATATACAGCTAATGTACACTGAACCCACTATAAAAAATTGAAATAATATCAGTACTTTTTTGTTACCAAATAAGTACACAAGGGCAACTTCACAGTAGTAATAATAAGCTATTATCGTGGAAAATGCAAAGGAAAACATTATCAGCGGAAGAACTAGCTTGCTAAATAAAGGCAAGACTGTCGAAAATGCTGAGCTAACTAACGTAATATCACCGATTTCATTGGTACTGTGCATACCAGTGATAATTATCACAACACCAGTCAAAAATGAGACTAATATTGTGTCTACAAATGGCGCAATCATTGCAACACTCCCAACTTTAACTGGGTCTTTCTCTTTTACAATCGAATGTGCTATAGCTGCTGTTCCAGTACCAGCTTCATTAGCAAACACTGATCTTCTTACCCCTGCTATTAATCCACTCAATACTCCACCTCCTATAGCTGATTTGTTAAAGATATCTTGAAACATTATAGATAGAGCATTCAAAAGATTACTTCCGTTTGCACAGATTAAATACACGCACATGCCTACATATAACATTATCATAATCGGCCCTAAACCTGTTGCAACGAAAGCAATTCGCTTTATCCCTCCGAGTATTACAATTAATACAAGCAGAGATATAATAACAGATGCGTTGTATTCAAATAGGTTATTTGACAACGCTGCAATTTGATTTGCCTGAAATGGTATGTCGCCCAGAATCATTGCAACAAGCAGCATAATCACATAAATAAATGCGAGGGATTTGCCAGTTTTTATAAATCCAATCTTTGCAAGTCCATGCTCCATATAATAAAAAGCTCCACCAGTTGTGTTTTCAGAGCGGTAATTGAATGCAAGCACTACTTCAGCAAACTTTATTGACATACCAAGTATTCCAGTAACTATCATCCAAAAAACTGCACTTGGGCCCCCTATTGTGATAGCTATTGCAACTCCTGATATTGTTCCAAGACCAACTGTTCCGGAAATGACTGTTGCAAACGCTTGAATATGAGTGATTACACCATTGTTATTGCCATTACATTTTAGGTTGAATAGCGTCTGTATTCCATGTTTGAATAATCTAAAGTTAGTAAATTTGAATTGAATCATACAAAAAACTCCAGTTGCAATTACCCAAATAATTATGAATGGAATGTTAAATATCTTTATATATAGAAGAGAGTTTAATAGATCAGTTACTTTTACAACCATGCTGCTCACTATTTTTTATATAGCGGACTAGTTTTATATGCGTAATATATATAAAGTCCGGTACTTATTGGAAGAGTCAATATATAAACTGCACCTAAAATTGGTAGTGTTATCCAGGGCTTGCTTATAAAAAATATGATCAATATTCCAAAAAATGATACAAAGATATAGGATAAACTTTTAGGGACATAAATGTACTTTGCGGAGAAAGTTGGAATATGACTTATCGAAAAAAATGAAATGGCCAAAAAGTAACAAGCTGTATTCCTTACGTTAAAAAATTGCTCTATAAGAAGTAAGTATTCACTTTCATGAGATTGGAAGGTAATAATTATTGGTAACAGAGTAAGTAAAGCGCATACAGGAGCTGGAATGCCGGAAAAGAAATTTTTTTTCCAGTATAGTTGTTCTGAATGTAGCGAAACATTGAATCTTGCAAGTCTTATTGATATGCAGATTACATATATCATTACTAAGATCCAACCTACAACTTTAATTTCATTTAACTTCCAAAAATACAAAAGAAAGGCAGGTGCTGAACCAAAATTCAGAAAATCTGCAAAAGAATCAAGCTGTGCTCCAAAATCGCTAGTTGATTTTAGAATTCTGGCTATTCTACCATCCATTCCATCTATTATTGCTGCGATGATAATAAAAATTGCTGAAAATTCCCATTGTTCATTAAATGTGAATTTAAGTGAAGTAAGGCCAGCACATAAACCCAGTAAAGTTATAAAGTTTGGAAATAATTTGGTAATAGGTAAGAATTTACCGTTACTTCCATCGTTATTCATATTACATCAAAAATAAGCTTCTCTTGCTTGTTTAAATCTGCTATAATTGTTTCACCACCAATAACAGTTTGCCCTTCTGAAACTCTTACCTCTATGCCAGCAGGTATATAAATATTTACTCTACTGCCAAATCGTATAATTCCAAATCTTTCACCTGCTTTTACACTTTGAGATACTCTCAAATTACAAACAATGCGGCGTGCAATAAATCCAGCTATTTGTTCCACAATGATTTCTTTCCCCTCTTCATATTCAATCACAATAACCTGCTTTTCATTTTCATTACTAGACCTATTGCTTATTGCAGAAACAAACTTGCCTTTTTTATAATTCATCTCCTTTATCGCACCAGATATTGGCATACGATTCACATGGACATTCAAAACACTTAGAAATATGCTGACAAGTGTAAACTTCTTTCCTTCTTCGTTTTCTGCTAACAAAGGATAATTAACTTCTTCAATTTTTGAAATCACACCATCAGCAGGGCTTAATATGAAATCCTTATTGTTTGGTACAGCTCTTGATGGGTCACGAAAGAAATAAGTACATAATAGTGTTGGGAATAAGCAAGTAATGCCAGCCCCCCAAGATATAGAGAATGCTATACACGTTACTATAAAGGAAACAATTATAAATAAATAACCTTCTCTGTTTATGTTAGGCAAACCAAAGCACATAACTTATTCTCAATAATTCATTATTAACAATTTATCATTTATAATTTCTCATGAAAAGCTTTTTTTTACTGTTTCACTTTTGGAATTATTATATAAACATTTGCTTATAAAATCGCTGATAGATATCTATTTTTTAATAGAAATTGAAGTTTTTTTAACTATTATTAATATAATCTTAATGAAAACTTAATAATATATGAATTAATATGTTCGCAATTTCGTATGACAGGGGAAATAGAAAAAGATGAATCTCCTTCCTTACACGTTGCAATTAAGGCAGATGATATTAAAACTGCAGAATTACTAATAAAATCTGGTGCAAACGTCAATGATAATTATGAACGTAATCATACACCACTGCATATTGCCATCGGGCATAAGCAATTTAAAATAGCGAAATTGCTGATAGAAAGTGGAGCAAACGTTAACGCAAAAACTGAAAATCATGGCAAAGATTACTTAACACCAATGCACCTTGCAATTTTTGCAAATACGCCAGAGTTCATAGAATTACTATCTAGCCATGATGCGTTAATTAATGAAAGAGAAAGCACCGAAGGACATACACCTCTTCACTTTGCTGCTTTATATGGAAATAAAAGTGTAATACAAGCCTTAGTTGATAAGGGACAGAATATTGAAGATATAGATAACAATGGGCGAACAGCTTTATTTTTAGCTACTAGACAATGCACTGAAGCAGAGGATGATAGCAGAATAGAAATTATCGAGTACTTGATAAATAAACTCAAAGCAGACGTAACAAAAAAAGATAATAATAACAACACAATGCTTGTTTCTGCTGCTAATAATTGTCCTGGAAAGGTAGTAAAACTCGTTATTGAACAATATGTGGAAAATTTTGATAGAAACCAGCTAAAGGATTTTATCAACCACAAAAATAAAGCTGGAATGGATGCTTTGGATATCGCGCTCAATAGTGGGAATGAAAAAGCCATTGAAGTACTTAGATCATATGGAGCAGATATTGAAAAGATAGAAGGTGAAAGTCGTCTATTTCGTACAGTAAAAGAAGGTAATATAGAAAAAACGGGGCTTCTTTTAAAACAGGGAGCAAACATTAATATAAAAAATGGGAGGGGACTTACTCCTTTAGATCTTGCGATGCAGGAAAACGATCAAGACATGGCTCGATTCCTAAGAGAGAATAAAGCAAAAACGGGTTTAGAGATGAAAGTTCAGTTAGCAGCATTAGTTACGCTAACTATTATAACTCTTGGTTTAGCGCTAGTAGTGTATTTTATTGTGAAAGGTATTCAAGAAATTGCTGCACAAAAAACAGGCAGTACTCTCAATAATGCAGAAAGCACAAAGATAGAATCTCCAATCAAGCAAAAATAAAAGCAGCTCACAGATAGTTGATAAATTTCTTGCTTTATTTACATGCTTTCTATAGCATAGCATATTAATATTAGAATGGGGTGTGTGTTATGTTTGTAGGTCAAAATAATAATCAACAGCAAAATAGAAATAGGGCACAGGATTTAATAGAAGAAGCGCAAAATGTTCACAACAACACTAGTAAAACTAAAAAGCTCATCAATATAGTTTTATTAGTAAGTATGATTTCTCCGCTTCTTTTCATCATACAATTCCTTTTATATTTATTATTAGTAAATTATTTTTTCAAACCAGGAGAAAATGAAAAAAGGTCGTCAGCATGGTTAAAAAATATCATTAGAGGAATATTAACAACTATTTTGATCGTATGTATTATTCCTTCCTGTATGTTTTTAGTGCTGCCTATGTTGTCCTTGTGGCTGCTAAATCGTGAAGGAGTACAGCAGCTTAATAGTTTAATACAACAAATTCCAAAAGAAGAGATACCTTTCTTCCATAGTTTAACTAATGTCCTTCCTTTTGCTGTAAAAACTACTCATGATCCAAGTGCAGTTGCTAGTATAAACTTGAGTGTTAATAGACTCATAGAAAAGCATAAAGAGAATCTAAGCAAAGATGAATTCTATGTACAGCTAAATAGAGGCAACACAAACGACATTGAAGAGTATATCAAACAGTCAAGTGAATTTACAGAAGGTGATAAATCTCATGCACTTGAATGCTTAAGATTTATCAATAGAACAGGAGATAATTTTAAAGACAATCATAGTAAGCTAACACTAAAGCAGGCAGCTGTTTTATGTTGGAAAGCCTGCAACGATAGAAATGAACAGAAAATCAAAGAATCCCTTTGAATGGTGAAGACATAAAAAATAGAAAAGATATGTTTGTAAAGGGTCTTGTAGACGCTGCAACAACTTACGGTACTCAAGGTCAAAATTGTGCAGGTGGAACATACAATAAACTGTTTGAGTCTTTATCTGATTTGCATCCATTAGTAGTTATTACACTAGATGAAGAAGAAGCTAGAGCAATGATAAAAGAAACGATTACGCAAAAATTCCCTGAAATGGCCAGAGCCAATTTTAGCAATTTCTCTGAACTAGAACAAGGAAGGATCCGTAATAAGTTACCAGAGTTATCATCTGAAACGGTAAGGTATATTATGACTACGCATTCAGCTGTCGAGAGAAGGTGTCAGGAGTTCAGCAGTAAACTAAACAACGATAAAAAGGATGAAATATTAGAAGAGTGTATGAGTAATCTATCCTGTGTTAATTTGGAAAGTCTAAGCAAAAGGGAAAGGTAAATTATACCTCACTGTAGTTATACGTCTTGAAATATAAAGCAGGGTTTCATGTAGGTAGTGTAGTATATTTTACCTATATACCACAACCAAAGATACTTCTTTCAGTTTTAAAATCTTGCTAATCGTTGTATACAAATGTAATATTAATTAACATTTATAAATAAAGCAATTCCATGGAAAGTAATTACAACGCTGACGCAATAAAAATCCTAAGAGGTCTTGATGCTGTAAGAAAGCGTCCAGGTATGTACATTGGTGATACTGATGATGGATCTGGTTTGCACCATATGGTGTATGAGGTTGTTGATAATGCGATAGATGAGTCTTTAGCTGGATATTGTGATAAAATTGAAGTTAGCATAAATGAAGATGGATCAGTATCTGTAACTGATAACGGTCGTGGCATTCCAACTGATATTCATGAAGAAGAAGGAATATCGGCAGCAGAAGTAATAATGACTCAACTTCATGCTGGTGGTAAGTTTGATAATAATACCTATAAAGTTTCCGGTGGATTACATGGTGTTGGAATCTCGGTTGTAAATGCATTATCAAGCTGGCTGGAATTAACTATCTGGCGCAACAAGAAAGAACACTTTATACGCTTTGAAGATGGTGAATCCATTGAATCCTTAAAAGTAGTGAATGAAAACACAAACAAAAGAGGAACTAGAGTGACATTCATGCCATCAACAGAGACTTTTAACGGTGTCGATTTTAGTTACTCTACTCTTGAGGGTCGCATCAGAGAATTAGCATTTTTAAATTCAAATATCAAGATTACTTTGTGTGATTTACGTAATAAACCATATGTGGAGTCTCACTTTAACGATAGTAAACAGTCTGAAGATAATTTCGGCACAGCAAATTTTGTACGGTACTTAGATAAAAACAAGACACACATTACTAAAATTGCCAGCATTAGAGATGATGTGAAAAATCTAGGCACCAGTGTAGAAATATCGATGGAGTGGAATGATTCTTACTATGAGAATATGCTGTGCTTCACAAACAACATAAGACAAAGGGATGGCGGTACGCATTTGGCAGGGTTTAGATCTGCACTAACCAGATGTATCAATAACTATGCAACCAATGAAGGGTTTTTGAAGAAAGCAAAAGTGAATTTGACCGGAGAAGACGTTAGAGAAGGCTTAACTTGTGTTTTATCTCTCAAAATGCCTGATCCTAAATTTTCTTCACAGACAAAAGATAAATTGGTCAGTTCTGAAGCGCGGACGGTTGTAGAGAGCATAGTTTTTGACAAATTAAGTACAATACTTGAAACTGACCCCAAGTTAGCAACAAGTATAGTAGAAAGAGCGATTAGATCAGCAAAAGGAAGAGAAGCAGCAAGAAAAGCACGAGAGTTAGTTAAAAATAAAAATAATATTGATATCGCAACTCTACCTGGAAAGCTTGCCGATTGTCAGGAAAAAGTTCCTGAGTTATCGGAATTGTTTATAGTAGAGGGTAATTCCGCAGGTGGTACTGCAAAGCAGGGACGTAATCGTAAAACACAGGCAGTACTTGCATTAAGAGGGAAAATTCTAAACGTAGAACGTGCAGGATTGGATCGTATTTTTTCATCTGCAGAAATTGGCTCTCTGATCACGGCAATTGGGGCTGGAATAGGGAGTGAGCACTTCGATATTGAAAAAACTAGGTATCATAAAATTATCATTATGACAGACGCAGACGTTGATGGCTCACATATAAGAACTTTGATTCTAACTTTCTTTTTTAGACATATGCGCGAAGTAATTGAAAAAGGATATTTATATATAGCGCAGCCACCGCTCTATAAAGTTACAAAAAATGCCAAAGATACTCATATTAAAGATGACGAAACTTTTGAAGAGTATATAGTAAATTCAGCGATTAAAAGATTAACATTAAATGGTATAGGCAAAGACTTGCGTTTCGTTTTGAATAAGTGCCTCAGTATTTCAAACATTAGCAAAAATTATGATAGGGAAATACCACAAGATCTCTTAGAATCATTGCTAATTTTAAGCAAAAAGAATGCTCTATTGTCTGCTGATGAGATATTAAAATATTTAAAATTGATGTATAGTGAATATAATTGGGAAGTAGAAGTAAAAGATGAAGAAATTCACATTGCTAAATTGTTTCAAGGATTAGCAGACAAATATGTATTCTCGCTTAGCATGCTTGAAAGCAAAGAAATACAGAATATATTGAGTTCTCTTGATAACATAATTGACTTATTTAATGGTGATTCATTTTTAAAATCGCAAGAAACTGAAATAAAAATAAAGTCTCCAAGTGCACTTGCAAAAATAGTAATGGATTACGGTAAAAAAGGTTTAACTCTGCAGAGATTTAAAGGCCTTGGTGAGATGAATGCTGATCAGCTTTGGGAAACTACACTCAATCCAGAAACTAGAACTCTGCTAAAAGTTGAAATAAAAGATTGTGAGGAAGCAGATAGCATATTCTCGGTGCTAATGGGTGATATAGTTGAACCACGTCGTGACTTTATAAATAACAATGCACTTAACGTGCATGATGTTGATATTTGATTTTAGAAACGCTAAACCCTTATGGCTTGTGATTCCAGCATTGTGTGCCAACACAACATTTAAAACGTACTACTAATCAGTTCATTTTAGAAATCTGAATTGATCTTGATTGTATTCCTATTTTCGATCATAAATATATAGATTTTCTGCCCTACTGTTGTTATAATTAATACCTCGCTAAAATTGAATATTAATGAATGAATTGAGAAGGTTAAGTATTACAGAGATGCATGATGGACTTAGGCGGAGAGATTTTTCTGCTGTTGAGCTTGTAGAGACGCATGTTAATGCAGTCGAAAATGAGCAACTAAATGCATTTGTAACAAAAACCCCAGAAATCGCGATAAAAGCCGCTAAAATAGCAGATGAATACTTCTTGAAACAAAAAGATAATATCTCACCACTTATGGGCATACCAGTTGGTGTTAAAGATTTATTCTGTACAAAAGGGATAAAAACAACAGCATGTTCAAAAATGCTGGAAAATTTTGTTCCAACTTATGAATCTACGGTGTCTGACTTACTTTTAAAAAATGGAGCAGCCATTCTCGGTAAACTTAATATGGATGAGTTTGCTATGGGTTCTGCGAACACAAATAGCTATTTTGGTCCTGTTGAAAATGTATGGATTAGAAAAAGCGATGGAGAAAAGGTTGTTCCTGGTGGATCTTCTGGTGGATCTGCAGCATCAGTTGCTGGGTTTTTATGTGCTGGAGCACTAGGAAGTGATACTGGTGGATCTGTACGTCAACCAGCAGCTTATTGCGGAGTAGTGGGAATAAAGCCAACTTATGGAAGGTGTTCGCGTTTTGGTATGATTGCATTTGCAAGCTCTCTCGATCAAGCAGGAGTAATTACTCGTTCTGTTTCTGATTCAGCATTAATGCTGGAAGCGATTTGTGGCTATGATGAAAAAGACTCAACATCAAGCGAAATGCCAGTACCTAAATTTTCCAATTTTGTAAATGGCGATATCAAGGGTAAGCGCATTGGTATACCAAAAGAATATAGGATGGATGGAATTTCAGAGGAAACAGTCCATAATTGGGAAAAAGTTACTTCCTATTTAAAAGAAAATGGTGCTGAAGTTATTGACATTGCTCTGCCTTATACTAAACATGCAATACCAGTCTACTATTTAATTTGTTCTGCTGAAACTTCATCTAATCTTGCTCGTTATGATGGTGTACGTTATGGATTTAGGGTTGATGCTGACACCCTTGAGGAAATGTATTCGTTAACAAGAGCAGAAGGTTTTGGTAAAGAGGTAAAAAGGAGAATTTTAATTGGTGCTTATGCGCTTTCTTCAGGTCATTACAATGAGTATTACGAAAAAGCGCAGTGCATTAGGGCGCTAATCAGAAATGATTTCATAAAAGCATTTGAAAAAATAGATTATATACTTGTACCATCTGCTCCAACAGAAGCTTTTGGCTTAAATGAAAAGCCAGATCCGCTAATGATGTGCATTAATGATGTGTTTACTGTGCCAGCGAGTCTGGCAGGATTGCCTGCTATTTCTGTTCCTGTTGGGCTCTCCAATGAGGGTTTGCCCCTTGCTTTGCAAGTAATTGGAAATTATTATGATGAAGCTGGAATATTAAATATAGCTAGTGTGATAGAGCAAAATTGCGGCAGAATAATTAACTCTCTTATGTAATATGTTTTCTTATAGTAACTATAAAATAGTGATTATAATTTGAATCTTTAGCTATAGGAAACAAGAATTTGATTTTTGTAGCTAAATAATAGACCATCAAAGGCACACATAAATATCTACAATGAAAGAAAAAACTTTCACAATCATTGATGGTTACAGCTTTCTTTTCAGAGCTTATTACGTTTTGCATCATTTAACTACCACAACCGGTATTCCAATAGGTGCTGTGTACGGCTTTCTTAATATGGTTCTGAAGTATATTTCCCATTCGGACTACTTAACTATAGCACTTGATTCAGGAAAAAAAAACTTTAGGCACGATTTATATACTAAGTACAAAGCAAACAGAGTAACGCCTCCTGAGAATCTAATTCCACAGTTTACCATACTGAGGGAAGCTGTAGAAGCTTTTAACCTCAGCTATGAAGAGATTGAGGGTTATGAAGCAGATGACATAATTGCAACACTAGCTGCAAAATATACCAATCATCAAGACTTTAAGGTGGTAGTAGTTTCCTCAGATAAAGATTTATTTCAACTTTTGAATTGCAATATTTTGATATTTGATCCCATTAAAAATATATACATAGATGAAAAACAGGTAATAGAAAAATTTGGTGTAAATTCAAACAAGCTTCTTGATTTATTTTCTCTAACTGGAGATGCATCTGATAACATTCCAGGTGTCCCAGGGATAGGCCCAAAAACTGCAGCTAAATTGCTGGATGAATTTGATTCGCTGAATAATATTATAGAGAACATTGATAATATCGAACAAACAAGAGTTCGTAATATTCTTACTGAACATCAGGAAAAAGCACTCATTTCAAGAAAGCTTTTATCATTATGCGAAAGAGTAGATCTTCAGCATGACGTTGCAAAATACGAAATCCATCCTCCAAATATGGAAAAATTGTTATCCTTTTTAAAGAAGTATGAACTTAATTCATTGATAGGAAAAGTGGAAAAGCTTTTTTCTTATAATGGGTCTAGCACAAAAGAGGAAACAGAGTATAGCAGTGAAAAGTTAGAGAAATTTTTAGAGCACTGCAGATATGAAGGCAAAGTTGCAGTTCATTGCCACTTTGAAAACAACGCGTTAAAAAAAATCTCCTTATCTTGCAATGAAGATAATATTTTCTACATAGATCAAAACTATCTACAAGATGCACTCACTATAATAAATTCAACTTTATTTTCAAATGGGGTGCTTAAAATAATACATGATATTAGAAAGATCAGAGAAACATTCCCTACAATAGAGAAAGTGCTAGACTCAATTGATGACTTGATGATCATGTCATATAGCCTTGACACAGGGAAGCATGATCACAGCATTCCAAACATAGTTGCACATAATTTGAGTGAAAATGTAGAAACTTTCTCGGCAAAAACTTTAATAGCGATCCATGAGAAACTGACACGAAGATTATTTCAGGAAAAACTTTTTACGATTTACGAACGCTTTGACAGGCCTCTCATGAAAGTAATATTTGATATGGAGAAAAATGGAATACTGCTCAATATTCAAAAACTACAGGAATTGTCTGATAAGTTTCAACAGCTAATCACTGTACTTGAGAACGATATATACGACTTGGCAGGGGAAAAATTCAACATTGCATCACCAAAACAATTAAGTGATGTTTTATTTAATAAAATGGGGTTGAGTAAAAAGAAAAAGTCAAAATCTGGATCGTACAGCACCAATTATGAAGTGCTAGAGGCGCTTGAAGAAGAAGGGGTAGAAATTGCAAGTAAAATTTTAAGTTGGCGACACCTAAGTAAATTAAAGGGCACCTACACTGATGCATTAATAAAACAGGTTGATCCTCTTGATGGTAGGATACACACAAACTTTTCGATAACTATAACTGCAACTGGAAGGCTGAGCTCAAGCAATCCTAACTTGCAGAATATTCCTATCAGAAGCGAAGAAGGAAATTTCATCAGACAAGCATTTATTGTGCCAAAAGGATGCAAGATAATCTCTGCTGACTATTCACAAGTAGAACTAAGACTCCTGGCACACGTTGCAAACGTTGCAGCATTTAAAGAAGCTTTTGCAAACAGGCAAGATATTCATGATATCACCGCAAGACAAGTTTTTGGAGTGCAAGAAATAGATGAACAATTAAGACGCAAAGCAAAATCCATTAATTTTGGAATTATATATGGCATTAGTCCATTTGGCCTTGCAAAGCGGCTTGGAATTACCATTGCGGAAGCTGCTGAATATATTAATTACTACTTTTCCTGTTACCCAGAGATAAAGGTCTATATGGAAAAAGCAGTATCTATCGCGAGACAGCATGGTTATATAGAGACTTTGTTTGGTAGAAGATGCTTTATAAAGGACATAAACAATAAAATTCCTTATCTAAGACAATTTGCAGAAAGGGCAGCGATAAATGCACCACTGCAAGGAACTGCCGCTGATATAATAAAACGTGCGATGATTCAGCTTTTTGATCAGCTAAAATCAGGTAAAATAATCCTGCAAGTGCACGATGAATTGCTTGTAGAAGTTGAGGAAGTCAGAGTACAAGAAACAGCGAAACTTATGAAAGACATAATGGAGAATGCAGTAAAAATTACTATACCACTTGAAGTAGAAGTAAAAATTAGTGATAACTGGGCTCTTAATTATGACTTAAACATGGCGGATTCTAAGAACATGTCTTAAAAGGGAATAAAGAAAAGAATATGATTAGGTAAGCAAAAAATAGGAGGGTAAATTGTATCCAAGTAATGTAAGTGACAAGGATTTTTCGCCGTGGAAGAGTGTGTATCTCAGGTGGATGGCAAATTGGAAAAAATACATGATATGCTAGTAAAAGGGGTGAGAAAAATGGTTGGTAAAAACGAAACGCCTTCAGTAGGAATAGTTAATCAGTGAAAACAACTCAAACCAGGGCTGGCAAGAAAATAAAGGGTAGGAAACGTCATATTGTTGTAGATACAATAGGGCTAGCAGATGTTCATAGTGCAAGCGTTCAAGATCGTGATGGTATCTTTTGTTCAAGCTAAATGCAAATGTACGTAAGTTTTTTGCTGATCAGGGATATATAGGCAAATTGCAAAATCACTGTTTATTGGGGAATGTTCAAAAAAGCATAGGCGTCAAGTTAAGAGAATACGCCCAATTAGCAACCATTTAAGGTTTATTTGTTATATTTATTTTTTAAGAAATCTTGATCTAAAATAAGATAATTTTTTTTAAAGAGTCTATAAATTACTAATTTTATCGTTTTATGTCTAAAATAATTTTTACCGCTTCTCTTCTTTCTTATGCCACTTTTCCTTAACTTGACGCCTATGGTTTATTTAACACTCCCATCAAAAGCTGATCTTCATTTATTTTCAGTTGCCAAGTAATTATTGTTGATGTCGAGTTCTGTTAATAATTGATTCAAAGGTAGCTGTGTACCGCAAATCTCAAGTACCATTCCTTGCTGAATAGCCTGCTCAATGTCGAATATTAGTATATCGGTATTTAATGAATCATCATGCAAGATAATAGACCTCTTGCATAACCCATATGGACAACTCCAAATTGTAAATTCCGGAAATAAGATTGAACCTCAGACTGAAGCGTTTCCTTCGATTTCTATATCTATCCACTATAATTTTGAATCTTTTGAGCAATTCTATCACATTTTCAACTACTGCTCTCTTAGCTTTTGATTTTCTTTCTTTTGCTCTTTTGTTAAGAGGTTCTTTTTCGTTTTCCTGTATGGCAATTCAACGTTTTCATGAATTTTTTGCAAACCTCTGTACCCTGTATCTGCTAGCACCTTCATTTCTGGTAAATACGCACTTTTGACTCTTTAAAAATCCAAAAATCACACACCCTGCCGTTTGAAAATGACGTACATATCACTCTCTTGCTCTCTTTTTCTATCACTACTTATGTCTTTTTATATGCTGTACTTTCGCTAATTCCATAGCTTTATGAAAATATGTACGATATTCTCTCAGTGCCATAAATAGTATGCCCTCTTCACTCAACTCTACCTCCTTTAACCTTTTTTTCCTTCCCGTAAAATCTCTACCATTTTATTAAATATTACCTTTTTTACTCCTGTTAACCTGCGAAATTTTTCATCATCCAACTCTTCTACTATTTTCACCTTTTCCCTTACTCAAAACCCATCATTGTACACTCTTCTTAGCTTTGTTCTAGTTTCAAAGAGGTTTAATGAGATCTGATGATTGTTCCATCAATTATGGAGATTTCCAAATCTGGATCTTGTTGTGCATACTTAAGTAATTTTGCCAAAATTCCCTTTTCGCACCACTTTTTAAACCTCCTATGTATACTCCTGTAATTACCGTAAATTCTTGGTCATTGGCAGCCACTTTGCCACACTGCTTCCATAAATATTCTTAACTTCTCCTCATTTTTACTGTGTATTCCTTTTGTGCTCTTTAAAAATGCAAAAATTTGCTTCCAAATTTCCTTTTTTATGTGATATTTCATACGGTAACTTCTCTATATTTATGATCATTAGGTTAAATTACTGCTTTTTTATACTTCCTGCCCTCAATTAATTTGACCTGCTAACATTTTGTTCACAGAGCCTAGATGTTTTCTACTATTTTATCGCGAGCGATTATTTTTTCTTCACTCGTATCCATATTTTTAATTTTTAAAGTTTTACTGCTTAGCTCTTCATCACCAAAGATTAATGCAGCTTTTGCATTTGCTTGATTTGCTTTTTTCATGCGGGTTTTAAGCGTTCCGCTATATTCGTGAACTACATATAAACCATTTTTGCGCAATTCATTTACAAGTATTAGAGCATGTTCTTCAGCTTCTCTACCGATTGGAATTAGGTAAATGGGTCTCTCTTCTTTTGCAACATAGTTGATTAACTCCATTATGCGTTCAATACCTCCTGCAAATCCTATCGCTGGAGTGTGTTTTCCACCTACTGAAGATACTAGATTATCGTATCTTCCACCGGCAAAAACTGCCCCTTGTGCACCTAAATCTTCTGTGACAAATTCAAATACTGTGTGACAATAATAGTCTAGACCTCGAACTAATTTGCTATTTACAGTGTAAGGTATGCCAAGAGCTTGCAGTCCATTTAACACCTGGTCAAAGAAATATGAAGATTCTTTTGTATAGTGATCACTGATTTTAGGCGCATCAGAAATTATTAATCTATCTTTCTCATCCTTAGAATCCAGTATTCTGAGTGGATTTTTGATCAACCTATTTTTGCTATCTTCTGATAGATCGTTTTGATACTTTCTAAAGTATGATATCAAAGCTTCTCTGTATTTGGTTATTGTTTCACCATCGCCCAAAGAATTAATTTCTAGTTTTACATTCCTATTGATGCCAAATTCAGTTAGTAAGTGCTGAGCAAGTGATATCAATTCAATATCAACTTTTGGATCTTCTATGCCAAAAACTTCAAAATTTATCTGATGAAATTGCCTTTGTCGTCCCTTTTGTGGTCTTTCGTAACGAAATGCAGGTCCTGTTGAGAATAATTTTATCGGTGTTTGCAGTTTTTTTTCAATGAGCAGTCTGACAATCGCTGCAGTAAATTCAGGACGCAGAGTTATGCTCTTTCCTCCTTTATCATTAAAGGTGTACATCTCTTTATTGATGATATCTGAGCTATCACCTAAAGTCTTTGTGAAAACTTCTGTGTATTCAAATATCGGAGTTTGAGCAGGCAAAAAGCCGTATAAACTTGAGATTCGATTTGCTATTTGCTCTATGTGTTTAAACTTGTACCATTCATCAAACAGGAGATCTTTTGTTCCTCTAACCGTTTGATTAGTCATAGTGTGGTCTCTATACCTGCAACCTCTGGTATGTGGTAGCTCAGCATATTCTGCACTCCTTGCTTGAGGGTAATTGCAGCACTTGGGCATCCAGAGCAAGCTCCTTGTAGCTCAACATAAACTATCCCGTCTTTATAGCCACGAAATTTGATATCGCCACCGTCTTGAGCAACTGCAGGTTTGATATAACTTTCCATCAATTCTTTTATTCTATTTACAATTTCTATATCATTCTCATCGAAAAATTCTTCATCTGGCAAGTTGTTGTCATTCACTCCTTCTTTATCTAGTGTTTTTCCACCTGAAGTAAAGTGATCCATAATTGTAGTTAAAACTTCTACTTTTAATGTATCCCAATTAATTCCACCCAATTTTGTTACTGAAATAAAATCATGACCAAAAAACACTCTTACCACATGTTCTATTTGAAAAAGATTTGCTGCTAACTTGGAGTTTTTTATTTCATCTGCATTTGAAAAATCGGCTGTTTCTCCTTCGCTTAAAATTTCAAACCCAGGAAGAAATTTTAGTGTGTTTGGGTTTGGTGTTTCTTCAATCTGGATAAACATGTTATTTACCACAATAATTATAATTGTTACTATTTAATCATAAAATGATAAAAAAATATACATGTCATTCATCTTTTTCCTTTTTTTGATATTCGCAATAATCACTTTTGTCCTGCCTAGCGTTGTTGTATTTTTTCTCTTTCTGGCGAAGAGAAATAACATAAGTTTTATGATGAACTCTATATTAAGTAAGTTTTTAAACGAATTTAATAGTGGTACAAGTTACAACAAAAATTATACTGGTGATAACATGTCTAAAGACGAAGCATTAAAAATACTGGGGCTAAATCCTGAAGCAAGCCAGAATGAAATCAATAAAGCATACCAAAATTTAATGAAGCTAGTCCATCCAGACAAAGGAGGCTCAGAATATTTTGCACAAAAGTTAAACGCAGCACGTGATAAGTTGCTGAAATAACAATTTCTTACATTGTAAAAACCTCTTTAATTTTCCATATAGATTTTGCTAGCACACATTCAATTTATATGGTATAAGGGCTAAAAATATTAGTCTTTAGGAGGGTTTATACTCACAAGTACAGAATTTAAGAAATTGGAAGATGATCTACGTTCTGCAGTGAAGGAAGAGAATTTTCAGAAAGTTAAAGAATGTGTTAAAAAAGCAAAAGAGGCTGAAACTGCTACTCTCAATTCCAACGTTATTATTAACTCTAAAGATGTGAATGGTAACTCACCTTTATCGATTGCTGTTAGTAAACAAGATTTAGAAATGATGAATTTTTTAATTGAGAATGGTGCAGATGTTAATATTGAGGATTATTTTCGTATGCCACCTATATACTATGCTGTTACGAAGGGCACTACAGAAATGATAGAGCTTCTAATCGATAAAAAGGCTAGGATTAGTGGCTACTTTTCATACGCTCGTGAAGAACGTACTCTTGTAGGTTGGGCTATAGATGAAAATAGTCCGGAGAAAGTGGAAGTCTTACTTAAGCGTGGTGCTAGCCCAAATGGTAAATTTGATCTTTACGATCACTCACAAGATTCATGTCTACATGCTGCTGTTAAAAAAAATTACTTAAGGATAGTTGAGCTTCTTATCATACATCACGCTGATGTTAATGTTCAAAACGAACAGGGACAAACACCTATATACTTGGCTATTAAATCAAAACGCCAAGAAATAATAAAGCTATTATACGATAATGGTGCTGATATTGACAATGTTAAGGACATAAGAAACGATACACCATTAGATTATGTTAAGTCATTTTATCCCGGTAAAACGATAAAAGAAATTGCTGCAGAGGCAGAAAGTGCCAATTTAAACCCAGAAGATACTACTCTTGCACCAAGTAGTGCAGTAAAACCTTCCTCTTTTATTAATAGTATATTTAGTGGGATAACTACCACCATCAGTTGCTTATTCAGCAGTGCTCCTGCTTTACCTCCTGCACAGCAAGCTGTTGCCTATTCGGCTGAAAGCCCAATTGGTTTTTCGCAAGTTGATTTTAATGGAACAGTTCTGCTAGCTGATGTGGTAATCAGAAAGTTTATCGGGAGGAAATATTCAACACCATTGGATGATTCGCTTTTGACATTGGAGCAAATTAGAGAAAGAAAGGTTAGTGCTATAGAAAGGAATATCAAGATGGCAATTAGTGAGTTTGAAGAACTTGATCAATGTCCTAGGAGTTCACTAAGTAACACAACAATATCTAAAGGTGTATGTCATCAAAAATCCCTCTAAATCAGTTAAAATAAGCACTCAAATTTGAGTGCTTATTTTTCTATCCCTTATTTCCTCTTCTCAAACACATTGCTTCTTATCAAGAGCCAAAAAATTCGAATAAGGAAGCTCGGAATGCTTTGCACAAAAGTTACATGATAGGTTGCTGAAGACCTAATTTTTAACCATTGAAAATTTTTCTCTGTAAATTTTTACTTGTGCACACTAAATTGTGTGATATAAAGCTGGAAACATTGTTCTTCAAGAGGTATTTAATGGAAAGACAAGAAATAATTGAGAGCCTGAGAAAAAAATTACTTGCTGCTATAAGCATGGGTGATTTTCAGAAAGTTAAAGAATATATTGAAGAGGCAGATCATAGACACATAAAAAATGAGATTTTGAATGATGAAAAATATAGTATGAATCCTATGCATTCTGCTACTTACATAGGTAACTTAAAGGTATTGCAGTTTTTGTGTGACAGTGGTGCTGATGTTAATACTACTATTAGCAGTCGATATTTGAGCACTCCCTTACACATTGCTGCTATTGATGGCAAACTAGAAATAGCACAATTTTTACTTGATTGTGGTGCTAACATCAATGCTACAAATTATAAAGGCTTTACACCTTTGCACTTAGCATCTTTCTATTGTCGCCCAGATATAGTAAAACTTCTGCTCTTCAACAATGCTGATACTAGTATTAAAGATATGAATAGCAAAACAGCCTTGGATGTTGTTGGAGGTTATAGAAGAGATAGATGTAATAGCAATAGTAAAATTCAAGAGATAGAATCTGTATTGAGTAGTGCAGCAAATCTTTCACTATTCCCTACCAAAGCAATTAAGATAGAATTGGAAGCTAGCAATACCACAGACTTGGCAAGTAGCACAGTGAATTCTTCCTTCACTCTTACCAGAGAAAATTTTAAAGAAGCTAGCAGCACTACAAGCAGCGCAGTAAAATCTTCTTCTTCTATTAATAGTATATTTAGTTGGGTGAGAGCTTTAACTACCGCCACACTCAATGGCTTATTCAGCAGTTCTCCTGCTTTACTGCCCTGCACAGCAGGCTGTTGCTAGAAAGATTGATTTTAATGGAACAGCCCTACTAGCTGATGTAGTGGTCAGAAAGTTCACAAGAGAAAAATATTCAATGCCATTGGATGACTCATTTTTGACGATAGAACAGATTAAAGAAAGAAAACTTAATTCTCTAGAAAGAAACATCGAGACGGCACTTAGTAAGTGTGAAAAACTTTATCAGTGTCCTGGAAGTTCACTAAGCAACTCAACAACATCTAAAGGTATATATCAAAAGTCCCTTTAAAATAAGTACTCGAGTTTGAGTGCTTATTTTTATCTCTTATTTCCTTTTCTAAAACATACTTCCTCTTATTAAGTGCTACATAACTTAAACAAGGAAGCTCAGAATATTTTGTATAGAAGTTAATGCGATAGGTTGTTGAAGACCTATTGAAAAATTTTTTCATTTCTTCTACAAGTTTTACTTGTATGCACTAAATTTTGTGATATAAAGCCGGAAACATTGTTCTTCAAGAGGTATTTGATGGAAAGACAAGAAATAATTGAGAGCCTGAGAAAAGAATTATTTTCTGCTATAAACAGAGATGATTTTCAGAAAGTTGAAAAATGTATCGAAGAAGCAGAGAGTGAACATGTAAAGAATGAGGTTTTGAATAGTAAAGAGTACGGTATAAATCCTATACGTCTTGCTACCCAAGAACGCAACTTAAAAATACTACGTTTTTTAATCGCCAAAGGTGGTGATATTAATGCTGCTACTAGTACTGTATATTTTAGTACTCCCTTACACATTGCTGCTGCTGATGATGAACTAGGAATAGCACAATTTTTACTTGATAGTGGTGCTAATATCAATGCTACGAATTATGAAGGCTTTACACCTTTGTACTTAGCATCTTTCTATTGTCGCCCAGATATGGTAAAACTTCTGCTCTTCAATAATGCTGATACTAGTATTAAGGATATGAATGGCAAAACAGCATTAAATGTTGCTGGAGGTTATAGAAGAAATATGTGTGATAGCAACACAAGACAAGAAATAGTATCTATATTGGAATATGTGACCTTTACAGTAACTATTAAGACAGTATTAGAAGTTGATGATAACTCTAACACTGCAGATATGGCAAGCAAAGAAGTTGAACAATTGACGGATGAATTATTCGCTGCCATGAATATAGGTAATTTTCAGAAAGTTGAAAAATGTATTAAAGAAGCAGAGAATATAGGTATAAAAAGCAGGATTTTGAGTAGTGAAAGATACAGTATGAAACCTATACATTTTGCTACTAACAAGTGCAACTTAAAAATATTGCAGCTTTTGCTTAATGAAGGTACTGATATTAATGCTACTAGTACTGAATATCTTAGTACTTCTCTACACATTGCTGCTATTCATGGTGAACTAGAATTAGGACAATTTCTGCTTGATAGCGGTGCCAATATCAATGCTGCAAATTATAAAGGTTTTACACCTTTATGCTTAGCATCTTTTTATTGTCAATCAGATATGGTAGAACTCCTCCTCTGTAATAATGCTGATATTAATATTAAAGATATGAATGGCAAAACAGCATTAGATATTGTTGGAGGTTATAGGAAAGACATATGTAATCGCGATAGTGAAATGCAAAGAGTAATATCTATATTGAGTGGTACCGTTTCAACTGATTGTAAAGCGATATTAGCTTCTACTAGAGTCAGCCTTAAAGCAGCATTGGAATCTGGCAGCACTACAAGCAATGCAGTAAAACCTTCTTCTTCTATTAATAGTATATTTAGTGGGATAACTACCGCCATCAGTGGCTTATTCAGCAGCGCTCCTACTTTACCTCCTGTACAGCAATCTGTTGCATATTCAGATGAAAGGCCCATTGATTTTTCACAAGGTAATTTGCATGGAATAGTCATGTTAGGTTATGTAATGTTCAAGCATTTTACAGGGAAAAAATATTCAGGACGACTGGACGATTCACTTCTCACAATACAAGAAATTAGAGAAAGAGAGCTTAACACTATGGCAAAAAACGTTGAGAGCATATTTAGTAAGTGTGAAAAACTTTATCAGTGCCCTGAGAGTTCGCTAAGCAACTTAACAATATCTAAAGGCATGCATCAAATGTCCTTTTAAAATAAGCACTCGAGTTTGAGTGCTTGTTTTTCTATCTCTTATTCTCTTTTTTCAAGCATACTGCTTCTATCAAGTACCAAAAAATTCGAATAAGGAAGCTCGGAATGCTTTGCACAAAAGTTACGTGATAGGTTGCTGAAGATCTAATTTTTAATCATTGAAAATTTTTCTCTGTAAATTTTACTTGCGCGTACTAAATTGTGTGATATAAAGCCGTAAACATTTTTCTTCAGGAGGTATTTGATGAACGAGGTGGAAAGACGGGTTAAGAACTTTATAGATGAGTTATTTGTTGCCATAGAAGAACATAATCTTGCAAAAGTTAATAAATATTTCAAAACTGCAGCAAGCATGAAACTAAAAAATAAGATTTTTATTAGTGAAAAATACGGTATGAAGCCTATAAGTTTTGCTGTTAAAGAAAACAGCTTAAATACATTGAGGTTTCTGGTTAATAATGGTGCCAATGTTAATGCTGCTAGTAGTGAAAGTTTGAGAGTTGCCTTGCACATTGCTGCTGAATATGGCAGAGAAGATGCAGGACAGTTGTTACTTAGTCGTTATGCTAAGATCAATTTGCAAGATATAACGGGTAAGGTGCCTTTGCACTTAGCGTCTTTCCATTGCCAAGTGGAAATGGTGGAACTTCTTATCAAGCATGATGCTAACATTAATATAAGAGATGCGGGTGGTAGAACACCACTAGATGTTGTTGGAGATGATCCAAAAGCTATATGTATCAGTAATACAAGGCAAAAAATAATATCTACATTAAAATGTGCTGATAAAGTTAACTGTCAGCCATTAGCTTCTAGGACAAATCTTAAGGTAATAAAAGCTAGCAGTCATGGTAGCACAATCGCGTCAAGCAGCGCAGTAAAATCTTCTTCTTCTATTAATAGTATATTTAGTTGGGTGAGAGCTTTAACTACCGCCACACTCAATGGCTTGTTCAGCAATTCTCCTGATTTACCCCCTGCACAGCAGCCTGTTGCTGGAAAGATTGATTTTAATGGAACAGCCCTACTAGCTGATGTAGTGGTCAGAAAGTTCACAGGAGAAAAATATTCAATGCCATTGGATGACTCATTTTCGACGATAGAACAGATTAAAGAAAGAAAACTTAATTCTCTAGAAAGAAACATCGAGACGGCACTTAGTAAGTGTGAAAAACTTTATCAGTGTCCTGGAAGTTCACTAAGCAACTCAACAACATCTAAAGGTATATATCAAAAGTCCCTTTAAAATAAGCACTCAAACTTGAGTGCTTATTTTCGTGAAATCTATTCTTTAAATTTAAACTTTTTATTGTGCGTTGTAGGTAAGTTGTTACAATAAAATGAGTTAAGGCGAAAAAACTTTAAGTTATGGAAGATGGTAGCAAAAAAGAAATAATAGAAGAAAAAGGTATATTAGGTTGGATAGAGTATAGGCTTCCTATATTTTCTTTTCTAAAACACACTGCTTCTTATCAAGTACCAAAAAATTTAAATTATGCTTGGAATTTTGGTTCTTTAGCTGGTATAGCACTAATTTTGCAGATAATAACAGGTATATTTCTTGCTATGCATTATACTCCGCATGTTGATTATGCGTTTAATAGCGTGGAGCGTATAATGCGTGACGTAAATTACGGATGGTTGATACGCTACACTCATGCTGTTGGAGCTTCGCTTTTTTTTATGGTTGTATACGTCCATATAATGCGTGGATTGTATTATGGATCTTATAAGAGGCCACGAGAGATGGTGTGGTTTATTGGCATATTTATATTTTTTGCAATGATGGCAACTGCCTTTGTGGGGTATGTTCTTCCCTGGGGGCAAATGAGTTTTTGGGGTGCAACAGTCATAACCAACTTATTTTCAGCCATACCCCTGGTTGGCAATGAAATAGTTACATGGTTATGGGGCGGTTTTTCTGTTGATAACCCAACACTTAATCGTTTTTTTGCACTGCATTATCTTCTGCCTTTCATTATTATTGCTTTAGCTATGTTGCATGTTATTGCTCTACACAGATTTGGTTCTAGTAACCCAAGTGGAATAGAAATCAGGTCAGATAAGGATACCATTCCATTTTATCCTTATTATATAGCAAAGGATTGCATAACTTTTGGCTTATTTTTTATAATTTTGTTTGCATTTGTTTTTTATGCCCCTAATTATCTTGGGCATCCTGATAATTATATAGAAGCTGATCCTATGGTAACTCCAGTACATATAGTGCCAGAGTGGTATTTCTTACCTTTTTATGCGATGCTGCGTTCAATTCCAAATAAACTTATTGGTGTACTTACCATGTTTGGGTCTATTTTAGTGTGGTTTCTTTTGCCTTGGCTTGATCAATCAAAGGTTAAAAGTGGTGCTTATCGTCCACTGTTTAAGAAATTTTTTTGGGTTTTTGCAGTAAATTTTGCATTTCTTGCTTGGCTTGGCGGTCAGGAAGTCAAAGAGCCTTACATCACTTTAAGTAGGCTTTCAACTCTTTATTACTTTTCATACTTTGTGATAATTTTACCTTTACTTAGTAAGTATGAGAAACCAAAAGAACCACCAAAAACCATAAGTGATTCTGTGCCGGAGATGAAGTAATGTCAACTCAAAGCAAATTCCTTACAAAATTCTCTGTCATCCCAGCTTCACAACTTTATGAACATTGTACACAACACACAGCGTCATTTCGCTATCTTCTGTTGTCATCCCAGTGCTTGACACTGGGATCCAGATATAAAAATACTTATAAATCATGCAATGAACAACAAATTCTGGGAGTGCACGATAACCATAATGTCAGTGATGAAATAAACTGGATTCCAGTGTCAAGCACTGGAATGACATCAATTCGAAATTTACTAAAACAGTGGTTACGCATGGGATCTAATGTATTTGCAGTCTTTTGCATGTTATTCCTGTCTAGTTTTATATCTGCAGAAGAATTCACACCATCACCAAATAAGAAGATGGATTGGAGTTTTAATGGGATTACCGGATCTTTCGATAGAGAGTCAGTTCAGCGTGGCTATAAGGTATACAAGGAAGTCTGTGCTGCTTGCCATTCAATGAATAGAATAGCGTTCCGTAACTTGCAAGATGTTGGTTTTTCTGAAGAGGATGTAAAACAAATCGCAGCCTCTTATCAAGTGAAAGATGGGCCAAATGATATGGGTGAAATGTTTGATAGGCCGGGAGTATCTTCGGACTATTTTATTGCACCTTTTGACACGAAAGAAGCAGCTGCAGCAAGCAACAATGGCGCAATTCCACCGGACTTATCATTAATTGTCAAAGCAAGACATGATGGTGCAAATTATGTCTATTCACTACTAATTGGTTATCAAAACGGTGAACATGATGAGAACGGTTTATATTTTAATCCATATTTTTCAACAGGTAGGTTAGCTATGGCACCACCGCTTTCTGAAGGAATGGTAGAATATGATGGTGCAAGGCAAGCCACAGTTGAAAATATGGCATATGATGTGGTAAATTTTTTACAATGGGCAGCGGAGCCAGAGCTGGAACGCCGACATAAACTTGGGTTAAAAATAGTGACATACTTTATAATTTTGACGGTGTTTTTTGTATTAACTAACAACAGGATTTGGAGCAAGCTCTATAAAAAGAAAAAATAGAGTTTTTTTATGTTCATTCTTTTATACCTTATTTACACTAGCAAATGTATTATATAATAATAAATACATTATGAAAATATAAAGGTATGGAATTTCAAATAGTTACACATTTTCAGCCAGCTGGAGATCAACCACAGGCAATAGATAGCTTAGTTGAAGGGCTAAATAACAACAAAAGAGATCAGGTTTTGCTTGGAGTTACCGGCTCTGGAAAAACTTTCACTATGGCAAATGTTATTGCAAGAACAAACAGGCCTGCGTTAATTATGGCGCATAATAAAACTTTAGCGGCGCAGCTTTACGAGGAGATGAGAGGATTTTTTCCCCACAATGCTGTTGGATACTTCATTTCTTATTATGATTATTATCAGCCTGAAGCTTATTCGCCACAAACTGACACTTATATTGAAAAAGACTCTTTAATAAATGAAAGAATTGATATGCTACGTTACTCCGCTGTCTGTTCGCTTTTGGAGCGCAGGGACACAATTGTAGTTGCCAGTGTTTCCTGTATATACGGTCTTGGTTCGCCTGAAAGTTACCTCAATATGACTATATCCCTTAATATTGGAGATAAAGTGCGTGTTAATGATTTCCTGAGTAATTTAGCTGATCTTCAATACAAGCGCTCTGATGTTAGATTTGAGCGAGGATATTTCAGAGTGCGTGGCGACATTATCGATATCTTTCCTACCTATTATGAAAATAAAGCTTGGCGTCTATCATTGTTTGGTGATGAAATAGAAGAAATTTTTGAAATCGATGCCATGACTGGCAATATTATCAGACGCATAGATAAAATCACCATTTTTCCAAACAGCTATCACATTACATCACGTGAAACTCTATTGCAAGCAGTTCAGCTGATCAAAAAAGAACTTCATGAACGCTTGGATTATTACTATTCACAGAACAAAATTGTTGAAGCAAAGCGCCTTGAGCAGCGTACTAATTTTGATATTGAAATGATGATGGCAACGGGAGTGTGTAAAGGTATTGAAAATTATTCTCGTTATCTTTATGAAATGAAAGCAGGGGATCCACCGCCTACGTTGTTTGAGTATTTACCTAAAAATGTAATTTTATTTGTTGATGAAAGCCATGTAACCGTTCCCCAGATAGGTGCAATGTATAGTGGCAATGAAGCACGTAAAAAGAAATTGATTGATTATGGTTTTAGGCTCCCTTCTGCTTCTGATAACCGTCCATTAAAATTTGAAGAGTGGGAGGCAATACGGCCCCAAACTATTTACGTTTCGGCTACTCCTGGAAAATACGAATTAGAAAAGACTAATCATGCATTCATAGAGCAAGTTATCCGCCCAACAGGACTCACAGATCCCATCTGTACCATAAAACCAACAGAGAATCAGGTTGATGATGTAATTCACGAGGCGCAAGTAACAATAAAAAAGGGATTTTGTATTCTAATTACCACATTGACAAAAAAAATGGCTGAAAAGCTAGCTGAGCATATGAGTGAGCTCAGTATGAAAGTAAATTATCTGCATTCAGATATTGGTGCACTGGAAAGAATTGATATTATATGTAAATTAAGATCGAAAAAAATCGATGTTCTAATTGGTGTTAACTTACTGCGGGAAGGTCTTGATATTCCCGAGTGTGGGTTAGTTGCAATTTTGGATGCTGACAAAGAAGGATTTTTACGATCGGAGACTTCACTCATTCAAACGATAGGCCGTGCTGCACGCAACGTTGAAGGCAGAGTAATTTTATACGCAGATAAAATGACTAATTCTATGGATCGCGCACTGAAAGAAACTGAAAGGAGAAGAAAGAAACAGACAGAGTATAATACACTGCATAATATTGTACCAAAAACTATAATAAAGCCTATATCAAATACTTTACAGGAAAAAGTGGTAGTTGAGAATTTTAATAAGGATGATCTAAACAGTTTGAAAAAGCAAATGTTGAAGCATGCTGAAAATTTAGAGTTTGAAGAGGCGGCAAAAATAAAAGGTATTATTGAAAGATTTAATAATAGACCCATTGAATAACTGGAAAAAAGACGAATAATTAATAGCTAAACTGACTTTGATTTACCAACAATTTGAAAAAACATCATCCGAGTGGCAGAAAAAAGGTATCTGTTCAGGTGCATGACTAATAAATATTGAAATCAGTGCTTCCTTTCTTGTCATCTAAGTAACCTCTGTAGTGTCGTTCCTGTAGCCCCTTCGGTGTCATCCCAGTTCCCTCTTTCCTGTCATCCGAATAGCTGACACTGGGATTCAGAAGACTCGACCAGGTAATAAGAACTAGTCACGCGCTGGCTCTCTAAAATTACTTTAGCTATAAATATTAAGAAATTTACTAAATAAAAAAAGACAAAAGAACCCCCGTATAGCGAGTTTTGACCCTATAATAATTTAAATTGGCGTTGTAATAATGTGCTAACGCTTATTTAAAGCGCGTTTTGGCTGAATGTAGAAAAAATAAAAAAGACATGCAGCCGCTATAATTTTATGTAATTTGCCAATAAATATCTGAGTTTTTTTACTGAATTTTGTCGTTGAGCCCAAAAACAAGGATAAATACTCTTATTAGTATAATAAGGAAAGTGGGAAAGTTTGTCAAGTGGTTTTTATTGGCTGTTGTGCTGGAATAGGTCTACTTTGATGGCAGTTTAAATTTCACAATAAATTGTTTGTTTAGTTTCCATAGCTTTTATATCATACTATAATTGCAACTGTTTTAACAGTAATCAGAGCCTAAAGGAGGCTTAGTATCAATGGATTACTCGTAAAATAAATTTTATGGGAAGTAGAGCTTGGTTCATTTGGTTGATCAGTAACTTGATTGTTATATTCAGCAATATGCAGATAATCTATACTTTTATAAGTGTAAATCTTGAAAAAGAACTTGGGATCACAATTGCGCAAGTTGCACTGGCTAATTCAGCATATACTTGGACTTTTGCCATCTCACAATTTTTCAGTGGGGCAATGTTTAACGTTTTTTCCAGTAAAAAAATTTATTTTTTCTCATTGTCAATTATGATCTTTGGGTTTTTTGTCCTTATCAACAGTGACAATTTTGCCCATTTAATTTTATCTCAATTGTTGATTGCAATTGGAGCATCGTTTGGTTTTATTGGCGCTGCTCATATAAGTAGCACATACTTTCCCATTACCCAATTTGGATTAATGTTTTCACTAGTGCAGACAATTTCAAGTCTTTCCGCTTTGACGATTCAAATGTTATTCTCTAGCTTTCTTGCTGAAGGTACAGATTGGAAGAATCTAATTGTATGCGTAATATTATTTGGCGTGTCGATATTTGTACTTATGTTTTTTTATCCAGAAGGATTTTCAAAAAAAAGTTTGGAAAGATACATAATAAAAAGCTCTATAAAAACAGTAATACGTTCTGTACTAATGGTGCTAAAATTAAGAGATATCTGGATAACCTCAATAGTGGGTGCTATTACTTTTGGAACATTTTTAGCGCTTAATATGTTGTGGGCACCAAGGTTACTAATCAACTTAGAGCTCAATACAATGGAGTCAGGTGTGGCAACTGCAATATTGTGGCTTGGTCTTGCAATTGGTGCTCCAATTGCAGATCTAATCTCAAATCTATTTGAAAATAGAAGGCACGTAATCTCCGCTTTTGCTCTACTGCAAGGCATTTCAATTATTATTTTACTATACAGTCACTTAACAGCTCATATTGTATACTTTTGTATGTTAATGTTTGGTTTTTTTTCAGGAGGACATATGCTTAATTTTACTGTTGGCAGTGAGATTGTGGAGCGGAAATACATTAGCACATCATCATCCATTATCAATGGATTTATGTTTATTGTCAGCGGAATTGTAGTATCAGTTTTAGCGCTTTTTCCAGATTATCAAAAAGCGCTTTTCACAGTATTTGCGATGTTAGCAGTTGCTAGTATTTTAAATTATGCTACAAAAGAAACATACTATAAAAATAAAGTAGCTGAATCTTGAGTCGATTGCTATATTATATTGACATACTGTAATAAATTATGGCAACAAAAGACACAACAGTAACTAAGGCAACAATAGCTGAATGCATAAATCAGGAAATTGGACTATCAAAAGAAGACTCTATTGCGATAATAGATGATATATTGAATGAGATAAAGACAAGCTTGGTAAAAGATGGAATAGTAAAAATATCTTCATTTGGAACATTCTTGGTTAAAAAAAAGAAAGAAAGGCCAGGAAATATACCAAATACATCGAAAAAAGTAGTAATTCAAGCGAGAAAATCAATTTCTTTTAGATCTTCACAAGTGTTAAAAAAATCAATAAATAATCGATGAATAAGGAAAAATTATTTTATACAATTGGGGAAGTAGCTGAAGAACTACATTTGGAACAGCATGTTTTAAGATTTTGGGAAAGTCAATTTCATCAAATCAAACCCATAAAACGTAAGGGAAGAAGACTATATGATCGTAAGTGTATAGAGGCGATAAAAAAAGTAAAATACATGCTATACGATAAAGGATATACAATAAAAGGAGTACAAAAGGAATTTTGTAACGATGTAAAAATCAATCATGATTTAAGGAATTTGTTTCAAGAACTTACTGATTTAAGAGACTATTTGATTGATAAAATAAATGAAGAAAGTAATGAGCAGACGTAAAACACTATAAAGTTTTGTGAAAGTTGATATATCTAGAGATAAGTTTATGTTTCGTATAGTCTTGTTCTTTATATTATCAGCAATACTGATAAGCTGTGGCCTGCAAAAACCTGCTTCTGTACTACTTAAAGGTGAGGAGTTTTATGGGAAAAGAGACCTAGAGTACACAAGGGAATACCATTTGATTAAAGAAAATGTTGATTCTTCGCTGCGAAAAGAAAGTAGAAAAGCCTTCGTAGATAAGGTATATAACAATAATGCACAAAGCATGTGTAAATTTGTAATACCGGTTAAAGGTGCAGCTACCTCTTCTGATAAAATATGTCAGGATGGCATAAGAATTACTGCTCAAAATGGAACAAATGTTATTGCTTCTGCACCTGGCAAAGTGATATACGTAGGTAAAGGACTGAGGTGGTATGGAAATTTAATTATAATGGAACATAAAGATAATTACATGACTATGTACTCCTATTTAAAAAACATACAAGTTGAAATTGATGATAAAGTAAAACAAGGCCAGGTTATTGGGTCTGCAGGTAAATCAAGCACACAAGATAAAGATCCGCAGATGTGTTTCACAATACGGCATAATGGTCAAGCAGTCGATCCTTTGGCACACATAAATTGTGATTAAATTTATGAAATATGATTTTAAAAACATTGAAAAATTCTACCAAAATAAGTGGGATTTTTCTGTAAGCAAAGATAGTAAACAGAAGAAATGTTACGTGTTGGAGATGTTTCCATATCCATCTGGTAAGATTCACATGGGGCATCTGCGTAACTATGCAATAGGAGATGTAATAGCACGTTACAAAAGAGCTTGTGGATTTGAGGTTTTGCACCCAATTGGCTGGGATGCGTTTGGATTACCAGCTGAAAATGCAGCGAGAGACAATAACATTAACCCTGCGGCGTGGACAAAAGAGAATATAGACAATATGCGTGCGCAGCTAAAGTCTATAGGTCTTTCCTACAACTGGAATCGTGAGCTCTCCACATGTGATCCCGATTATTACAAAAACGAACAGAAATTTTTCCTGGATTTTTTAAAGCATGAGCTTGCCTATCGAAAAGAGTCGTGGGTTAATTGGGATCCAGTGGACCAAACAGTGCTTGCAAATGAGCAAGTGGTTGATGGAAAAGGATGGCGATCAGGTGCAGTTGTTGAAAAACGTAAGTTATCTCAATGGTTTTTGAAGATTACTGATTTCGCTGAAGATCTACTTGAGTACTTGCAAAATTTAAAAAACTGGCCAGAAAAAGTCAAAACGATGCAAGAACGCTGGATAGGAAAGTCCGAAGGGGTAACTATAGAATTTGAAATAGGTGGCTTGAATAAGAAGTTAAAGATTTTTACAACTTCTCCTCATACTTTATTTGGAGCTTCTTTCTGTGCAGTGGCAGCAGAGCACCCTATTGTGCAGGATTTAAAAGATGGTTCTTTTGCTGTCATTCCAGACGCTTCTGAAGCTTTGTCATCCCAGTGCTTCGACACTGGGATCCAGGAAATAAAATCGAAAAGAGAGAGTGACGAAAAAATCGGGATTTACACAGGATTAAATGTCAAACATCCATTTCTTGATAAGGAATTGCCCCTCTATGTAGCGAATTTTGTGTTGATGGAGTATGGAGAAGGTGCAATTTTTGGTTGCCCTGCACATGATCAGCGTGATTTTGAATTTGCGCAGAAATATGATTTGCCGATTATTCCCGTTGTTTCTTTGGCCCACTTAGGTGTCATTCCAGCGCGTGATCAGGATTCTTATAATGGATCCCAGTGTCAAGCTACTTGGATGACAGAGGATTTAAATGAAGCCTATACTGGCGATGGAGTGATGTTCAACTCCGAATTCTTAAACGGACTAACGGTTAATGAGGCAAAGAAAGTAATCATTAAAAAGCTTGAAGAAAAAGGGATAGGTAAAAAAACAGTAAACTATCGTTTGCATGATTGGGGAATTTCAAGGCAACGTTATTGGGGATGTCCTATACCTATTATATATTGTAAAGATTGCGGAACTGTGCCAGTTCCAGAAAAAGACCTTCCTGTAGTTCTACCAACGGATGTAGAATTTACAAGTGGCGGTAATCCCCTGAATAACCACCAAACTTGGAAGTTTGTTGATTGTCCAAAATGCGGAAAGCAAGCAGAGCGTGAAACTGATACATTCGACACTTTTTTCGAGTCTTCTTGGTATTTTGCTGCATTTTGTAGTGAAAATAAGTCTATCAATAAAGATGCGTGTAATCGTTTTATGCCTGTTGATTATTATATAGGTGGGATAGAACATGCAATTCTGCATTTGCTTTATTCAAGATTTTTCTGCCGTGCTTTGACCAAATGTGGCTATTTTGATATTAAAGAGCCTTTTTCTACTTTAATCACTCAAGGAATGGTCTGCCATGTAACTTATAAAGATGAGAATGGCAAATGGCTCTTTCCTGAAGAAGCAAAAGATTTGATGGCACGAGGTGCTAAGGTTCAAGTTGGGAAAGTTGAAAAGATGAGCAAATCGAAAAAGAACACAATTGACCCAAACTTTATCATAGAAAAGTACGGTGCTGATACTGCTCGCTTGTTTGTATTATCTGACACTCCTCCAGAAAAAGATATGGAATGGTCAGATGATGGCGTAGAAGGCTGTTCTCGCTATATAAATAAATTGTGGCGTATGGTAATGCAGCTAAGGCCTATACAACTGCCTGTCATTCCAGCACGTGATGCTGCAGTGTCACGTACTGGGATGACACCAAATTACACAGATAAACTTCTAGAATATAGAAAAAAAATTCATAAGCTCTTACACGGACTTACAGATGACTTGGAAAACTGCAGGTTAAACTGTGTAGTGGCAAAATTCCGTGAAATGACGAATTTAATAGCTGAAATAGATGTAAAAACTGGAAAATCTCTTATTGATGAAGGTATACGTATACTAATCAGAGTAATCGAACCGTTCATACCACATCTAGCTGAAAGCCTATGGCAAGAAATAGGAGGTCAACCTTGGCCAAAAGCTGATGAATCACTACTAATTGATAATATGGTGACTGTGGCAGTGCAGATCAATGGAAAGTTGCGTGCGACTATCAAAGTAGCAACTGATTTACCTCAAGAAGAATTGAAGAAAATAGCAACAGGTTCTGTATCTAATAGAATCGATCAAAGCAAAATTCGCACTATATATGCTATACCAAATAAGGTAGTAAACATAGTTATATAAAAATTTGAGTAGCACGTCCCTAATTTTATAGTTATACTTTTTTTGATATGCAGTTATATCTTTTTTAATATAAAGGATATATACTTACGCATTATATATTTTTTGGTATGGGTAGTTATATGAAAATAAAGAGATTGTGTGTTTTGGCTGTATTGCTCACTTCATCTCTAGCAGGTGCAGATGATAATGCAGCGGCTAATTTAGAGAGTCAGTACTATGCAGGTTTAAACTTTGGTGCTGGTTGGGGTGGTGGCTTTAAAATGAAACCTGGCGTTGTTCTTGGTTACCATTATGACCAAAACTCTGAATTTGAACTTGAGGTTCTCAGTAATGTTAAGTCATTAAAGAGCATAGGAGCTAGCTTATTGGTAAACTACCGCTTCTATCCTGGCCTTAATATTGATCCCGTTAAGCTATACGTTAGTGGAGGTTTAGGTGGATATCTCCAAGTAATACCTTTTGGCTTTGGTGGTGATGGTGCAGGTGGTGATGGTGCAGGTGGTGATGGTGCAGGTGGTGATGGTGCAGGTGGTGATGGTGCAGGTGGTGATGGTGCAGGGGAAGGAGAGAGTAAAGAAGCTCCAGCTCTACTAGCTGCTGAAAAGCTCCCTGGTTCATCTTTAGTAGATAAAATGCTGGGTGCTATTTCGTATAAACTAAAGGTTGGTGTTGATTATGAAGTTACTCCGCAGATAATTGGTACAGTTGGTATGACCATGGGTGGGCAACTAAGTAGTTTTAAACCACCATTACAAATACCGGACGCGATGCTAGAGGTAGGAATACGTTATAATTTTTAATGCTCTAAATTGCATATTTCTGTAGTGGATAAGGTGATCCTGCAAAGTGGTTTGCTGTTTGGACAAAATTAGATGTTATTATCTAGAGACGGGGTATCTATTCTTCTCATGCCCTCAACTAATGAAATTAGAAGCATCAGCTCCCTGCTGCAAGCAAGCAGCGACTACAGTGTTCATCATAAGAAATGCAATTGTCATCGGGCCAACGCCTCCTGGTACTGGAGTAATTGCTTTGACTTTTTCTTTTATTCCTTCGAAGTCAACATCACCTACAAGCTTACCTTGATTTCCTACGTTAACGCTATTTATTCCAACATCAATTACTATTGCACCTTTTTTTATCCAATCTTTTTGAATAAAATTAGGTTTTCCAACTGCTGCAACTACTATATCCGCTTTGGAACAATACCCAGCTAAATCCCTACTTTGTGAATGCAAGATGGTAACAGTGCAGTTTTCTTGCAGCAATAAGTGAAACATTGGCTTACCCACGATGTTTGACCTACCAATCACAACTGCGTTTTTACCGGACAGATTATTTTCAACTGACTTAATTAAATGCAAAGAACCTTTAGGAGTACAAGGTATCAGACAATTTTTTTCACCTTTAACTAACCTGCCAACATTTTCATCATGAAAGCCATCTACATCTTTTTCAACACTTACTGCATTAATTACTCTGCTCGCACTGATGTGATTTGGTAGAGGCAACTGAACTAAAATTCCATGCACAGATGGATCTTCATTTAATTCATTAATTTTTCCAATTAACTCATCTTCTGATGTCTCACAAGATAAAAGAATTGTTTCAGAACTTATGCCTATTGATTTTGCTTTTTTCTGTTTGTTGCGAACATAAACCTGACTTGCTGGATTGCTACCAACGAGAATTACTTTTAGGCAAGGAAAAATATTATGCTCTCTCTTTAAAGTATCAATTTTTTGTGATAGCTTCTCACAGAGACCATTAGCTATTTTTTTACCGTCAATAATAATTGTCATTTCCTTGCCACTCCTTGAAATTAGGCAATGCGATATCAAATAAATTCAATACTTTACCAACAGAATGATTTACAATATCATCCAAAGATTTTGGTTTAATATAAAAAGCAGGCATTGGCGGAGCAATAATTGCTCCCATCTCCGTTAGTTTTAACATATTTCGTAGATGCCCAAGATGTAGTGGCGATTCTCGCACCATAAGAACTAACTTTCTTCTTTCTTTTAGCGTTACATCTGCAGCTCTTGTCAATAGATTGGAAGTAACACCTGATGCAATTTCAGACATTGTCTTCATAGAACATGGAGCAATAACCATCCCTGAGGTTTTAAATGAGCCGCTTGCTATTTTTTCTCCTATTTTTTCTTCAGAATAGTAAAAATCTGCAAGCAATGTAATATCTTCAAGTTTTTCTTTCATCTCATGAGCTAGAGTTATTTTTCCAGCACTGCTGATCACTAAATGAGTTTCATGGTTGGTATTTTTTAGTGCTTCTAGAATCCGTACACCATAAATAGAACCAGATGCTCCACTTATTCCAACTACAATTCTACTATTCACTTAGCTCTTCTTCGCAACCCATTCCTAATGCACGTTTATAGGTATCAAGTAATATTTCCTGTTCCTCTCTGTCACCATCATCCATCTTTCTTAGCCTAATAATTTGTTTCATCACTTTTGCATCCCAGCCTTCATCTGCGCTTTTGCATATATATCACGAATGTGATCTTGCACATCCCTCTTTTCTTGTTCAAGTTTTTCGATTCTCTCTATGTAACTCTTCAACTCTTCAGCCGTTATTTTTACTGTATCTTCCATAGAACCCAACTAATTAATTGCTACTATAGTATTATCAGTTTTTACTTGTACTTCAATAACAGTAATAACATTTTTATCTTTTTTTAAAATCTTAAAGCAAAAACCGTACATGAAAAATTCTTCGTTTTCGTCAGGAATGCGTTCTATCTCGTTTACAATCATACCCGCTAGAGTCGTAGCTTCATCATCAGGGAGATTCCAGTGTAACTGTCTGTTAATGTCTCTAATAGTAGATTTCCCTTCTATGTGATACACATTATCAGATATTTTTTTTATAAAATTCTCCGTGATCAAATCATGTTCATCCGAAATTTCTCCAACTATTTCTTCCAGTATATCCTCAAGAGTTACGATTCCCTGCAGTGCTCCATACTCATCAATAACAAATGCAAGGTGTTTCCTGTTTTTACGGAAGTTGTGAAGTTGTACACTAAGCGGCATACTTTCTGGTATAAACCAAGGCTTTGACATAACTTGGGCAATCTCTATTTTATTATCCTTTTCACGCAAGGCGTTTATTAGATTTTTCACGTGAACCACTCCAACAATATTATCTGGTTCTTTTTGCCATAAAGGTACTCTACTATGACTGCTGATTAAAATCTCTCTTATTAAATTTTCTTTGTTTCGATCTATATCAAGAGAAAATAAGTTTCTCCTGTGGATCATAATTTGTGATATTTCTGTTTCAGCCAAATCAAGTATACTACTTAGCATATCTAAATCCTGTTGCAGCATAGTTCCTTCACTGCGGTGAAGAGTAATCATATTACGCATTGCGTCTGCTGCGGATATTATCTCCCTATTCTTATGAAGCCCACATAACTTCAGAATGAGATTGACAATAAACTGAATGCCTAATGTCAATGGAGAAAGAATCTTGACAAAAAACAGCATAAAATAAGCAGAAAGTAATGTAAATTTTTCAGGATTTTGTATGGCGTAAGTTTTTGGTAAAACTTCACAAAATAGCAAAATACAAAACGTCATCATGACTGTTGAAAGAAATATGCCCTCACGCCCAAAAGAATTTATAAATATTGCTGTAAATAAAGCAGAGCAAGTAATGTTAATAATTGTATTGCATACTAATATTGTTCCTATTGTTAATTCTTTTTTACCTAACAAAAGGTTTATTATCTTAGCTTTTTTGTGACCTTCTAGCTTTAGTTTATTGACTTGGGAGCGGCTAATTGAGGTTAACCCTATTTCTGCTCCCGAGAACAAAAACGATAAAATCAACAAGAAGAAAATTGCTGACAATACTGAAACCAATAACCAATCCATTAAAGTATGATGTTATTGCAATATAGAAACAGAGTTGATTTTATATGTTGTAAGGAGCATTTGCAAGTTTATATATCTTTAATATTAAAAAACAAATCATGAAATATATCACACACTGCATTCACATGCACACTCTCAACAATAAGTGGAGGAGTTATTCTTATTACTCTATTATTTAAAATTTTAGTCACTATTAAGCCATTGTCAAGGGATTGGCTAACAATTTTATCAGCCAAAGGTACTCTAAGCTCTATCCCTATCAATAAACCCTCTCCACGAACTTCTGAGATTATCTTCGGAAATTCTTCAGCTAAAGGCAACAATTTTTCTTTTAGATATTTACTAACCTTCTTAACATGGTCAAAAAAGCCTTCTTCTAGCATTACATCGAGTACTGCATTACCAACAGTCATAGCAAGTGGATTGCCACCATAGGTTGATCCATGAGTTCCTGGAGTAATTGCTTCTGCTATGTAATCTTTTACTAAACACGCAGCTAGGGGAAATCCATTACCCATAGCCTTCGCACAAGTGAGCATGTCAGGTTCAGCTCCTATATTTTGATAGTAAAATAGAGAGCCAATCCGTCCATATCCGCATTGCACTTCATCAAAGCATAAAATTATTCCTTGAGCTTTTGTTATCTCTCTTACTCTTTTTAGATACCCTACGTCCAATGGATGTACCCCTCCTTCACTTTGTATAGGCTCTAAAAATATAGCAGCTGTTTCATTGCTGATTTTTTCCTCTAGCGCTTTAATGTCATTTCTTGGTACCTTGTCAAAACCAGAAAGGAGTGGAGCAAAACCTTCGCGTGATTTTTCATTTCCTCCAGCAGAAATTGCAGCAATACTGCGGCCATGAAAACCTCCTTCAATTGTAATGATGCGATTACGCTTTTCCTGATTTTTTGAGTAGAAATAACGGCGAATAAATTTAATTGCAGCTTCTGTTGCTTCAAGTCCACTTGAGCAGAAAAAAACTTTATCAGCAAAGGTAAGTTCTGTTAAACGCTGAGCGAGCCTCTCCTGCTCAGGGATAGTGAAAATATTAGAGCAGTGCCACAATGAACCCAATTGCTCTTTCAGTTTATCTGTAATGTATGGATGACAATGGCCTAGAGAGGTTGTAGAAATTCCCGCAGCAAAGTCTAAATATTTTTTACCATCCTTATCGAAGAGATATACTCCTTCTCCTCTAACTATAGAAGCTTCAGATCTATTATAGGCATTAACAATATGATCCATTTTAAATATTATCTATACTATGCATGAAATTGATATAAAGCTTTTCCTTCATAACTAAAAATTTAGCTAATATTCCATAGCTCAACATAAAATTCAGAAAATTTAATTATGTATAAAAAAGTAAAACTACACTAATTCACACTCAGCAAAAAAGAAAGCTATTTCCCTATGAGCATTTTCTAGACTATCAGAACCATGAACTCTATTTTCACTAATGTCATCAGCAAAATCACCTCTGATTGTGCCTTTATCTGCCTGTTTTGGATCTGTAGCTCCCATGATTTGTCTGTATTTACTTACTGCATTTTCACCAACTAAAACTTGAACTATCACAGAACCAGAGGTCATAAATTCCACTAATTCTCCAAAAAAAGACCTATCTTTATGAATTTCATAAAACAGCTCTGCTTGTTTTTTTGTCAGTAACATCATTTTTTGTGCTATAATTTTCAGCCCAGAGCTTTCAATGTGTGAATTTATCTTGCCTGTAATGTTATTTTTTACTGCATCAGGTTTTAATATTGAAAGTGTTTTCTCAATTGCCATGTTGTTTCTTATATAAGATTGTATATTTGTAGATTTATTTTATTGTAAATTTTGATTTGATAAAAGCAATTTTTTACTTATAGTTAAGAACAAACCATCAAGGAGGTATTGTATGGGTGAATGTTGTAAAAATAACACTACTAAGCAAGCTGAATCTACTGCTAAAAAATTGGTCAATAACTTGAAATCGTCAATTTTTTGTGGAACAAAAGGATTTTTGACTTTTAATTTGGCATTTTTAAGTTATTTGGAATATAGCTCACATCATAATACAGAATTAAAAAAAGGCGCTGCCTTTGCAATGAAAAGAAATACTATTCCGTTTCTTGAAATGGCTGTCATAGTGCCATTTGTTTGTTTTGCGCTGCCAGCTATGGTAGGTAGTATAAGTCTTATACAGTGTGCGCTTATATGTGCTGCATTGATGGTTGCAACATGCTTTTTTGTAAGAACTTTTCACGTGCGTGAGGAGTTAATGGAAAAAATCATCAACCATAGTAGAAAAGAAATAGACACGGAATTTAAGAAGGATGCTATAAAATTTCCTATTTTCGATCAAAACAGAAAACACATCGAGTATAATTCGCCTAATCTAGGGCAACCACTGTATGAAACGAGTAGCACCTCTCTTTTCGTTAAAGTTTTACTTTTCCCTCTAAAGGTTCTTCTGAAGGTCCTGCAAAGTTGTATCATGTTATCTTTAGCTGCTGTTGAACTTCTTGAAACGGTACCAAGTCTTTTTGTCGATACATTTTTTGATTGGAGCTTCACATCCACCAAGAGTAACCTGCAGAGATCAGGCCATTTATTGTATGCAAGTGTGAGAAATTTAGTGCCTGTAACTAAACTCGATGAGTGTGTAGCTAATTTTATAGGCGCCCCAGAAGTAACTTGTTGTAAGTAGTGCGTAGGTGAAAAAGGCAGTTATCTTATTTAACCTTGGCGGACCTAATTCATTGAATGCGGTTCGTCCTTTTTTATTCAATCTTTTTTATGACAGGAGAATAATCAATCTACTGAATCCCTTTCGGTTTCTTTTAGCAAAGTTTATATCTGCAAAACGAGAAAATATTGCACGAAAAATATACGAGGAAATTGGAGGTAAATCACCAATTTTGGAAAATACAAAAGCACAAGCTAATGCACTTGAATGTAAGCTTAATGAACCTATCTTGTGTCATCCCAGTGCTCAGACACTGGGATCTAGAAAAAAACACTGGATTCCAGCGTCAAGCGCTGGAATGACATCAAAAGTATTCATCTGCATGCGTTATTGGCATCCATTTGCTGATGAAGTTGTTAAAAGCGTAAAGCAATTCGATCCTGACGAAATCATTCTGCTACCACTATATCCCCAATATTCAACCACGACAACCCTGTCATCCATTGAAAATTGGCAGAAAAATGCCAAAAAATATAGCCTAGAATGTAACACAAAAGTAATCAATCATTATTATGACAATAAAGACTTTATTGAGGCTCATGTTAATCTGACGTCTAAATATTATAAATTAGCTAGCAAAATCGGTAAGCCAAGAGTCCTATTTTCAGCCCATAGCCTACCTATTAGTGTTATTAAAAAAAGGCGATCCTTACGCTTCACAGATAGAAAAAACAGTAAAATTAATAGTAAAAAAATTGAATATTGAAGATCTTGATTGGGGAATATGCTATCAGAGTAAGGTTGGCCCTGTAAAATGGTTAGAGCCGAGCACTGAAAGTGAGCTATCACGCGCAAGAGCCGATGATATACCTGTAGTTTTGTCACCTATATCTTTTGTTTCTGAGCATTCGGAAACGCTAGTTGAACTTGATATAGAGTATAAAGCAATTATCAAAGAAGGATATTACTTTCGCGTACCAACTCTCAGTACCGATTTCTTATTTATCAAGTGCTTAGCTGACTTATGTGTAAATCACCCTCAAAGTCCTAATTTATAGCACTTTTCTTTTAAGATTTTATATAGTAAAGTAGTAAAAAGCTATTATTTTATTAGCTATTTATGCTAGAAAAAAAAATAAATACATTTGCACAAAGGGTACACGCTGCCCATAACCATGATCTCAGAAAGATGTATTGTATTGCAGTAGGTTAACAGGCATATTGTGTAAGATTTCACTACAATTTTGTTGCGAGTTTATTGACAATAACAGATCTAGTATTTCTGCTGTATCAGATATTGCCAAGTTAATAAAATTACCAACATCAGTATTATATATTCTTCATTCCGGACTCAGCTTGGCTGGATATAGACCTCAAGATGATAAAAATGAACCTAAAAAATCAGTACAGGTTGTAGGTAGCTCGGCCTTCTTGACACACTGTATCATAGGAATATTGATGCAGACAAAAATCATTCATTTCTTAGCTGGAAACAATAAAGATATAATAAGTTATATTAGCTTAACATCAGCAGTTCTGTTTCTATTTTCAGAATTTATAAGCTACTATTATACATGGAAGAAGTATCTGGATAATAAGGATTCTGAAAAGTCTGCTAAATATAGTAAAGACGTTATTTTTAGCACATTCGCTTTGTCATTGGGCTTGTTAAGCTTCATCTTAAAAAGAATGGAAATTTCAACCATACCAATAGATTTGGGTGGTGGTATAATCTATAACTTCAACTTAAGCGTAACAGTGAGTATAATATTAAGTCTGGCATACTTGGTATCAAACATCGATAGATTTGTCAATCAACCTAGTAATGGTACGGATCCTTCTACTGGACTTGATGGCGCTCGCCATGCTCAGCATAATGGCAACATTATAGAAATTAATGATTAGAGATGAAAAGACCTAATTTCCACTGCTAATGCTAGCACTGCTAATTTGCTAACAATGTTCCAAAGTGGCAGGGTTTTATTTTCTTGGCTAATATCATAAAATTCACAGTCAGTGGAATTCAAGCTAGAATATATATCTTTTCTGCTATTACACCTATATAAGTAGCACATTGGTATATTTCCTATGTAGTATATTAGCGGTTCTGCAGGACTGCGCTTAAATACATCGATGGTTGGTACACCTTCTTGTATAATAACGCTACTTACTTCTATCCCTTCCTTTACCTTTTTCATTTTATGGCGCTTTTTTTTGTTGAGGTTTAATACTTCTTCACCGCTTGTCACTGTTATGATACCCATCCCGTATGTGCCATTGCTTGCTTTGATAAAAACGTAAGGTTGTGTTTTTATTTTATGTTCCTGATATTTTTTTTGTACTAAGGACAATATTTGATCAACTTTAACCGCTATTGCTTTTAGTGATGAATCATCATTAAAATCTACTTCATTGCAGTTTTCTGTAAATGCAGAAATAAGCCATAGATCTATTTGAAATTCGCTACAAAACTCGGATGCTAATTCTTGATAAATTTTAAAATATTGAAATTTCTGTCTACTGTGCCAACCATACAATGGGCTTGGTATTATCTCTTGTTTTACATTTTTGAGAATATCAGGAATGTGGCTTGTCATGTCTCGATTCAGTATAACAACATCGGGTACAAACCCTGAAGTTGTCTTTAGCAAAGAGTTTTCTTCTACAATAGTCTCGTATAATTCTATTAAATTATATGCTTCACTGTGAAAGAGACCGATTTTAGTCTCGAAATCTGCAAGTTGCAGTATTTTTTCTATGGCAAATACATTTTCTATATACATTTTATTTCGTGTGTAATTCTCTGGTATTATAAGAGCCTTTTTATATTGTTTTGTTTCAAAGTAGCTTTTTATCAATTTTGCTGCTGTTACTCTCGATATTTCACTTAGATTATTGAACCCTGCAGGAAACAAATTGGCGTCTACTGGAGCAATTTTGCAGCCTGAATTCCTAAGATCTATGGAGCTATAAAATGGTAATGTAAGGCCATTAAATTTTGTTTTGAACCAACTATTTATATCTTTTTCCAAATTTGAATGAATTATATTTTGCATCTACACTTTAAATGTTATAAGAAAAGTACTATATTATAAGCTATAATCTTAACTAATACTTACAATATAAAGTAGCAAAAAAATGATTCATCATGACAACAGTAAAATGTATGGGACTACTATACTGTCAATTAGAAAAGATAAAAGTGTAGTAGTAATAGGTGATGGACAAGTCTCGCTAGGCCATACCGTTATAAAATCTGGAGCAAAAAAAGTTAGGCGTCTTTCTGGTGATTCCGTAATTGCCGGTTTTGCTGGAGCAACGGCTGATGCATTTACCCTTTTTGAAAGACTGGAGTCAAAACTTGACAAACATCCGGGACAGTTAATGAGAGCATGTGTTGAACTTGCAAAAGACTGGAGAATGGATAAATATCTAAGGAAATTAGAGGCTATGATGATTGTGGCAGATAAATCCATTTCATTGGTCATTACAGGAACGGGTGACGTTCTTGAACCTGAAGATGGGGTTGCAGCCATTGGCTCTGGAGGAAATTTTGCTTTATCTGCAGCAAAGGCTTTGATTGACGTCGAAGGGATATCAATAGAGGAGATTGCAAAAAAGGCTATGAAGATAGCTGCCGATATATGTGTTTATACAAACCATAATGTAATTATCGAAAAAATAGAGGAGTAATATGTCAAGAATCTTGTGTACCAATTCTTTTGCTCAACCTGTAGTAGGTCAATCTGATAACTGCAATGAAAAAAATGTCCTCTATGAAAATGAAGGTACAGAAAGTAGTAGCACTCAAAGCTCACAAGCTTTATTAGATGATCTACCACCACAGAAAATAGTTAAAGAGCTGGATAGATTTATAATTGGGCAGAATGACGCAAAGCGTGCTGTTGCTATTGCACTCAGAAATCGTTGGCGTCGAAATAAAGTCCCACTTCCACTACGTGAAGAGATTATACCTAAGAATATACTCATGATAGGCCATACGGGAGTTGGCAAAACTGAAATAGCTCGCCGTTTAGCAAAGCTTGCTGGTGCACCTTTTATAAAAATTGAAGCAACGAAATTTACCGAAATAGGATATGTTGGGCGTGATGTTGACTCGATAATACGTGATTTAGTTGACACAGCAATAGTTTTAGTTAAGGAAAAAGCATGTAAAGCCTTAACTAAAAAAGCTTTGGATTTAGCAGAAAAGATAATAGTTAATTCCATGGTTGGCGAAGATGCAACTGAGGAAAGCAAAAAGGTTTTCAGAGAAAGACTGAGAAATAAGGAATTTGAAGATGGAGAAGTTTCTATTAACGTCAGGGAGAGCAAGGGTATGCTACCCACTTTTGATATACCTGGTATGCCGGGTGGGCAAATTGGCGTGATGAATGTAACAGAAATAGTTGGCAAGATGTTTAATGGGAGCAAAAAAACAAAAACTATTACAGTTAAGGTAAAAGAAGCTCGAGAAATATTGGTTAACGAAGAAAGTGAGAAGTTAATGGATGAAGATAAGGTAATCAAAGAAGCGATTGATCTTGTTAGCAATGAAGGCATAGTGTTTTTAGATGAAATAGATAAAATTGCAGCACGTACAGAAATAAAAGGTGAAGTCAACAGAGAAGGGGTGCAACGCGATCTGTTACCACTACTTGAAGGAACAACTGTTTCAACTAAGTATGGTCCAGTAAAAACAGACTATATATTATTTATTGCATCTGGTGCTTTTCATTTGTCTAAACCATCTGATCTTTTACCAGAATTACAGGGTAGATTGCCAATTAGAGTGGAACTTAAGGCACTTACTCAAGAGGATTTAATAAAAATATTAAAGGAACCAGAATCTAGTTTGTTAAAGCAGTATATAGCTTTAATGAAAACAGAAAATGTGACGCTTGGGTTCACTGATGATGGTATAGAAACCATAGCTGAAATAGCGTTTACAGTTAATAGAGAAGTAGAAAATATAGGTGCAAGAAGGCTTCATACTGTCATGGAGAAGCTTTTAGATGAAATAAGTTTTATCGCTTCTGAAAAAAACAGTGAAAAATTTGTTATAGATAGTAAATATGTAAGAGACAAGCTTGAATCAATTTCAAAGCAGCTTGATTTATCTAAGTTTATACTTTAGAAGAAGCTCTTTTTAAGCAATATAGAGTATTCAAAAGAGTTTATTTTCTCTTGTCTTGCAATCTCTTATTTCTGCCAACCATAGCTATATTCTTTAAGCTATTTTTCAATAGTAGAATTCAAGCTTAAATCAATTATTGAGATATTTTCTTCATCAAAATCTATGTCTTTTATTAATATACCAGTTAAAAGGTCAGGTGGAGAAAGAATAGTTCTTTTATTACCAGCTCTCATTCCCACAACTCCAAGTTCTATAGCAAGTGGTGCTTTTCTGTCACCAACTTTAAACTGCACTGTTTGATCTTTGATTATATACTCACCATTATGTCTCTTTATGCTATATTGAACCGATATCTCATCACCACACTTTACTTGTTTTCCAATTTTGTTAATTAAGTCATTAAAAATCATCAGGTTATTTACTGAATCAGGATATTTATCTTTTACTTCAATCAGTTTGATGTAATAAGAGTTAAAATTCATTTTGTTGTCATCAGCGGCAATAGTAACTACACGTTCTCCGCCTTCTTTCATACCTATTACCCCTAAATTCACTTCTTTTAGATAATCCTGACCTATTTTCAAAGTGACATCAGTCGGAAGTAGCATTGCTAGATTGTTGGATATTTTGTACATTTGTAGCAGGACTTCTTGGCCACAAAAAGCCTTGCTGCCACTGCCTTCAGTAATTTCATAAAAATTTATCGGCTCTTCTTCTTTTTGCTGTGTTATTTCTTCTAAATATTCTGCTAGCCCATGCTTTTCAATATAGCGATCAAGTGCTGATTCAAGTATTGGCTTGACTAGATAACGTGCTATCGTCTGTGTTAAACCATCATGTGTGGCATTTATCTCGTAAAGCTTGTCCCCTTTTTCCGGCTTATCTTTGTTTATATAAACAATAGTAATTATAAAAGCAGAAGCTAAAGTGAGAACCATTACTACAGAGATAAATATTTGTAATATAATTTTTTTAACCATCTTTTCTTACTTGATTCAATAAATCATATAAATAATTAGTATTCCCTGAAAGCACACTCAAATTATCTGAGGCTTGTTTAAAAAGGCCATCTATATATTCTTCCATCTCACTTTTCCCAAGCACAGATATCAAATTATTTGTTTTATCCTGCTCATAATCTTCAATATCATCCTTAGCTTGAAAGATAAGCCCTAGATTTATTCCATAGTTATATGATGCTCTCCGCTCTTCGCTTGTAGCATTGCCTATTATAGCCCCTATTTCACATGAAGCTGCAAATAGTTTTGCAGTTTTCATCAAATGAACTTCCTTTATTTTATCAGCTTGGCCCGACGTCATTCCAGCGTTATACATACAGCCGTACGAATGTTGTGGTTTTAAGGTAGAAAGGGTGTCATTCCAGTGCTTGACACTGGAATCCATTTCATGTTCAGCTTCACCATCGCATGGCTTTTTGCACGAAATGCTTGTAGGCAAAGCCTTCTGGATCCCAGTGTCAAGCACTGGGATGACATAGGGTTGGGGGTTAAAATCTATATGCTCACTGTTAATATCTAAAATCTGTCCTCCCACCATTCCCCTAACTCCTATTGCCTGAGAGAGCACTTTTATAATCTCACAATTTAATGAAGATAATACCTCAAAAGCCAGGGTAAGTAGTGCATCTCCAGCAAGTATTGCTGTTACTTCACCAAATTTTTTGTGGCAGCTTGGCTGGCCTCTGCGGGTGTCGCTGTTATCCATACATGGTAGATCATCGTGAATTAGGGAATAAGCATGAATAAATTCAATTGCTGCTGCTGCTGTTATTGCTTTTTCAACCTTTATGTTGAATATCGACGAAGATGCTATGACTAAAAAAGGACGTATGTATTTTGCAGGAGCAAGAAGCACATAACGCATGGCTGATATGAGCCTATTTTGACTATTTTTAGGTAAAATCCTGTTTATTTCTGCAATAAATAAATTTCTTGTTGCTTCATCTAGCATACAACACATTGAAGCATATCTCATCTAAAAACCTTTATAATAACCATAAAAGCTATTGCAAACATCAAAATTTCTTATAACATCGAAGGTATAGATTATTTTTTGGTGAAAAATGAGTGAATTGGCAAAAAGTACTAGAGAAGATATAGAAGAAAAGGTAAAAAAGATCATACTAGAGCATATTAGTAAGGATGTAGAAAAATTTGATGGCTCTTCAAAGCTTTCAGAGCATGGTGCAGACAGTTTAGATGCAGTTGAGATTATCATGGCAGCTGAAGAAGAGTTTGGTATAGAGATTCCTGATGAAGATGCACAAAAGATGGAAACCATGGAACAGATAGTTGAATATGTAGTAAACAAAGCAAACAATTAATGTTGAATGAGCAGAAAAGTAGTAGTTACTGGTATTGGCTTAATTACTCCACTAGCAGTAGGTGTTAATAATACTTGGTCAAGGTTGATCAAAGGTAAATCTGGCATAAAAGAAATCAGTACAGATAGGTTTGATTTTTCTGATCTTGCTTGCAGGGTTGCAGGGCAAGTTCCAACGCAATCTGATGATATTGAAAGTTACTTCGATCCACTAGGTTATATTTCTGAAAAAGACCTAAAAAGAACAGATCGCTTTATTCATTACGGTATTGCAGCTGCTATTCAGGCAGTAGATGATTCACTAGTTTTGGAAAATCAAAATATTAATAAAGAGCGAGTAGGTGTAGTTATTGGTTCTGGTATAGGTGGCCTTCCATCAATTCAAGAAAACGTAATTACCATGCAAGAAAAGGGGCCTAGGCGTGTCAGTCCATTTTTTGTCCCTGCAAGCCTAATAAATTTGATATCTGGCCATATTTCTATCAAATACGAATTTACAGGTCCAAATGACTCAGCGGTCACTGCATGTGCAACAGGTGCGCATGCAATTATAAACTCAGCAAGAGCTATAAAACTTGATGAAGCTGATGTGATGATTGCAGGCGGAGCAGAAAGTGCGTTATGCAGAGTTGGAATTGCAGGTTTTGCATCGATGAAGGCGCTATCAACTAAATTCAATGATAAGCCTGAAGAAGCCTCAAGGCCATGGGATGAAGAACGCGATGGGTTTGTCATGGGCGAAGGAGCAGGTATATTAGTGCTGGAAGAATATGAACATGCAAAAAAAAGAGGAGCAAAAATATATGCAGAACTCACTGGATATGGATTAACAGGAGATGCGTACCATATCACAGCACCTCATCCAGAAGGAAGAGGCGCATTTAAGGCAATGGAGCTTGCTTTAAAAAATGCACAAATCAGCCCAAGTCAAATTGGGTATATCAATGCACATGGCACTTCAACACCACTTGGAGACAAAATAGAAGTAATAGCAATGAAGCAGTTATTCGGTGAGTATGCCTATAAAATACCTGTTTCCTCGACTAAATCTTCTATAGGACATTTACTTGGTGCTGCAGGAAGTGTTGAAGCAATATTTAGTATCCTTGCATTAAAGAGCGGAATTGTTCCACCAACTTTGAATCTGCATAAACCTTCAGAAGGATGTGATTTGAATTTTGTACCATTTGAAGCTCAAGAGCATAAAATTCAGTATGTGCTTTCTAATTCATTTGGTTTTGGTGGCACTAATGCGTCTCTTATTTTTGGAAAGTTGTAGTTAACTATGCTATTTTGAATCGACTATGAAGATGTCATTCGAGTAGCTGACACTGGAATCCAGCCTTTACATAATCATCAAAATGTTGTATTTTAACATAAAATGACTACTTTTATGCTTACCAACTTAACTAGATTCCAGTGTCGAGCACTGGAATGACACCCCTTGTTACTCCAAAATTTGCAAATTACAACAGTTGTGTATGGTACTATATGAAGAGATCTGACTTGATATTGTTTGCAATTTGCCTTTTACTGCTGGTTCACTATACTTATTCAATAAAGTCTAGCTTAATAAATGCGTAAAATATTAGTAAGGAGTAATCATAGACCCTTGGTTGGAAAAATCAAGATTAATGGTTCAAAGAATGCCGTCTTACCAATAATGGCGGCGAGCTTGTTGAGTAATTCTTCAGTAACTTTACATAATATACCTGATTTAATTGATGTACACTTGATGTCTGAGCTGCTTAAGAGTCTTGGTGCAAAAGTGAATTTCATACACAATAAAGATTATAAAGCAAATCACACTTTAAAAATTGACTGTAGCAATATCAATAACCATTTAATATCACATGAAATTGCAAGCAGACTGCGAGCATCTTTTCTAATGTTGGGTCCAATGCTTAGTAGATTTGGTAAAATTGCAACAGTGTTTCCTGGTGGGTGTAATATTGGAAAACGTCCTGTTGACATGCATATCAAGGCGCTTGAAGCAATGGGAGTTCAAATTGAAATTGATGGCTGTAATATAACTGCAACAACAAAGGGGAAATTGCAAGGCAAAGAAATAACATTTAAAAAAGTGAGTGTTGGTGCAACAGAAAATATAATAATGGCAGCAACACTTGCAGAAGGAGTAACGATAATAAACAATGCTGCAATCGAGCCGGAAGTTCTTGATTTAATAGAGTTTCTGAAGAGTATGGGTGCCAATATTGAAGTTAATAACACAAAAATCACAATAGAAGGTGTTGAAGCATTAAATGGGTGTGAGCATAAAATAATACCAGATCGCATAGAAGCCGGTACATATGCGCTAGCTGCTGTCATTACCGGCGGCGAGCTAAAGTTAGAAGGAGTAAGTCTATCTGATATAGGATGTATTGTAAATGAATTGAAGACTATAGGAACCAGAGTTGAGTTACATGACGATGGTATTATTATTTCCAGAAAAAGTGGCCCTATTAAATCTGCTCACGTTGCAACAAATCCATATCCTAACTTTCCCAGTGATATGCAACCACAACTAATGTCTGCAATGTCAATTGCAGGTGGAATATCAGTAATTGAAGAAAATGTTTTTGAAAATAGATTTGCACATGCAAATGAGTTAAGAAAATTAGGTGCTGATATCAGCATCGAAAAAAGTAAAGCTACTATAAGTGGAATAAAGAGCTTATATGGAGCTGATCTACATGCTAATGACTTAAGGTCAACAGCAGCTTTAATTCTTGCTTCTTTGGTAGCTAAAGGAGAAACTACAATAAATAACTCACATCATTTATGGAGAGGATATGAGGCAATGGATGAAAAACTTAATTCATGTGGAGCTGACATCTCCTTGAGGATATATTATGAATGAAATAACTAAACGAGCTACAGTAAAAGAGATAGATGACATTCTATATGAGGAACATAAGGTATTAGATCATGGATTTGTTCGAGTGATTGATTATATGGGCTCTGATAGCGCCATAGTTCAAGCTGCTCGCGTTTCTTATGGAAAGGGAACGAAACAGATAAATCAAGATGAGGCGCTTATAAAATATTTGATGAGACACCATCACACAACTCCATTTGAAATGTGTGAAATTAAGTTTCACGTGAAACTTCCAATTTTTGTTGCAAGACAATGGATAAGACATAGAACTGCAAATGTGAATGAATATTCTGGAAGGTATTCGATACTTGATAATGAATTTTATATACCAAAACCAGAACAGGTTGCAAAACAATCTGATAATAATAAACAAGGCAGCGGTGAAGCTTTTGATTCAAATACTTCAAAAGAAATAATAGATTTTCTGACAAATGACTCTAATTTAGTATATTCTCATTATGAGAAATTTATTGGGCAGGGCCTTGCAAGGGAAATTGCTCGCACTAACCTAACACTTAATTACTACACACAATTTTATTGGAAGATAGATTTACATAACCTTCTTCATTTTCTAAAGCTCAGAGCTGATAAGCACGCCCAATATGAAATTAGAGTCTATGCAGAAGTTATGTTGGACATAGTGAAGAAATGGGTGCCGCTAGCCTACAATGCTTTCGTTGAATATTCCTTAAAATCAGCCTGCATTTCAAAAACTGGTCTTGAAATAATTCGCAAGCTAATAAAAGGAGAAAATGTTACGAGAGAAGAAAGTGGCATTGGTAAAAGAGAATGGGATGAGCTGATGTCTATACTTGGTAAATAATCTTGAACTGTTGCATAGTTGTTATTTACATAGCACATGAAGGATAGCTGTACAAAACCCAAAGGGTATCATCCGAGTAAACACTAATTTCCATCATCATCAGAAACGTTGTATTTTTTTATACTCGTGAATTTAACTGGATGCCAGACTGGCATGACACCTTCCTTTTAAAACTCTAGTGGTCAAGAGCACAACTGTTGCAATTTGTAGGCAATTTTGGTAGTAGATGGTCAGCACTTGATGCTGGAATCTAGTAAAAAAAGCCAGTGTCAAGCACTGGGATGACACCTTTCTGATTGGAATGATAGAAGATCATGCAAAAACCCTAATTTCCTATATCAATTAATTCTCATCCACTTTTTATGTTACATAAACTCATCACTTTTATAGAACATCTCATTAAAATCATTCAAAACTCCAAAATCTTGATTTTTGATAAATAGATGATCATCTGCAATATAGGACTCAGCAAGAGTAAATGACTCGTCATAATGCTGTGATGCTGGCTTGACAATTCCATTATATAAAACCATTATTTGCTCGTAATTGTATCCACTACCATCATGATATTTGCCACGTATAGTATCATAAAAATTCCTTACATCATCATACGTCACTTGCAGCTCTACCTTATATTTCCCCATTTCAATAGGTTCACCCACTTTGATTTTTAAAGGATGTTGTGATTCTTCTTTCACATTATCTATAACAATTGTTTCCTCTTGCTTCTCTTCGTCTCCTCTTATCGATCTTTTACTCCTTTCTTCAATTACAGGTTGATCTGCCGGCATTTGATCTATATTGTTAGGTTCCTCTTCTTGCATAATAGTTTTTTTAAGATATTTAAGCATGTCCTCTCCAGTCTCTTCCCGAATTGCAGAATTCTTTGAAGGTTCTTGATAATAAAAACCGTCATCACCATGTTTTTTACTATCCGCTACATCTTTGTATAACTTTGCATCTTTTATACAAAATACAGCATGATCAAGCAATGTATCTCCTTCTTTATCCACAACATTAATATCAGCACCGTTTTTTACTAGGTACTTTACTGTATCTAATTGCCCATTCCTCACTGCATGAACCAACGGTGTCCAACCATCATTATCCTGCACGTTAATATTCGCACCTTTTTCAACTAAACGCTCTATCATCTCCTTATTTCCAAGATCAACAGCAAGGTGCAAAGGTGTTAAGCCGTAGCTATCCTGAACATCAATATCCGCATTGTGCTCTATGAGATATTTAACTACTTCCATATTTTTCATGTGCATGGCAAAATGTAGTGGAGATTTACCAGAGCTAATATCACGAGTGTCAATACCTACACCATGATCTATTAAGTACTTAGCAATTTCCGTGTGTTTTAGCTCGATTGCATAGTGCAGCAGCGTTTGAGCTGACGTGTTCTTGATACTAAGATCTGCACCATGCTCAACTAAACTCTTAACTATTTCCGCATGTCCTAGCTTAATAGCAGCAAGTAACGAAAAACCCTTACTATTAGGATCTGCATTATGATCTAACAGATACTTCACTATTTCTGCATTACCTGAATAAATAGCACTGTATAATGGTGCTTTGGAATAAGCATCTTGAATATTAGGGTTTGCACCACGATCTACTAAGTACTTAGCTATCTCTGTATTGCCAGATTCAATAGCATAGTGTAAAGGTGTCTTGTAATAGACATATTGAGTATTAGTTTTATGATAATAATTATCTCGAATATTAAGATTTGCGCCATTATCAATAAGATATTTTGCTACTTCCGTATTTCCTGACTGAATGGTGTAATGTAGTGGTGTTTGTCCATTATGGTCTCTTGTATCAATATATGCGTTGTGTTTTACAAGCGTTGCTACCTTGCTTAAATCTCCTAATGAAGCAGCAGAATGTAAACGTGTTGCACCTGTTACCTCGTTTATCTCATTCACATTTCCTATAGCATCTTCTTCTTTATCTTCGTCGATTGACCTTTTCTTTCTAGATTCGACTTTACTTTTCACTTTAACTTCTTCGTTTATAGATTGATCATTAGGTTCCTCTATTTTTAAGGGATGTTGTGCATCTGCAACACTGCTTGAAGCTTCCACTTCGTTGATAGAATTGTTATCCATATTTTCTATTACACTTCTCATAACAACTTCTTTTTGCTCATCTTTGTCTTCTTCTAGTAACCTTTTACTTCTTTCTTTTTCTTCACTAAAAGGTTGTTCAGCTTTATCCTCTTGCGTACTTGATACTCCGTGCTCATGCTTTAGACCACTCAACTCAGCCTTGACCCACTGTTTAAATTCTTGGTCATAGCCTTTTAGCTCAGCCAAAAAATCCTCAAATAATTTATTACCTTGAGACCTATTCGTACCAGATTTAGAAAGGCTCTTGAGCAAATTATCAATCATATCTGGGTGTTTATCTTCAAGAAATTTGATCACTTGTTCAGCGTCTGAATGATAATGTTCCCCTTTATCGTTCATAATATTATTGCGCAATATCTCATCTGGTTTGAGATCTTTATTTCTTATTGCAATCAAGGCCTCTTTATCTCCGTGATCATTGATATGCTGACCGTCTTCCAAGCTTGCTATATAGTTAGCAACTCCTTCATGCATAGCTTTAGGTAAAATGTCACCCGTACCGTAATAGGAATTAATGACAGTCAAAGCGTGTCCCAATTCGTGTTTTAAAGTTTTACACGAGTCATCGAATTGGTCTTGTAGATAAAAATAAACATGAGTTTCTGAGCCGCGACCTTGGAGCGTCAAACCGGAATTGCCTTTATAGTTAACGTTCAATTCCTTCAGATAGTTTTCGTAGTCACTTTTTGTGTTAAACACGAAAACGTTGACTTTATTTTGTATATTGTGCCAAGGCTGAGAATTATTAATGCCAAATGTCGAGTCAAAGTCTTTTATACTATTCTCGATGATGTCTTTTATATCACTTATTTTTTCCTGACTTAGTTCTTTATTATCATATTTTATGTTTATTTGAAGCTTGTGTTCGCTGTAAGTAATAACCTCATTATCTGGTACAAGATCTGCTACAATTTTATTGCCACTTTTTATATCCATCCACTGCTCAAATTCTTTTTCAATTTCTGAATTATTCAAAATATGCTTGAATTTTGATATCGCTTGTACTCCATTGAAGGACATTTCAGTCAGCAATTGCTTTATGAATTGAGGATGTTTTTCTTGTAGGAATGTTACCAAGCAATCTGACATTCTATAGTCGGTAGACATACTTGCTATTTTATACGGTGTATCATAACCAGATTCCTGCATTTTATTGTATGCTTCTTTTGTGTAGTGCATATCGCGAGTACTTTCTTTTTTAGCTGCATCATAGCTCCACATGAAAAGCTTCATACCGGTACGTAAAATTTCAGGTACTGCATTGAGGTCGCCAGTGGCGTACTCAAGAAATGCATCGCTCATTTTTTCCATTAAGATTTTAGATTTTGCACAAAGTAAGCCATTTACATCTCCAACAATGAAAGTCTTTGCTATCGTGCCGTCAGCTTCATGTGCTCTTACTGTTCCACCACCCCATAATTCACGATGGTCTTTACCACCTGAAAGTTCCTTTATATGAGCTTTATAATCATCATAATTTTTCAGCACATAAAGCTGCAATTTTACCGGACCAGCATGACTGCTTTTTTGTGAATAAAAATTTTCAGACCAAGCTCCATAAGCATCTTTTACAGTTTGTTTTATATACTCGGGTGTATAACTAGCTAGCCCCCCATATTTCACTTCTATCGTAAGCTGATCGTTTATTACTATACTTTCTTTATTTGGAAATAATTTTTTAATCAACGTTTGTGATTTATCATATCCAGAGTTTATTTTGAATTTCATATCCACCTCTTAAAAATTTTCACTATAAATAAGTCTTGAGCAAAACGTGTTAACTAGCCCTTGCCTGATTTTGCATAACTGCTTAGATAGTTGATCATCGCTGAAAAGCCGATTCTTAATATCGAGATATTTAGCACAGCTGCCAGCAGATATTGAGTAGAAACCGCTTTCAAGTTCAAGATAAGAACTGCTATTGAGAACGAAAAATAAATCGCTCTGGTCAAGCAGTATGTCATAACCAGAGCTCGTGCAATGTAAGTATTCATTGCCTTCATACTCTGCTATGTAGTACTTACTTGCATCAAGATCACCATCAAGCTGCAAAATTGCCGCTGAACGTCCATTTCCAATACCATGACCTTTTATTACTTTAAATATTTCAATCTCACCATTTTCTATGAGTTCTCTTAACTTTTCATTCTTTTGATTCAATTCTTTCTCTGCTTGTCTTTTTTCTTTTGCTAATTTTGTTTCTTTTTCAATAAATTTGTTTTGTATCTGCAAAAACATGTCTTGAATGGTTAAGCCATTTAGAAAGTGATCTAGCACACTTGATGCGAGTGATCGCAGTTCACCATTATCTTCAAAGCTCTTTTCCTGCTTTTTGTCATATTGATTTGGGTTATAGATTGCATAAAGAGGATAAAAACCACAATTCACCTCGTCGAATGATAACTCTATTGAAAATCCGTTGTGATCAAGTGGAAGTTTAGTAGCTAAATATCTACCATTATTATCTCTGACATATAGCTCATTTATACCGTAGTGCCCACCATATTTATTGTAATAAATATAAAAATTTTCAGGATTAAGATCAAAATAATCATCTAAATTGTTAAGCTTACCGAGCTTTTCACATAGAAAATTCTTGCTCTCATCTGTAAGTTTGATACGTGTAGAAAAGTAACATCGGTCTATTGGGTCACCTTTTTCTACTTCAAAGTCTAGGACTATTTTATCGCTAAACATACAGAATTTCCTCACATTTTCAATATTTATGATTATAAATCGTGTACTATGAAAAAAGCATTAAGGTGTATCTGATTTTTCTGATTCATTCGAAAATTACAAAATAGTTTAGGCTGCCATGACAAGAATAGTTGAGATATTACTACCACTTCCAATTGATCAGTTATTTTCATATGCAGTTGAGGAAGATACTGAAGTTTCAATTGGGGATTATGTGGTGGTGCCATTTGGTAGAAAGCGTTTGATTGGAATAGTTTGGAAATGTAGTGACAAGAGCGATCGAGAATTAAAATGCATTGAACAAAAGGTCGATTTACCGAGCATCAGACCAAAGTTGATCGAATTTGCAGAGTGGGTTGCGCAATATAATGTAATACCTATTGGTATGCTTGCAAAAGTGATAATGGGAGGAGTATTAAAGGTAAATCAGATAGATAAACTAGTTTATGCTGAGCAAAAGCAGGAAATAAGCAAAATAGACTACAAATTAAACTCTGAGCAGCAGATAGCTCGTGATAAAATAATAAGTAATTTGAATGAGTATTCAGTAACTTTACTTGACGGTGAAACCGGGTCTGGAAAAACGGAAGTTTATCTCTCTGTGATTACAGAATTGATTAAGAATTATAGTACATATGAACATTGTCTACCAAAAAGGTTTCACTCCGTGATGTTTCCCCTATGGTGTCATTCCAGTATTTCCTTCTCCTGTCATCCCAGTGTTTCTTTCTCCTGTCATTCCAGTGTCAGCTACTTGAATGACATCTTTGTATTTAAGGCAAAACCCACTGTAACACTTAGCATACTGCCTTTGCCACGTACTGGAATGACACCATTTGCTATGCAATTTACTTTCAAAAATAAACGTTATGTCATTCCAGCGTTCAATACACAACTAGACGAATGTTACAATATAAGAGTAATTTTTACCAAAAAGGATGTCATCCCAGTGCCCCGACACTGGGATCCAGAAAACTTAATTTCAAATCAGTACACTAAGCAGTTGTACGATAAAGACTGGATTCCAGTGTCAAGCACTGGAATGACACCAGAAGAGGGTAATGCACAAGTGCTAATCCTCCTGCCTGAAATTGTCCTAACTTCACAATTGGTAAATCGTGTTCGCAGTCAGACATCTGGCAATATAGCTCAGTGGCACTCAGGGCTCACTCCAAAAGCTCGTCGAAATAATTGGCTCAGTATCGCAAATGGAAGTGCGCAGATAATTATTGGGGCACGGTCAGCGCTTTTTTTACCTTATAAAAACCTAAAATTGATCATCGTTGATGAAGAGCATGACTCATCTTTTAAACAAGAACAGGGAGTTATATATAATGCCCGAGATATGGCAATTATCTTAGCAAAAATAGAAAACATTCCGATTGTTTTATCATCAGCTACTCCACTGCTTGAAACAATTTATCATGTTAAAAACGGAAATTACAATCATGTAAAATTGACTAAAAGATTCGGTGATGCAGAGTTGCCACACATAAAAGTAGTGAATAATAAACAATGGATTTCCAATGAGCTTTTCGAAGGCATAAAACAAACCATAGAGAAAAAACAGCAAGCTATGCTCTTTCTAAACCGCAGAGGGTATGCACAACTTGCAGTTTGTAAAAAATGTGGATATAAAATTTCCTGCTCAAATTGCGCTGTTTGGCTTACATACCACAAAAAGAAGAACGTCCTTTTGTGTCATCATTGCTCTTACCAGTCAAAACTTCCAGAAAAATGTTCTAATTGTCAAAGTGAGCAGTCATTGTTCCTTTATGGTGTGGGAATTGAAAGATTGCTTGAAGAAATAGTGAAACTAATACCAAATGCAAAGACTGCGATTATAAGCAGCGATCAGAAGTCGCTTGGTAACATCATTGACTCAGTGCTCAAGGAAGAGGTGAATATCATAATCGGTACACAAGTAATTGCTAAAGGGCATAATTTTCCTAAATTAACTTTGGTTGGAGTGATAAATGCAGATTTAGGCCTTGAAAATTCTGACCTTAGGGCAGCAGAAAAGACGTATCAATTATTGCATCAAGTTGCAGGAAGGTCAGGAAGGTTCAATGAGAAAGGAATGGTAATAGTGCAAACTAATAACCCTGAAAGCTTGATAATAAAAGCATTGCAGCAGCAAAAAAGGGATTTGTTTTATGAAATTGAACTTGAGTCAAGGCGCAAAGCTAAAATGCCACCATTTAGTAGGCTAATAGCGCTTATAGTTTGCGGTAAGGATCAATTTGCAACGCAGAAAGCAGCAAGTGAGATAACAAGCTTTTTGCATAATCAGTATTCAGCTACTTCCCAGCGCTTGATGCCGGAAGAATTTGAAATTTTTGGCCCATCGCCAGCAGCAATAAATTTCTTAAATAATAAATATCGGTATAGAGTGTTACTCAAAATACACAATAAACATAGTCTATCTATAAAGAGGAAGCTGAAATATTGCTGTAATTTGAGTTCAAATATTGCAGTAACAATAGATGTTGATCCTGTGAGTTTTTTTTGATGGATTTTCGGAATTTATTTGACATTTGTAGGGATTGCTAATAAATTATATTAACTTTTTAATTAAAAATTTGACTTTTAGTAGAATTTATTATATTGTTAATATAATTAGAACAAGGAGATGGTATGACTACTTTAGTTAAAATCATTAATAATCAAGAAAAGAAATTTACAGAAAAAATTAAAGAGTTGCAAGAGTATCTTACTGATGATAGAGAAATTGTGATTAACAAGACGTTATTCACAGAGGCTATTGTCAATAGAGTCCCTGTAAATGGAGATCCTATCAATAGGCAAGGAGATATAGTATACCCTATTTTGCACCACTGTATTAAATTCGATAATGCAAGGTCTGAAAAAGGAGATATATTACCGTTTCAAAACGTAATGAATATTTTAGATGAAGCGGTGCATAAATTTATTACTCCTGAGTATTTCTATGGATTGATAAATTTTCAAGGTCAAAGTGGAAATACGTTATTACACCAAGCTGTTATAAGTAATAACACTGAAGCAATAGAAGCCCTTTTGAAATATGGTGCAAATCCTTTGATGAAGGATAGAAATAGGAAAATTCCATTAGATTTAGCTGAAGGAAAAACAAGAGAAGTACTCATTAAATGTATGAAAGACCAAGCTAAATCGAAAAAAGAAAGTGCTAAATATGATAGTTTATTTTTCATTATGCCTGTCGTTTATCTTGGTATTGGACTCGGTTTTGGTGGTGCTTCAATACCTTCAATGACATTATGTGCAATAGCAGTATCTGCTCTCATTGCTGGAATAGCACTTGGAGTGGCTATGTATTTCCTAAGTCAGGACTATAAACAGGCCACATCGATAGAAAGCGTTGTTGCTACTAATTCTTACTTGTATTCTGCTGAGCATGAAAAGATTGCAGATAATGGAGCAGCACTAAGAACTCAACAATAACTGTGAGTTTCTTTTAACTATCCATTTGAAATCTGATTAAAATTTTGAGAAAATGTAGCTATAAAAACCGCAGGTACCAGTTGGTTTTTATTAGCTAAAGTAAAGGTCAAGTATCTGGAATTCTGAACATAAAATCCCCCTGTATAAAAAAAGATTAGAAAAAATGCAGTGCACATACGACAGAAATTAAGCACACTTACATGCTCTGAAGAATACATTTTTTGATGAGTTTAATAAAAAAGTCTGCAGACGGAGATAGATTTTTGAGCTCAATAAATATCTCTAGTTGTAATTATAATCAGATTTAAAATATGCGGAAGTAATTTTTTTGCTATAAAATCTTCTAAAAGTTTTACACAAAAGTTAGTGTCGTAAGTATTTTTATCAAAAACTATTTTAAGAAAATCTTAAATGGGGTTGAAAAATTTTAAAGATGGGGTATTCTGCTTGGCATGTAACTCTCGTGAAAAAAAAAAATATGAAAGGTCAAATAAACGCTGCAGCAAATTTTCAAGTAGAAGACTTTGAGTTTGAAAATGCTACAGAAATTGGTGACTTTAACTCCTTAGCTAGAGATAACAATTATTCAACACCTCTAGGCATAGCAAATTCCTTGAATACAAAGCTAGAAAATAGTGCTCAGGCTAAAGATCAAAAGAATGAGATGCCTTTTTCCAGTAGAAGAAGTAGCTCGCATACTTTAAAACTTTCTCCTAGTGGAAATGCTAAGGTTAATGTTCAAGATAAAACACCTTCTGCCGTTCGAGGTAAACCAGGTATAGCTGGACTGTTTAAAGGTAGGAATAGTGTGAATATAACTCCTAGTGCAAAAATTCCATACAAAGTGCAACGTAGCTCTGCAATTGATTACAGTGCTGTAGAAAGTATAGGGTCACGGCTATTAAATATCTGTAAAGGAGAAGAAGAAGGTATCTATTTTGACCAAGAGATTAATTTTCTACATACAAACGCTTGTTTGTATGATGTCTTATTGTTGCAAGATGAGAAAAATCAGGACACACCTTTACATGTATCTGTTAAAAAAAATCGTATTAGCTTTGTAGAAAAACTTTTATGTCTTCTTAAAGAACCATATCTTTCGAATACATTCTATAAGTGCAAGTATTTTGAACGTAATCAAGAGAATGAAAAGCCGCTTTCTAAAATTATCAATGCTAAGAATAAAGATGGAAAAGATGTAATTACTCTGGCTATTGAGGGTAATAATTCAGAATGTCTTTCAGCTCTTTTCGACTACTTAACTCGTGAAAATATTAACAGAAGGAAAGATGTTGAAAGTGAGTACACACCTCTACACGAAGCTGTGCTTCTTCGCAAGAATGAAGCAATCAAAAAGCTTCTAAAATCAAGGGATATAGATACTGAACTTATGGATAAGGAATCTTATAAAGCATATAATTATGCTAATGACAAAGAGGCAATAGAATTGTTTATTGAGCACTATAGTAGTAAAATTAGTAAGTTGCGTACAAGATTAGAAGATAACAATAAAAAATTAGTGCGAGTTAAGTCTGTCCTGAGCAGAACAAAATTTATTTGTGTATGCTTAGCAGCTTTTGGCTCTTGTTTTAGAATGTATAGAAATTCTCATGACATAATAAGTGAAGAAGTGAGCAAAGATATGTTATATTATTCTCTTGCATTGCTCTCCAACACTACAGGTCTAATATTATTTTTTAATTATTTGATCGATACAATACTTTCCAAGTATGAAGAAAAAAATTCTAGTTTGAATAAAGAATCAGACAGTTATGTAGAAGAAAGAAATATATTGGAAAATAGATTGCATTATTTTCAAGAAAGCACATTTTGCGATACTAGGGCAACTACGCAAATGTTTGAGATAACTTCAGTTATACCTGAAGCAGAATTAAGTTGCAGTAGATTGTGATTACATTTTTCTAGAACAAAATTTCAGGACCACCCTCTTACATAAGTTTTTTTGTGTTGTTACAGTGCGCAGCATCGCAATTGTTAGTGTCTGTAAAATTCCATTATATTGTAAAAAAATTACTTCCGCATATTTTGAATCTAATTATAATTAGAGATATTTTAAGAGCTCAAATTTATCTGCAGACTTTTTAATCAAACTCATTAAAAATGTATTCTTCAGAGCATGTAAGTGTGCTTAATTTCTGTCGTATGTACGTTGCCAAATCTTTTTTATACAGGGGGATTTTATGTCCAGAGTTCCAGATACTTGACCTTTACTTTATAGGCGCCTGTGGTTTTTATAAAGAAAGTTTAGAAAAAAATAAGGTTCTAGTAGCAAGTTATCTTAGTGAAGGTATTAAAATTTTTCTTTACCTCTAAATCCGTTAGTTTTTGAGTTATATTCTGACTCATTGAATAATCCTTTACATCACTAAAACACTGTTTCTTTTTCTTTATTTCTTTCTTACCATTCTCTTTATGTATCACTTCTGTTTTTATCTTTGGTTGTTTCTCTTGATTGAGCAATCCCTTCTTTTCGATCTGTGAATTCTAAAAAGAGTGAAATTAGCTCAGGAATTATGCTCACTTGATGAGCACAATTCTGTAATCGGAGATAAGGTGGTGAGAAATGTCTCTTGACATCTGGTGAACCTAAGCGTAGCCTGAAATAGTTTTTTGTTTATTTATGACATTTGTTCAATCACTTAATAATCAATTAGATAGTTTACACTTATTAAAACATCCGTTTTACCAGTCATGGAATGAAGGTAGCTTAAGCATGCAGGCTTTACAAACCTATGCTAAGGAATATTATCACCATGTTGCTGCTTTTCCTCGTTATATCAGCGGTATACATTCTTTATGTTCAAGTCTAAAGATGCGGCAAGTTTTACTTGGTAATTTAATAGAGGAAGAACAAGGTGATGAGAATCACCCAGAATTATGGCAGCGTTTTGCTGAAGGGCTGGGAGTAGCAAGGCCTAATCTTTTTGAAGATGTACAGGTTAAGGAGACGCAAGAATTAGTTGATGGTTATTTTGACATTGTAAGATCAGGTTTTGCAGAAGGTCTTGGAGCTTTGTATGCTTACGAACGTCAAACTCCGGAAATTTCTAAGTCTAAAATCGAAGGCCTGAAAAAACACTATTCAATAAACGACGAACGTTCTCTCAAATTTTTTACCGTTCATATGGAAGCTGATGAGTGGCATTCTGAAGAATGTGCAAACCTTATTGCAGATTTAAGCGAAGAAGAGCAAGAGAAAGTCATGCAAGGTGCTAAAAAAGGAGCAAAACTCTTATGGGGTTTTCTTGACGGCATTAACGTTTGTCATTAATTATAAGTAGATACTAAATTCAGTGGTAGTATGTAATTTTCTTATATCTGATCTGCGGCTTTGGGTTCATTTAGGATGTAGCGCAGAAGAGAAGTTTTCTCCCCAATTGGTGAGTATTGATGTTGGTTTCACTTTTAAATCTCCTCCTTTAGGGCTTACAACTGATCAACTTAAAGATACTATTTGCTATTTGGAGGTAGTGCAGAACATTCAATCTCTCGTTCAGAGCAAGCAATTTAATTTAATCGAACATTTAACTCATGATATATACAGGGTGATTAACGACCTTTTGATGCAAAAAGAGCATATTATTTCTTCTGTCAGGGTAACTACTCACAAAACTGCACCACCAGTTCCTGGTGTACATGGGGGCGTTTTTTTTACTTACTGTAATGAATTGCAAGAATGATCTATATTTCTATTGGCTCAAACATAGGGAATCGCCTTTCCCATTTACAAAAGGCTACTGAGTTACTGAAGGAGCGCTATTTAAAAGACTTAAAGTCTTCGATCATTCTAGAAACTAAGGCTATTTTACCAAATGGTGCTCCACCTGATTGGGACAAGCCATTTCTCAACATGATTGTCTATGGAAGTTGTTCTTCTTCTCCTGAGGAGCTATTAAAAGGCTTAAAACAAATCGAATGTGACATTGGCCGTTCACAAGTCTATGAAAAATGGGCACCTCGCGTTATTGATTTGGATATTTTGTTATGGGGTGACTTAACGCTCGACACACCTGACCTTAAAATTCCTCACCCAGAATTGGTAAATAGACCATTTTTGCTCCACTTGATGGCAATAGTTAACAAAACATTTGCTTCTAATGTTCAAAACTGTTTTTCAAAAAGTTTTACGCTCTCACCAAAGCTTATGGGTATTGTCAACATTACCCCTGATTCATTTTCAGATGGTGGTCTTTATTATGATGCAGATCGAGCAACCAAGCAGGCATTGCAACTGGTATCAGATGGTGCAAGCATAGTTGATCTTGGGGCTCAATCAACAAGACCTGGAGCTTCAATACAGACGCCAGAGAAAGAGTATGCACGTCTAAAGCCAGTACTTGATAATCTTAGTGATTATATGAAAGCTGGTGATATTAAAGTCAGCATTGATAGTTTTTGGCCAGACGTTATTTTAAACGTTTTGAAGCACTACAACATTGCCTGGGTAAACGATCAGAAGGGAGATCTGAATGATCATACTCTAAAAGCAATTGCTAGCAGTGGATGTAGTATCGTTATTATGCATTCACTCTCCATACCACCACATAAGGACAACATTATTCCACATGACACTGACTCAATTGATATCATGAATAATTGGGCAGAGAAGAACATTAACAGACTACTAGGCCTGGGTTTTGATGAAAATTCAATAATTATTGACCCCGGTATTGGTTTTGGCAAATCTATGTATCAGAATATTCAGATTTTACGCAGTATAGAAACGTTACAAAATTTTGGCTGCAAGGTTTTAGTTGGCCATTCCAGAAAGTCATTTATTTCTTCTTTTTCCACAGAACCTGCCTCTAATAGAGATTTAGAAACAATTGCTACATCAGCTATACTACAAAATAAGGTTGATTTCCTTCGAGTGCATAATGTGCGTGATCACATGCGATTTTTTGTAGCCCAAACTGTCTTACAGGAATGAAGATTATTGGAATTATGGCTGTTGACCCTCATGGGGTAATTGGAATAAATAATGATTTGCCTTGGCATTATCCAAGTGAGTTCAAACATTTTTGTCAAGTGACTGACAAACAAATTATTGTGATGGGAAGAAAGACATTTGAAACTATACCTAAAAGCATATTAAAGAATCGTACACCTATTGTTTTCTCTCGTAACAAGTGTTTTAATAGAGGCCCAAAATGTACTGTCGTTTCTTCTATGCAAGAGTTTCTGTTGATTAAAAGTAGTTCTCAAATTTTTGTGATTGGTGGAGCGCAGATAGTACATCTTTTTTTAGAGCATAACCTAATCTCAGAATTTATTATGACTGAAATTCATAAAACTTATAAAGGTGATACGTATTTCAATTTAACACTCCTTGATGGATGGAATAAAACTATTCTTACCAAAACACAAGATTATACTATATGCAAATTATTGAAGTAATTTATCGTATTGAAAGCATTTTGCATAACTGGAATTCGAAGAGTTCCAGCGCGTGACCAGATTTTCTTATTGGATCCCAGACTGGGATGACATCTCTTTACGGATAATGTTCGTACAGCTGTGTGTCAAGCACTGGAATGACACCTATCTTGGGCTCTTTTAGCCATAAATATTAAGGAATTTACCAAATAAAAAAAAGGCAAAAGAAACCCCGTGTTAGCTAGTTGTCACTCTCTAATCCTGCAAATTGGCGTACTATACTGTCTTAAACGACTTATAAGCGCGTTTCAGCTTATATAGGTAAAAACCCAGAAATGTTGTGAAGACATAAGGTGCACATAGTGCAAAAAATTAAAAATAAGACGCCAACTACGTTGTTTTCTTGCTGTTTAATCTGCACAAATGAAGATAACTGAATACCTTCAGTTTCATGGTAAGGGGGCTGGAGAGGTTTGTCAAGTAAGTTTTTTGTTTCTATTCCCAATAAAAGTTTGTTATATGGTTATGCAAGAAGTCTATTATAAATGAAATGAATGTGAAAAATATCTTATTAGCGCTTTTAGTACAAACGGTATTCAGTTTGCCGCTATTTGCAGCTGATCCTGTTTTGCTCAACTGCATTGAAACTCCAGAAATATATGACCTTGATGCAAGGCCAAAAAATTTTAGCTCTTCAAACAATTTAAGAAGGAAACCTGGTTCTCCAAATAGTGCAACAGGAGAATTAATACACATAGTGGGTAGAATTACTGATATAAACTGTTTACCAATACAAAATGCTGTAGTTTCTATATGGCACGCGAATTCACGCGGCGTGAACCATTACGATAAGAATATAGAGGATGATCCGAATTTTGCTGGATCAGGAAGGTTTGTAGTGAATAATCTTGGCTATTATAATTTTATTACGATAGCACCTGGTAAAATTGGTGATAGAGCTCCACATATTAACTTTCTAGTTCAACATCCAGATTTTCCAGAATTCACAACGCAAATGTTTTTTGCTGACCATAATTGCGATAATTGTGCTGATCCTGTTCTTGAAGATTTTGTTAGTAACGGGCTTGCAAGCCTTCTCATAACACCATTTACTTACAGTGATCAGGTCATAAAAACCTATATGTTTAACATTACCTTGGGCGGATATAATAAGTTCTCTAATAAAAGATAAAAACCCTTGCATGTAAGGGAGTCCATAGTAAACTTGAGTGTTATTGTACTTAGGATGTATATGAAAAATATCTTACTGATGTTTTTGCTATGTTTTATGTACAGTTTACAATTATTTGCAACGGAGATGCCAGCAATGAAAATAACAATTTCTAAAATTTCGCCCAATTTTAAAACAATAGTAATGGGTTTATTTGAGGATAACGAAACCGTAAATGATGGCGGGGTTTTGCAAGGAAAACAGATCATAGATAATATAAAGCAATTTAGCGATTTCAATGGAAGTTTTGGTGAATTTTTCTCTATTACTTTGCCAGAAGAAAAAAATGTCATAGTTATTGGACTTGGGAAGAAGGATGAATGGAATGAAAATAAAGAATTAAATATTGGTGGTAAAATATATTGTGAGCTAAGCAGATTAAAAATTAAGAAAGCAGCGGTTTTAATCGAAGGTAGTGTAGCAAATGTTGCATATGGTGCATTTCTGCGTAGTTTTAAGTTTGATAAGTATAAAACTAAAAAGGATGAGAAAACTACAGAGGTAGAGGAGATTACCGTATTAGTAAAAGATGAGCAATTAAGTAATGCTGAAAGATCATTTGAGCACTTAAGACAAGAAGGTGAGAGTATATTCCTCGCGCGCTTTTTTATAACAGAGCCTCCTAACATTCTATATCCAGAATCTTATGCTGATCATATAAAAAAAGAACTTACTAAGCTTGGCCTTGAAATCGAAGTGCTTGATAAAAAGCAGATGGAAAAGAAAAAAATGGGAGCCTTGCTTGGAGTCGCACAAGGAAGTAGTAAAGAACCAAAATTAGTAGTGATAAAATGGAATGGGGCTGCTAAAGAACAAAAGCCAATTGCTTTTGTTGGTAAAGGTATAACGTTTGACACTGGTGGAGTATCACTCAAACCTTCACGTGGTATGGAGTCGATGAAATATGACATGGCAGGCTCTGCTACTGTGGTTGGGGTGATGAATGCTTTAGCAGGACGAAAAGCAAAAGTAAATGCGATCGGTGTGGTTGCACTTGCAGAAAATGCAGTGGGTGGTAATGCTCAAAGACCAAGTGATGTAGTAACTTCAATGTCTGGACAGACAATAGAAGTGTTGAACACCGATGCAGAAGGAAGGCTCATACTTGCAGATGCTTTATGGTATACACAAGACAGATTCTCACCAAAATTTATGATTGATCTTGCAACTTTAACTGGTGCTATAGTGGTTGCACTTGGAAATAACGAATATGCTGGTCTTTTTTCAAATAATGATGAATTAGCAAACCGTCTAATCGATTCAGGAAATGAAGTAAATGAGAAGTTATGGCGTTTTCCTATGAATGAAACTTATGACAAAATTATTGATTCACCGATTGCTGATGTTCAAAACATCGCTCCTGCAGGCTCTGGTGGAGATAGCATAATGGCTGCACAGTTTTTACAGCGTTTTGTGAATGAAACTTGCTGGGCACATTTAGATATCGCAGGCACTGCTTGGCACGAAAAAGGTACTGACATTTGTCCAAGAGGAGCAGTAGGTTTTGGTGTAAGGTTACTTAATAAGTTGGTTAAAAAGTACTACGAAGCCAATGATTAAAGGTCTTTATACTGGATTTATGGCTTGGCTACATGAACGTTTATTTTCGAGGCGCAGCAAATGAAAGTAGCTGATACATATTTCTTTTTTTCTGGTCAAGCACTGGAATGATATCAAGGGGTAACTTTTTATTTAAACAATAATTACAATAAGAGATCTATTGAAATTTTAAAGTTATTAAATATTGACGCTATATACTTAAGTGTTAAAATAAAATGAGAAGTTTTTAGGAGTTTATATGGCAGCAGGTGGGAAAGCAAAGACAGCTAGTAAAAATAACCCTACTCAGCGTAAGAAAGCCGAGCAAAAAATGTATAAAGATAAACCGGTAAAACCTGTTAGATATATAGATCGTGACTCGCGCATGAATTATATGTCTGCTCAATATGACAACGGCAATCTGGTTGAAGATGAGATAAGCGGCAATCCTATAAAGTGGGAAGCTGTATAATAGTTGTGGTTAAAGTTACTATTAATTCTAAGGAATGTGAAGTAGAGTATGGGCTCACTATAATTCAAGCTTGTGAAGTCGTGGGCGTTGAAATTCCACGTTTTTGTTATCATGAGCGTTTAGCAATTGCTGGTAACTGCAGAATGTGTTTGGTTGAAGTCGAGGGTGGACCTCCAAAACCAGTAGCCTCTTGTGCAATGCCAGTTACAGAAGGGATGGTTATTCACACTGATACCCCTAAGGTTAAAAAAGCACGTGAAGGTGTGCTTGAGTTTTTGCTAATTAACCACCCGCTTGATTGCCCAATTTGCGATCAAGGTGGTGAATGCGATTTGCAAGATATCACGATGACTTATGGGAAAGGAAACAGCAGACTTGATGAGCATAAGAGGGCTGTGCAAAAAAAACACTTCGGACCACTGATTGAGACTGCGATGAATCGATGCATTCATTGCACTCGGTGTGTTAGATTTTTGTCTGATATTGCAGGTACAAATGAACTTGGAGGAATCGGAAGGGGAGAAAATGTAGAGATTAGCACTTACATAAAAAGGCATATTAGTTCTGAATTATCTGGAAATATCATAGATCTCTGCCCGGTAGGGGCTTTAACTTCAAAGCCTTACTCCTTTACAGCGCGTCCATGGGAGCTATCACATTGTGAGACTATAGATGTGCTAGATGCTGTGGGAAGTAGCATTAGAGTTGATTATCGTGGCCTGGAAGTTATGCGAATATTACCAAGGCTGAGCGAAGAGGTAAACGAAGAATGGATATCAGATAAAACCCGCTTTGCCTACGATGGACTAAAAGTTCAGCGTCTTGATCGACCTTATGTAAAAAAAGATGGTAAATTAGCCCCAGTTGATTGGAATGAAGCATTAACTATTGCTGCAAAGAAATTAAAGAATACAAAATCAAATAAAATAGCTGCAATTGCAGGTGATTTAGCAGATTGTGAGTCTATGCTTCTACTCAAAGAAGTGATGCAGAAGCTCGGCTCGGGGAATATAGACTGCAGGCAAGATGGTGCAAAGCTTATACCAAGTAATCGTGGGTCATATGTGTTCAATACCACTATTGAAGGTATAGAAAATGCAGATTTGTGCCTGCTTATAAATACAAATCCAAGGATAGAAGCACCAATCATTAATGCAAGATTGAGAAAGAGATATTTACAAAGTGGCTTCACTATTGCAAGTGTTGGTCCTAATATTGAATATCTATATAATGTTGAAAGATTAGGTGATGACCCAAACATTCTAAACGAAATAGCAGAGGGAAATCATAAATTCTGTGAGTTACTGAGTGCGGCTCAGAATCCTATGCTAATTATCGGTCAAGATGCGTTGATAAGAGACGATTCTGAATCAGTTCTAGTTCTAGCTGGCAAAATTGCAGAAAAATTTAACATGGTCAGGGATGACTGGAATGGCTTTAATGTGCTGCATAAAGCTGCAGCAAGAGTTGGTGGGCTAGATATTGGGTTTGTTCCTAAAAAAGGTGAAAGGGATATTAATCAAATATTGCAATATGCAGAAAGTGGTGAAATAGAAGTTGTCTATCTTCTTGGTGCAGATGAAATTGATATATCAAAATTAGAAAATACATTCGTAATTTATCAAGGTCATCATGGTGATAAGGGTGCACATGTAGCAGATGTTATCTTGCCTGGTGCTGCATATACAGAAAAATGTGCAACTTATGTAAACACTGAAGGTCGAGTGCAAAGAACAAATTTAGCTGTCTTTCCTCCTGGTGAAGCAAAGGAAGATTGGTTGATTATTAAAAATTTATCCCAATATTTGGGCCTTTCCTTATTATACGATAGTTTATTTTATGTGAGGAAGAAATTAGACGCTATTGGCCCACAATTTAGAAATGCTGACCAAGTAGTAAAAAATAAATGGGTATCAATTGCCTGTGATGAGATCAAATTAAGCAATATCCCTTTCACTCTAAAAAATTGTAATTTTTATATGACGGATTCAATAAGTCGCGCTTCAAAAATAATGGCAGATTGTACTAAAGCTTTTTATGAACACGCTAGTTAATATTTTATTTATTTTAGTACCGCTACTACTTTCAGTTGCATATTTGACATACTTTGAGCGTAAGGTCCTTGCTGCAATTCAACTGAGGCACGGTCCAAGTGTAGTTGGACCTTTTGGGCTATTGCAGCCATTTGCAGATGCTATTAAGCTACTGATTAAAGAGCCGATAATACCATTTAGAGCGAGCACCATACTGTTCATTATGGCTCCAATGCTTACCTTTATCTTGGCATTAATTGCCTGGGCAGTTATACCGTTTGGTGCTGAAGTAATTGTAGAAAATGGCCAACAAGTAGTGATTCCTAAGGTTATAGCAAATATTAATGTTGGAGTGCTTTATGTGCTAGCTATATCGTCGCTGGGAGTATACGGCGTAATTATTGCAGGCTGGTCAAGCAACTCCAATTATGCATTCCTTGGCGCTATACGGTCGGCTGCTCAGATGATTTCATATGAAGTTTCAATAGGCTTAATAGTTGCTACAGTTATTGTTACAACTGGTACGTTGAACCTTGGAGAGATGGTGGTAGCGAAACACAATATGCCATTTTGGGTTGATTTACTACTAATGCCTATAGGAATAATATTTTTTATTTCTTTGCTTGCAGAAACTAATCGTCACCCATTTGATTTACCAGAAGCTGAAGCAGAGCTTGTCTCTGGATATAACGTTGAATATTCATCCATGCCTTTTGCCCTCTTTTTTCTTGGAGAATATGCAAATATGATTCTAGCAAGTGCTATGATGACGATATTCTTTCTAGGAGGATGGTATCCGCCGCTGGAGTTCAGTTTACTTTACAAAATTCCAGGTTTAATTTGGTTCGTTTTGAAGATAGTTATACTTTTATTCATATTTATTTGGATTAGAGCAACAATACCTCGTTATCGATATGATCAGCTAATGCGCCTTGGTTGGAAAGTATTTCTACCAATATCAGTGTTTTGGGTGATACTCATTTCAGGGGTGTTGCTCTTTACTGGGAATTTGCCAGAATCCAATGTTTAATTTTCCAAATACAAGATTAAGACGCAGGCGCTCGAGCAAATGGGTTCGCAATTTAACAGGTGAAAATAGTTTATCAGTAAATGATCTGGTTCTTCCTCTGTTTGTTCACGACAGAGAAGAAACAACTGAACCAATTTCTGGCTTACCAGGCATAAAGTGTTATTCAATAGATGAATTAGTGTCTATAGTTAAGGAAGCTAAAGATTTAGGAATTAATGCTGTTGCAATTTTTCCTGTAGTTGATAGTAAACTAAAATCTGAAAACGCTGAGGGAGCATATAATTCTGACAACTTAATCTGCAAAGCAATTTGTGCTGTAAAATTAAAGGTACCTGAAATTGGTATTATTGCAGATGTTGCATTGGATCCATACACTATTCACGGCCATGACGGCATTTTAAAAGGCAATCAGGTGGATGTAGAAAATGATGAAACTGTATCAGTATTGTGTAAGCAAGCGCTTGCTCTAGCGAAAGCAGGATGTGATATAGTTGCTCCTTCTGATATGATGGATGGTAGAATAGGAAGAATCAGAAAATCATTAGATGATAACAACTTTCAAGACTTATTAATATTATCTTATGCGGTGAAATATTGCTCTAGCTTCTATGCTCCATTCAGGCAAGTCGTTGGTTCATGCGGGCTATCACATTCTATAGACAAAAGTGGTTATCAAATGGATTATAAAAATGCACACGAAGCAATGTGCGAAATTGAAATGGATATAAATGAAGGTGCAGATTTTGTTATGATTAAACCAGGTATGCCATATTTGGATATTATTAAAACAGCAAGTGATAAGTTTAATTTTCCGATTTTTGCTTACCAAGTAAGCGGTGAGTACGCAATGATAAAAGCTGCTGCAAATAATGGCTGGCTAGATTATGAAAAGGTGATTTATGAATCTTTGATTGGTTTTAAACGTGCGGGTGCAAGTGCAATATTCACTTACGCTGCACTTGATGTTGCAAAAAATTTGGTATCTGCTTAGCAGTGTGGGACATTTAAATAGGCAGTTGGCTGAAGCTACTTGACAAACCTCGCTATTTTCCTTACCATGAAAGTGAAGCTATATTATTTAACTTTCCAGTCTGTGCAGATTAAAATGACAAGAAGACTTGTATTTGGCGTACTATTTTTGCACTATGTGCATACTATGTCTTTATAAAAATTTTGGGTTTTTCCCTACACAAGCTGAAAAACGCTGTTTAAGACATCACCCAACGTCAAATTTTAAAATAAAGAGTGAGCTACTCCGGGGATTCTTTGCCTTTTTTTAATTAGTAGATTTATTAAATATTTATAGCTCACATGAAACAATAAATGGCGTCATCCAGATTTGACACTGACTGTCATAAAGGCTTGCATGACACTCGTTTCAGCAGACAACGTTCGCACAAAATTCCCTATTTCAAATCTTAATTTTCAACTTAAAGAGGTACATAATGTCAAATAACTTCAATTTTAAAGAATTTTTTCACCATTGCGAAGCAAATAGTACTTTAGATGATATACAACGGTACTGTATACTGTGGCAATCAGTGATAGCACAGGCAATGGCTGATGCAGCAAGTAACTGTAAAAAAACAGAAAGCTTGGTAGAGAAAAGTAAAGCAATTTCCTGGCTATCAGACTTTAGTCAAGATTTTGTTGAAACATGTATACTGGCTGACTGTGATCCGTTATACGTAAAAAATAAAATACAGCCAATTTTAAAAGGCCTTACTAGATAAACCTTTTTAATGAGGTTTACCCCTTTCACCAAAAAAAATATCATGTAATCTTTTGTCTATAGCTTCCTCTATATCTTTGATTAATATCTGCTTTATCATGTTCACTTTCTGTTCCGCCTCTTGAAAATTATTGTTACCATAATTGTTCTTATTACTATAACCATAACTACTGCCATTTGGTTTACTACTCTTTTTTCTTCTTGTGCTGAGTATCTGAACTATCTTTTTTTTGAAAAAAGACTTCCAGCCTGTGCTAAGAAATAATTTGTAGAGAAAATGCGGAATAAGGAACGCTACTAATATTCTAATAGAAACTCCATAACCCAAATCACCTCTATTTTCATAATACCATTTTAAATATTGATACAAATGGTAAAATGCATTTTTGAAAGAGCTAAATTCTACAGCATACCAAAAGCCATTGGTGAGAAACATGAGCATAATGCTGGATGTATAAAGATACATCGTGAAAAGAAATAGCTTTACAACTATATCTTTCAAGCTGCCCAGTATGTAATTTAACAACCTTAATTTATAAAAAAGTGATATCATTTCACACACACTTCAATATGGCTGGGGTGGAAGGATTCGAACCTTCGCGTGGCGGTATCAAAAACCGCTGCCTTACCACTTGGCTACACCCCAATATTGTTTATATCAATAACATTATTAACCCAATTAGTAAAAGATTTACTCGCTTTTCCTACGGGTATTACCGCAATAGCTGGTTGATCATAAGAATGCATTGCTTCGATTTTTTCTACAATCTCATCAGTTTGATCATTCCTGCTTTTCATAATTGCCGCTACCTCACAACTACTATTAATTTTACCTTCCCATAGATACAGAGAATTTACTTCAGGAAATATATTTACACATACAATTAACTTCTCGTTTAACAATTCTTCAGAAATAATCTGAGCCTCTTTCAAGTTTGAAAAAGTTATATAGACTAAAACTAAATTGCTCATTAAACGCCACATAAATGCACTTTCATTATACTCCACTTAGATTTATTCATCAAGAGAAAATAGAAGAGACTTCTCCAGTGCTTGACACATAGCTGTACAGAAATTGAAGATGTTATCCGAGTAGCTGACACACAGCTGTACGAAAATTATCCGTAAGGAAATGTCATCCGAGTGTTTCCTTCTGCTGTCATTCCAGTGCTTGACACTGGAATCCAGCCTTTCTTACCAACAAAAACTTAGCATAACTTTCGTACTCAAAAAATTCCTGAATTCCAGCGTCGCGCGCTGGAATGACATCTTCAATCTCCTTACATCTCTCTGGAATGACACCAACTGATTTTCTTTTTAATTCCAGTTATGCAAGAAATCCAATGTTTTGGTGAGATTACGAAAAGCCAGTGTCAAGCACTGGCGTGACATCTTCTTGAATCAAAATGTTCGTACAGCTGTGTGCTTGACAATAGAATTTGGCGAGTATAAAAGTAGCTAATAAAGCAGCTCTTGATGAAATTACGTTAGAAAGAGCTGCAGCTAGTTTGTTGCGAGGAGGCATTATGAATAGAGATCAGCAAAAAAAAGCCATAGCTTTAGGAATGAGATTTTATTGGAAGACAATATTTACATATATTAAGCAAGGCGACAAGGAAAGTGCAAAAAGACTTGCAGAGCGTTGTATAAAGGAAAATAAATGGGAATCTAAAGAAGTTTATGGTTACTTGCTAGCTTTAGCTGCTGAGCAAGGAGAAGTTGACATTGCCGAATTTTTTAAAGATCAAGGTGCAAACCTTGATTGTGAAGTCTGTCATGGAAGGACACCACTCTGGCTTGCTATGCAATATCGACACAATCAAATGGTTAAAGCTTTAAAAGAGTGGGGAGCACGAAAGGACACTCATGATATTTTTGGTTCCCCTTCTAGAAGTCATTATACTCCTTTTCCTTTCTCTGCTTGGACAAAAAGCACCAGTCCAAAGAAACAGATGAAGAATAAGGTGGAATTATATTTGCAGGATATATTTTCATACATTAAACAGGGTGATAGAGAAAGTGCAGAGAGAATGATAGAAAATCTTATAAGTAGAAATAAGTGGGAGTCTAAAAAAGAGGAAATATATGGCTGCTTATTGTTTATTGCTGTCACTCAAGGTGAGATTCAAGTTGCTGAATTCTGTAAAAATCACGGAGCAGATCTTGATTATGTAAGTTATGATGGAAGAACATCGTTGTGGCTTGCTAGAGTAAATGGAAAAAATCAAATGGTTGAAGCTCTTGAAAAATGGGGCGCACGTGGAGACACTGATGAGTATTGTGGTAAATCTTCCTCTGATTTAACAAAGCCAGATTATCGTAAAATAGAAGGTTTTTGTCATAATATACTCTCTGAGTGCTTTAAGACAGGTTTAAGCAAAGAAAATTTAGCAAGGACAGTAGAGGATTTTGTGCAAAACAAAGGGTACTGTATTAAGAAAACATACGGAGAACTTCTCTTGTGTTCTATTGTTGGACGTGATATCAAAATTGCTGAGTTTTGCAAAGACAATGGAACAGATCTTAATTATAAAGGCCATTCTGGAAAAACACCATTAGAGGTAGCTGAGAAATTAAAATATTGTGAAATGGTTGAAATTCTTAGAGAATGGGGAGCACGTAAAGACAATAAGTTTTGGAGTAAGTTGCCTTCTTCGAGTTTAAAAGACCCTAGTTGTAGTGAACAAGAAAAACAAAGAGGATGTACGAAGAAAACTTCATGCAACTTGATGTAAGTAGATCTTGCAAGCATTTTAAGATTGTCATTTCGCTAGTTAATGTAAAAAAAGCTTGGCGAAATTTTAATAATAGTATATAATTGATAGTGTTCTATAAAAAGGATGATGCCCAATACTAAAGGAAACGAAATACATCTTATATTCTTTCATGGATTAGGAGACTATTATAAAAATGCAACTGCATTCTGTGAAAGGGAATTTGAGCGCATGTGCCTCCACGATAAACCTAATTTTCACATTCATGCACACAAATACCCTGCTGCATTTCAAAATTATAGAACTTATGTCTTAGCCAGCTTCGTATGTTTAGGAACGTCCATATTGCTACCTGCTGTAATACTGCTTACCAAATCGAATAACAGCTAGAACAGCCGGGTTGGCAGTCTTAGCAGCTTTAGCTTGTGTTTTTTTATCTATATTGCTACTCATGATTCCGTTTCTAAATAGGAATCAAAACTTATCTAAGTCTTCAATAGAGCAAATTAGTCAACTGACAGATAAAGGTGTAAAACCCGAAAATATTATACTTTTCGGTCATTCTTTTGGAGGAGCAATTGCATCGGAAGTGTTAAGGCATTTTGCGGATAGAGATATTAAACTTGGAGGCATTGTTTTTACTAGCACCTTTAGTTCTTTTCATACAGCAATAAAGCATTTTTCAATACCTCAGACGAAGATTTTGAGTATACTGCCTTCATTTCTATTAAAAGGAATACTAAAGGCCCTCAATTTAGAATTTGACATAGTAGATAATTTGCGAAAGTCACAAAATGAGAAAATGCCAATAGTAATTATTAACCACATGGAAGACGAATTAATACCACTTTCTGCACAGTTGGCAATTGCGATGTTAGATGATGAGAAAATGCCTAACTACATAGAAGACGAATTAACAGTAATTGCGATAAGAGGTAGTCGATATCTGATTAAGATTTATGGTGATCTGGGGGGTTCTCATAATGACATTTTGGGTAGTGCCAAACTTACTAGAGAATTAAAAGAAGTGGTACTTAGTAAAGTTACGTCTAGAACGCGTTAACTTTTCTGCCGTTTTTTTTTGCTAAGGTTACATTTCATCTTTATTACGTATTAGATTACATGTATCTGTTCAGGGAATTTGCTAATGTGAAAGCCAGTACTTCCTTTCTTGTCATTTTAGCTTCCATAAGGAGAGTAGACCGGCGGAACTTCCCCACCAGTCTCTTGCAGAACTGTACGGAAACCTCTCGGTTTATACAGCTCCCATTATTTAGCCTTTTGATCCTAACCCAAGTGTCCAATGATAGAAAATATTTGGAGACCTCTTTCTCACTTTTCCTAGAAATTGCTTTGCTAGCCTTCCATGATCCCGAAGTTTCTCATATTTTGTCCTGACCCATCTTACGAGGTATCTTTCTATATTTCTGAGAGATGTATACATCTCCGATTTATAAAACCTGCCATAGCCAGCCTCTGACTATTGGATGGCTTTGTTGCATCGCTTATCGGATAGTGGGTAAAGCATAATAAATTCATGAAACTACCTCAAACTTAGCCATGCCAATATCAGTAAATTTATTGAGTAAGTAACATTTTATTAGCAACTCTTTTTCTCGATTTACTTCAGATCTATTTCTAAACAAATATTTGCTTGAGAAAAATCCTTCAATATATGACCTTTTCCCATAAATTGCTTCCTTTTTCCACTCTTTCACACCTTCTTTACCACATAATCTAATGGCAGCATTCCTTTCAGCCATATAGTCCAATTTTGTATGCTCCGCTGCACGATTTTTCGGTAAAATTTTTGTCTTTATATCATATACAATTTATAAAGCTTGCGCCTATCATAGGCTCTGTCTGCATATAATGCTTTTTAGCATGCTGAAATCAAGTCAGCAAGTACCGTAATGGTTGACCATTGCTATATTGTGCAGCTATAGCTTTTTTACTATTTATACTCAATATTACATCTTACCTGTTTATAACTGCGATACTTTCCTATTTTCCTTACTGTAGCCAGGGGTGTTATTATAAATTTGTGCTGTCTATGGCAATTGCAATATCTTCCATATTGTTTTTATCAACTCTGCAATCATTGATCTTAATATTGAGCTTTTTAAACCTTCTTGAAGCCTGCGAATAGCTAATGACTGCTAAGCCCTTTCCTACTTGCTGCAAATATCCTTTTATAAACCCTACCGTTTGTCTTAAGCCAATTCTAAAGAGACTAGCGACTATATGCACTAAAATCACAACTTTATTACTATAAATATAATTTCCACCTCGCATTTTGGGGCTATTTTCGTACCAATTTTCCATTAATAAAATGAAAAATATTTCCTCTTTCTTGCAGAAATCTGTTATATTCATGGCAGTTACTGATCTTCATTTTAGTTGGCATATTTTTCTTTCGTAGGTTAAATGCCTGTTTTATAGTGAATTTCGTCAGTAACTGCCAGTTCTTTTCTCTTGAGTGATGCAACAAAGCCCTATTGGATCTATTTTCTTCGATATTTTCTAATGTTATCCACGTAATCCGATGTATTCTCCATGACTTTATGGTTTTCTTGATCTTCTTCTTAGCTTTGTTGCAAATTGCTGGTAGAAATGAGACGAAATAATTCCTCATCTTATTCTTTGCTATTCTAGGTCTAAAAGTATAGCCCAGAAAATCAAAGCTCTGTGTAGGAAATTCTTCTCTCCTATCATCATCCTTACTGTACACAATGTGTGTCTTTTCAGGATGTAACTTCAGTTTACACTTAGCCAATCTTTCTTCGATCATTACTTTCATAAATTCTGCCTGCTTACGAGTTTTACAGTGTACTATCGCATCATCTACGTGCGACCTGAAGTTGCATTGTTGTGATGGTTAAATTCCATCTCCCCAGACATCAGGGGTAAAGCATGGCCCACATTCTGAGAGGTGGCAACTTTTGGGATGCAAGCATGGGACAAAAGGAGGTAACACCAAACCTTATGGTGAATCCCTTCGAGCAAAGCTGCATAAGGTTACGAAAGAAACCTATGTTAGAACTGTCGTTACGCGGAATATGCGAAAAAAGGTTGAACACGCATAGACCAAAATGGTATGAGATAATTTAAGGAATTAGAATAGTAGATGTCTAGTTTTGATGTTCTTAATCTTCGGTGGAGACTAAGTGCGGCGTGAAACAAGAATGTAGAACAGGGTAACCATCATATTTGCTCTCTTGAGAAGGTAGCCAAACCGCAAGCTTTATGATGGAAGGATTGTCTAAGAAGCTAATGCCTGAAATAATATTCAGGATATGCTGACGTAGACACTATAATTTGGAAGATAAAGTTGTAAGTAGTAGTAAATATGTTATGAACCAACAAAAAGTTAGGTATGAATGGAATGAAATTCCCTGGCGTAAGTTAGAACAATCTTCATTTAAGCTGCAAAAACGAATTTACCAAGCTTCTAAATGTAATGATGTCAAAAGGATGCACAATCTTCAGAGACTATTACTCAAATCAACAAGTGCAAGGATGCTTGCTGTTAGAAGGGTAACTCAGGATAATAGAGGAAGAAAGACAGCAGGTATTGATGGAAAAGCTAGCCTTAAGCAAAAAGAAAGATTGCAATTAGCAAACTCTTTAAATATAAGGGAAAAAGCAAAACCATCAAGACGTGTTTGGATTCCAAAATCTGTTAAACCAACAGAATATCGTCCTCTTGGAATACCTACAATAGCAGATCGAGCAAAACAAACACTTGTAAAAATGGCTTTAGAACCTGAATGGGAGGCAAAATTTGAGCCTAACACTTATGGTTTTAGACCTGGTAGATCTTGTCACGATTCTATAAGAGCTATATTTGATGCACTAAAAAGAAAAATGGCATTTGTCTTGGATGCAGATATATCTGGATGCTTTGACAATATTGACCATAAGGTGTTATTGGAAAAGCTTCATACCACACCAACTATAGTAAAGATTATAAGAGGATGGTTAAAAGCTGGCATTATGGAAGGAAAAGTATTCCAATTTACAAAACAAGGTACAATTCAAGGGGGAACTATTACCACTGCCATTAAGTTAAGGGAAAGTGATGGACTGTATTGTAAAATCAGGTAAGATCCACAAATTAAAAGAAGTAATGACATGAGTAAAAAAAAGAATAATCATGTTTATAAAAAATAAATTGATGAGTTTAAACTTTATAAACGCACACAGAGCATCCTCAAAAGACTTCTCACGAAAAAGAAAGCTGCCCTTCATTAATGTATTTCTCCTGATTTTTAGAAAGAGTGTAAAGTCATTACAAGTAATGCTTAATGAGTTTGTTCTGCATACAAGAAAAGATTACACAATTACGGCAAGTGCATTTACTCAAGCAAGAAAGAAGCTAAAGCATACTGCGTTTTCAGAGTTAAATGATGATATAGTTTCCCTATACTACCAAGATCAGGAATTTAAAACCCACCATGGCTTCAGAGTACTTGCATTTGATGCTTCAATACTGATTCTGCCAAAGAGCGACAAAATAATAGGCGAGTTTGGCTCAAGAGCAGTATGGAATGGAATCCAGAGATTTGAAGACTATACAAGTGCAACCTTTGAAGTTTGCTACGATGTGCTAAATAATATTGCAATAAAATCTGTGCTAAGTAGAGGTGACAGCTATGAGGTTGATTTAGCGATCGGTATGCTTGAATCCATAAAATCAGACGATTTGTTAATCTGTGATAGAGGATACGTATCTTATCGATTTCTTGCTGAGCTTACAGGAAGGAAAATCAATTATATAATTCGCTGTCCAAGTTCGTCTTTCAATGAAATAAACGCTATGTTTAAGCCGGAAAGCCCATCTAGTATGGTGGTAGCACCTATTAAAGTAGCAAGACAGCTACGAAAGCTAGGATTACCTGATGAGATGAAATTCAGGTTAGTCAAAATAATACTTTCTTCTGGAGAAGTTGAAGTGTTAGTAACATCTCTGTTAGATGAGCAAAGTTTTACAGTCGAAGAGTTTGAGAGATTATATTACTTGCGCTGGGGAGTAGAAACATTTTTTTCTAGGCTGAAGGGAAGATTAAATTTAGAGAATTTCACAGGAAAAAGTATTGAAACTATCAAGCAGGATTTTTGGTCAACTATCTTCATCAGTAATCTAGAAAGTATCATGATAGAAGATGATGAAGAGACATTGAGCGCACAGAATAGTAAACTAAAAAAAAGCATCAATAAATCTGTCTCATTTAATGCGATTAAAAACTTAGCCTTTGATATTTTTTCTACAGAGTCAGACATAGACTGCATTATGGATCGACTATCACAGTTATTTTTGATGAACACTTTAGTGGTAAGAAAAGGGAGAAGAGTTGATCGTCATAAGATATCTGATATTCGTTCACTCAACTACCAGAAAAGAGCTAGAAAACATGTGTTTTAAATTCAAGATATCTTTTCAGTATCATTGCATTAGTACATTCTTTGCAAAATAACCTGCAATTATTACTTTTTTAAATAACTTGCACTTTTCAGACTCCCTTTTCTTAAAAATTCACCCTAGTATTTACCATAATTATCAATCGCTTCAAATTTTTTGTCCAATCTTAACTTCTCTTTCCCTTAACTTAATGGCAGTGACTACAACGTCCTACCAACTTAATGAATTTTCTAGACAAGTTGCTAGACAATTTAATACGTCTTTTGCTAGGTATGATGACTGGAGCGATTTACTATGGGCAGTTGGTGAACGTCTACTATCAGAGAAAATACTACTGTTATTTGATGAAATTTCTTGGATGGGCTCAAAAGATCCAACCTTTTTAGGCAAAATAAAAAATTTTTGGGATACGCAGCTAAAAAATAATAACAAGCTAATTTTCGTTGTTTGTGGATCAGCTTCATCCTGGATCGAGAAAAATATACTGAGTAGTACTGGTTTCGTAGGAAGAATATCGTTAACTTTAACACTCGGAGAATTATCGCTTTCTGATTGCAATGAATTTTGGCCAAAAAACATTTCAGCATATGAAAAGTTTAAGGTGCTTGCAGTAACTGGCGGAATTCCAAAGTATTTAGAGGAGATAAATTTTAAACATAGCGCTGAAGAAAATATTAAAAAGCTTTGTTTTACAAAAGGTGGGTTTTTAGTTGAGGAATTTAATCAAATATTCTCAGATTTATTCATGCGAAAAACTGCTTTTTATAAGCAAATAGTCAGAGCTCTTTCTACTGGAGCTAAAGAACAGGAGGAAATTTGTGCTACTTTAAATATCGTAAGACATGGACGCATTTCTGAGTATCTACATGAACTTGAGCTTGCTGGTTTTATTGCAAAGATCATACTTGGAGTATAAAAACGGGTACTGATTCACGACTCAGGAGGTATAGGCTTCAAGATAATTATTTAAGGTTTTATTTAAAATATATTGAAAAAGATCTGGGGAAAATTAATCGTGGCACCTACTCTATAGGATTTTTACCAGAATGGTATACAATCATTGGGCTTCAATTTGAAAATTTGGTGCTGAACAATAGAAAGAGCATACATAATATCTTAGGAATTGATGGAATAATAAGCGAGAATCCATTTTTCCAGAAGAAAACGCGTAATAGTGCAGGTTGTCAAATTGATTATATGATTCAAACGAAGTTTAACACTCTCTACATTTGCGAAATCAAATTTTCAAAAGATAAAATTGGTCATTCAATAATACAAGAGGTACAAAAGAAAATAGATACACTAAATCGTCCAAAAGGCTTTTCATGTCGTCCAGTCCTTATTCACGTCAATGATGTAAGTGATAATGTTATAGATAGTGATTACTTTTCACACATAATTGATTTTGGAAAATTATTGAATTGTAAGTAATGTTTTTTCTGACTTAAAAAATAGTAGTTTCTACAGTCATTCTTAAGTTTATAGAGTTTGCCATTGAAACTATTGCTTTTGATAATAGCAATGTACTACACGATGGAGAATGAGAGATATAGGGCTTTTATCTCCATTGCAAGGGAGTGTTAAATAAACTGTGTCAAACCAAGAAATAAAAATATAATTGATATAAAAAAACGGAGGTTTGACATGAGTCAAGTAAATAAAACTACCGGTTTGGTAGATTATAAAGAATTAGAAACCTGTCGTCTATACGAGAAGGAAGACCGCTAACAGGAAGAGATGACACCGTTTATAAAAAAGCTGCTTGAGGCAAGTCTGGAAGGTGAAATAGAACACCACTTGTCTGGTGAAAGCGAAGAAAATAATCGAAGAAATGGGAAAAACTTTACGTACAACTCATTTGAGTTGTTAACACCTAGAGACAGGGAAGGAAGCTTTGAACCCCAAATAGTTAGAAAAAGACAAACAACAGAACTTGAAGCAAAGGTCTTAAGCACATTTGCCAGTGGCATGGAGATATAGCGTCACATATTGAGGAAATTTACGATCACAAAATATCGGCGGCAGAGATATCAAGTATTACTGACAAACAGTAATCAACGAATGGCGTAGTCGTCCGCTGCAGTCTGTATATCCGATAGTTTTCATGGTTTTTTAAGGAGTTGTGTAAGTAAATGTATGTATAATATATTAGCAAAATGGCAGAAAAGAAGTTTTATTTAGCTGAAAGTGAAGTTCTGGTTGGGAGTACTAAATGATCTCAAAGAGAGAGGAGTGGAAGATATTCTAATTGCATGTGTAGATGGGCTAAAAAGCTTTCCTGCAGCAATAAACGGTGTGTTCCCTAATGCAGAATGTGTATAGTGCATCAGATACGTAACTCACTGAAGTATGTAGCTAGTAAAGAGTTTTTTGAGTGATTTAAAGAAAAGCTTCAAGTAAGGAAATTGCCGAGAATTATCTGTTGGAATTAGATGAAAAATGGGGCACAAAGTACCCTATAATCTTGGCAGAATAATTGGGAAAACCTATCTGGTTATTTTAAGTATTCCGACCCAGTTAGGAGGATAATCTATACTACTAATCCCATAGAGGGGCTACATAGGCAAATTAGGAAATTCACCAAAACCAAGGGCTCATTTACTAGCATAAATGCCTCGTATAAACAGGTATATTGTGCTATAAAGAAAGCGGAGGAGAAATGGACTATGCCTGTACATGATTGGGCATTGACTATATCTCAGCTCGACATTTTCTTTCCCAACAGATTGAAAATTGAGTTGAATTAAAAATGCGGTTTGACACAGTTTATTTAACACTCCCCATTGCAACGCCATTCTTAAAAAAGTTTTAGAGGGCTATTATAGCGTTATCTCTGATCTAGATGGAAAAAGGGGGATTTGTTTTTATCAAAAATTCATGTAACCTCTTCTCAGCCTAAGTAAACCTTACTATTACCCATAAGTATAAAGTTCAGTAGCAAGTCTCCATCCTTCTGATAAATCAAAGAGACGTCTCCATCCTTTCCAAAGAGTAATGGGACCTGGTTCTGGGTCATTTTTTCTGGCTAAGTGGCCTCCAAGCTGAGCAATCCATGAAACAACCTCTTTTATAGTAGGAGTTACATTTGGGCATTTGTGTATTTTCGCGTATAAAACTTTCCACTCTTCTTCAGCTAATAAAGTAGTGTTGGATTGGTTCTTGCAATTGTTGTAATAAAAAAAATTCTCCAAGCAATAACACTCATAACCGTTAAATACCTCATTAATCTTTCTGCTGTTTCAAGTCTACATTCTTCAACTTTAAGGCCAGATTTTAAAATTTTATGAAGTATCTCTATCTTCCATCTAAGACAATACCAACTAACCTTTTCAACTGCCTCATCAAAAGTATTAACAGGAAGATTCGTTAAAAGCATCCACTCTAGCGGACTTGCTTCAGGAGGACAGAACAACATAAACTGCATAAAGTGGTAGGTTATATAACTCTTTATACCTTATGTGCCTTTTAGGCGGATCCATCATAAACTTCCCAAACTTAACCTCTAAACATGCTGTTCTTTTTGGCTTATTATCTCTAGCAGGGATTTCAATTTCTATTGTACCAATGCTAGAGAAGTCTTCAAAAAATTCCATAATTTTTGTTTATCGTTGGAAAATCTGGATTTTCTATTTATATCTCGATCTTTGGAAGCTCTTACTAAAACTGCTGAGTTAAGATTACGTGCAAGTTCAAAAAATTCATAAATATCTGCCTCTCTATCACATACAGTTATAGCTTCAGTTTTAGTTGAGTCTATAATGCTATCTGTTTTCTTTAGGCTTTCTAGCCACTTTATACTTTCTTTATCTTCAATATGTGCTCTTTTACGATTCCTCTCTTTTAGCTCTTTGGCTTCTTCAGAAACAGGTGGTCTCGAGTAAATTTTTATTCCTAATGCCAAGCCTTCTGTACTAACAGCAAAAGCTGTATGCAGCATAACACCTTTACTACGTTTTCTTGAGATAATTCCCAACCCACTTGCCATTTTTATACCCTCAATATTTGCAAACTTTAATATTCTAATACTTTATTTATAAGTCCATTTATATTTGTGGGTAATAGTAAGTAAGTAAACAGTTATTTCCAAAATGGAAACAACTCAAATAGCAAATTAGGGTTGAATTTTGAAGCTTAGGCTCTCTTTAATTCCTTAGAACATGTTTTCAAACTATATAGGAAGCAGTTAAGAAGTGTGGTATAAGATACATTTAAGATGTACCAAGTGATATAAGCGACAAAGAATGGAAGATAATAGAGCTGTATTTTGAACCTAAAAAGACTGGAAGACCAAGAAAACATAATATTAGAACAATTATTAAACTGTACTAGACACAACTTAATCTGACAGGCATAAGTTAACTAACAGAAGAATTGAAAACTGATATCAGTCTCTTGTTTAATGTTACTAATATTTTTCTGGAAAGCAATGTGTTTGCTATCAAGAAAAGTCTGCATAGCCATAGCAATATTTACCTGAGTAAGGTCTGCTCTCATTGTAAGAACGTAACCAATGATCAACATCAATCTGCAAATCTTCCAAAGAACTGTAGATTTTCTTTCTAAAGATAATATTGTAACACTCATCTTGCATAGTTTTATGAAACCTCTCGCATATGCCATTAGTTTGTGGGGTTAGTTCTTGAATGATCAATATTTTCAATTTCCAAATAAAGCTGTGATTTTCTGGTTTACCACAATATTCTGTACCTCTATCAGTCAAAATGCGCAATAATGGCACCATCAAAAAATGGTATTACTCTATCATTCAGCAAGTCAGCAGCGGTAATAGCAGTTTTATCTGTATAAAGCTTAGCAAAAGCCACTCTCGAATATGTATCAATAAAAGTCTGCTGGTAAATGCGCCCAACGCCCTTCTACGTAATAAGTATCTTGAGATCGTAAATAACCTGTGTTTCAATTTCACCGTGAGCTTCTCTTTGCTCTTTAACTTTTTCCAATGCTGCAAGTTGCTCTTCAGTTAAAATTATGCTGTCTTGTGCAACCTTTGCTTCAAGGGCTTTAAGTCTTTTTTTAAATGTTTCAATGTCGTTTCTTAGCCATACAGATCTTACGCCACCTTCGGAAATCCCTTTTTCTCAGCTTATTTGCAGCTCTTTGTTGTCCATATGCTGGAAATTCTGTAGCTATCTGCCCTTTCTATATCTTCGGAAACTCTGTTTGCTAATAGGGGTTTTTTCTTACTTATTTCATGTTTCTCCCCCATTTTCATATAACTCCTTAAATCGATAAAATGTATCACGCGAATACTTTACACGCTTGTGATACGTTACCTAATTGCTTTGCTAGTTCTCTAACTTTGGTTTTAGTATTTTTATTTCTCATATCTAACACTCCTTTCTTTTATTATTTTATAACTTACTTTTTTAAAGTAAGTCTTGTTTAATACATTTTAGGCACCTTTAAATTTTTTGACTTATGCCAACTAGCACAATCCATAACTAAAAAAGCCTCTCTTGTTCCTAAATATTGGGACATCTGCTTAAGAAATACATTCAGTGTTGACATTCGGTGCAAATAAGCTAGAGTTCTCTCCATTTTTAGGATTAACTGCACTGTAGAGATAAAAATTTTGTCTACCTAATTTTATTTTAACCTTTGTCCTGATGCCCTTTTTAAACCAACCACGTCCGACTTTCGAATGTGTGCCAAACCGCGATTCATCAAAGAAAAACAGCTCTTTTCCAAGATACTTGCCAATAACTTCATTGAGATTTTTTTTTGAATTCCTCTTGTTTTCTTTTATCTTGTACATTGTGTTGGTGTAATATATGAAAATTTCATATATTACGGTGCACTGTAGACTTACTGACATTCAGACCAAATTTTTTCTGAATCTTTATTCTCATTTCTTTAATAGTAATATTAGGATTTTCTTCTATCCATACTTCAACTTGCTCAAGTTGGCTATGATTCAATCTAGTTTTTTTACAGCATTGAGCAGGAGCAAATAGTTTTTCTTCTCTTCCAAATTTTAAGTCATGAAGTTACTGCGTTTCTTGAAATGCAGCATATCTTTGCTACAGCCGTTATGCTATGCTTTTTTGCTAGCAATTACAGCATTTAGTTTTTTTATGCATTGTTTCTTACTTTTTTCAGCATTTTTCTTGCCGATTCCACCACTTGTTCATCTAATAGTTTTGATCTTAATCCTATTTTACCCCGCTATTTTACTTGTTTCAGTATGGACTTTTTTTTCTCTTTATTGTCTATCCGCTCTCTCCTTAATGGGCATTGGTATAAATATAAGAGTTTTTGCAGATTATAGGAAAGAGCTAGAGCAAAAATCTTCTTATATAGTTATAAGAGCCGAAGTAGTACAATATTTAGATTCTTCAGGAGAACTGCTGAAGGACTCTATAAAGAGCGTTGTTCATTATACTACTTTTCCTAAGTTAAAAGGAGGAAATAGTTTAGATTGTGAGTATTTTGTTCAAGGTAAGGAATTAATAAGTGACAGAAAATCTCAGCTTAAAGATAAATTTAAAGGTATAATTAAACTGAATGCCTTAATGGCTGCTAAACATAAAGAAGGATTAAGCCTTGTAGTACCTAATGCTTTTTTTGATCGTTTTAGTGAAAGTGGCAAAAAAGAAGCAAAAAGGATTTTTGTCAACGCAGCAATAGAAGCTGCTAAGGAAATAGAACAAGATGATAAAAAATATTCAGGATTTTGTGGAACATTTGTCAGTGCTGGAAAGAATCAAGAATTAAATGAGCTGATAAGCAAAAGTGATGTTAAAAGTATTGCTGTTAATTATGGTGATCTTAGTGCACTAAGTAGAGCGTTAACAAGAGGGAAGTTTGCAGAAACTATAATGGGTGAGGGAGTTGGATATGTTGGTAATGGTGCATTATCTGCAAGCGGTAATATTGCAGTAGAGGAAAATCTTACTAGAAAAACATTAGGAGAAACTGTGTTAATGTTTAGCGGAGCATTAAAGGTGCTAGATAAAAGTGTTACAGGGGAAAAAGTGTGCAATCTGACAGAGTACGCAATGAGGAGCAAAGATCACTTCAGTCTAATAGAGCACAAAATAAAGGACAAAAATCACCTCAGCATAAAATGCAAAATATTCAATGTAATAGATCAACTGTGTGTTTTGCTATAACAGTATCTTTTGGCTTTTATTATAGTATTAGCATTCGTGACACAAACATATATATTTTTAGCAGCGCTTGTTATATCTGCAGCAATTGGACTATATGGGTGGTCATTATATAAGAAAGAGCAAGAAAATAAACCTAGCACTAGTATTCAAGGCAATTTAGAAACAAATAGAGTCTTTGATGAGCAAAGTGCACAAAGGGACTAGAGCACTTTGTTTATCTACCTATTTAATTTTTGTGTTTATTTTATTTAAGTTTTAGCATATTCTTGTGGAAATTGCCTATATGGGTTGTTTTTTATTTCTATTAAGCTTATATTAAAAATTTAAGCTTGCCTATGAGGTTACTGATCACACTATTTTCATTATTATTCGTGGTAGGGAGTGCTAACGCTAGGGTAATTCTAGATAAGGAGATATTTTATGCAGAACTAGATGGAAAAATAGATTTAAGATTTGGCTACGCTTTCAATAGAGATTCTTTTAGCTCTGCCAAAGACAAGACCTCAAGCTATTCAGATCTGCGCTTTCTTTATTTGCAGCAACTTTATCTAAATACGCAAATGGGGTTTAATGTTAAGGCAGGAGTTTCTAGTATTGCAAACCTAAAAGCATTAGACATAGAAAAGTTAGAAATGGAAAAGTGGTATTTTATCATAAAGAATCAAGAGTTTGGATCAGTTGAATATGGTAAAGGAAGTTTAGTTAGTCAGAGTATGTTAATTAACACTTCAAAAATTTATACAGCTGCTGGAGGAATAAATGGTCATTGGACAAACTATGCAAATTTGCACGGTAGTGAAAAAAGAGATGCTGATCCTGGGTATGACAAGGACAAGGTATTTTGGGTAAAACCCAATATTTACAGCGACTATAATGGATTAGAACTGAAGTTAAAACAACCAACAATAAACTATATTTCTCCTGAAATCTATAACTTTCAACTTGGATTCAGTTATGTTCCAGGAAAAAATAATTTACAATATAATAATCTAATAGCCGCTGGTCTTTCCTATAAAAATGGCTTATCAGATGAAATAAATTTTACTACTGCTTTAACTGGTGAATTTGCAAGGGAAAATTTAACTGATTGCACAGATGGAACTTCTGAAAATTATAAATGCCGTAATCAATTACTACACTGGAATTTTGGCTTGAAGCTAAAACTTTTTGAACTTGATTGCATTTTTTCGTACGGTAATGGTGGTAAATCTGGTGAGAAGCGTAGTCCTGAAACAAATAATATGTATTATGTAAATGCAGGTGTTGCTTACCACTCCGATTCTCGTAAATTGAGCTTAACATATTTTAATAGTGTTAGAGATATTGCAGGTAAAGGTACAAACGAATTAACATCACAGGCTTTCAGTCTTGAATATCCATTAGCTATTGGTACTTCATACTACTTCGATATTGTAAAATTTAGTACCAAAGAACCTGAAATCGAAAGTAATAACTCCGGGTATGTGCTCTTGGCTGGGCTGAAGCTAAGTTTTTAATGAAATAACCGGTGTGTAAGTGTTGTAATGTGGTATATATTAAGCAATGAGAATAAAATCGAGTTATTAATATATGCGCTATTTGGTATGATAAAAATAACTATTACATAAGATTTTCAATAAAAAGATATGGACTAAAACCTTCGGTCTGTTAATGTAGTGAATATCAACAAATTTAAGATATGACGACGCCGAAAGTTAGGGTTGTCCTGAAACTAGAAAACTTAGGCATATTTCCTCGTTAACATAACCCTATTCATAGCAAGGCATATGAAATTTTCAGTAGATGTTGTAAGCAAATCATATTCCTTTGATAGCCTTCTATTCCTCAAGCAAAAGTCCTTTCTACAACCCACCTTCTTGGCTGTACTTAAAATCCCTGTTCTCTCGCTGGCAGCAGCTCAAGCGTTATGTACCCAAAATCTACATGGAGGTCTTTTAACAATTTTAATATCTATGTCATATTCTTTCTTTATATGCCTTTTTCTACCTTTTACTTTTTTATTTCCATCATAATCTTTGACCCCCCTTTTTCTGTAGTTTTCACAGATTGACTGTCAAGCGCTTGGCTTCTCATTTCTTCCTATTTTTCTCCTGCTATATTTGGCAATTCATTTTCTCAAAAATTTCCTGCTTTTTCCATTGCCTAAACTGCTCATACACAGTCTTCCATAGCATTCCCGCCATTGGCATCCTGTACGCAATACATAGAAAATTGCCTCTAATATTTCTCTTTTACTATACTTTGGCGGTCTTCCTCCTTTCTTGTATCATACTCTGAAATATTTTTCTATTCGGCCTTTCACTTAGATCTGTTGGATACTTTTTTCTCATTTCTTACCTCACTTTTACATTTCTTATACTATACCTTATCCTACTTTCAAGATAATCTCTTATAGCATCTTCCATAATAGTCCGAATATAATAAAATAAAGATTTATGGTAAGAGGAGGTAAGAGTGCCAGCAACATATAGTTACGATTTAAGGAAAAAAGCAATGCAAGCTCTAGATGAGGGAGGAAGTAGTAGCGAAAAGGTTTAAAATAGGAAAAACAACATTATATGAGTGGCAGATAAGACGCAAAGAAACTGGTGTCGAAAAAACTGGGGAATGGAGCACAAAATTATTGACCGGAATGCGTTTGCTGAATTTGCTAAAAAGCACGGTGGAAAAACTCTATCAGAAATGGCTAAACTGTTTGGGCAATATAAGTTGTCAAACGATTAGCGGAGCTTTAAAAAAGGTCAATTTTACGAGAAAAAAGACCTATGGGTACAAAGAAAGAAGCGAAGAAAATCGTGCCAAATTCACAAAAATTATAGAAATAAAAGAACCTGAAAACTTAGTGTATATCGACGAATCTGGACACCGAAGATTATGCTTATCCAGAAAGGACAGCGGTTTTATGCTCTAAAATCTGGAAAGAAGACTCAGCATGGTTGCAGCATTAAATAAAGGGAAAATCATGGCACCTATGACCTTCGATGGCTACTGCGATACAGATGTTTTCAATGGATGGTTTGAGCAATTTTTGACACCAATTTTGCGGTCTGGATAAACGGTAATTTTGGATAATGCGACTTTTCATAAGTCCAAAAAAATCAGTGAACTTGCCGAGAGTGTCGGTGCAGAAATTTTATATTTGCCACCATATTCTCCTGATTTTAATGAAATTGAGCATCATTGATTTGCCATAAAAATAGAGCAAGAAAAAACATTCCTATTTTCAAATCCTTTCGTCAAGCTGTTGATTCTTCCTTTTTATTCTGACTATTATGAGAAGAGCTATACTTTATCTATATTTAATGCGTTGTTTTATAGCTAACACACCATACCTCCGTGGCACTACACGAGTAACAGAACGACGATTGTCGGTAGCTCAAGCTAGGATAGATATAGCGTTCACAATATCGTTTGTAAACCTATAGCTATATACAATGAATGAATTTTTTTATATATTCGTTATTAGTATTTTGTATTTCCTGAACAGTTCCATGGGAAATGATCTCCCCTTCATATAATACTGCTATTCTATCAGCTATTTTAAATGCGCTATGAATATCATGTGTAATCGTGATAATTGTAGGGCAAAGATCTTTAGATAATTTTATTATTATCTCGTTTACTATATCTGACATAATTGGGTCCAATCCTGAAGTTGGCTCATCCAATACAATAATTTCTGGGTTATGTGCAATTGCCCTTGCAAGTGCGACTCTTTTCTTCATTCCGCCTGATAGCTCTATTGGAAACATATCTGCTATGTTTTCTTCCAATCCAACGTCATTTAACTTCTTGATTGCTAGCTGTTTTGCCTCCTTTTTGCTGATATCAAAGCGTTTTTTATAATTAAAAGATATATTTTCCCACACTGTAACGTAGTCAAATAAAGCAGAATTTTGAAATAAGACTCCAAATTTATTTTTGCTTTTACTATTTATTTTAATAGATCCTGAGTCTGGTGTCAGCAAGCCAATGATTATTTTTGTTAATACAGATTTGCCACTTCCCGAGCCGCCAAGTATGACTAATGATTCTCCCTTCGATATATCAAAACTTATGTCGTTTAATATCGTTCTATCATCAAAAGATAAGCTTAAGTTCAATATTGATATTATGGGGCTATGCATGTATCAAAGTAATCAAGTAGTTTGTTAAAATGATCAGTATGGACGATAAAACAACAGTTGATGTTGTAGCAACACCTACTCCTCGTGCACCTTTTTTGCAATGGTAACCGTAATAACAACTTGAAACAGAAATTATGGCGCCAAAAGCAGTTGCTTTCATTAGCCCAATAATAAAATCATACACATTAAAGAATTGAGCCGTATATTTTATGTATATATTTAAATTGTGGTTAAATTCAAAGACTGCAGTGACATACCCTCCAAATATTCCTATTAGATCTGCACATACTGTAAGTATGGGAAATACTATGATTGACGCTAAAATCCTTGGTGCAATTAAATATTTGAAAGGATTGATGTCCAAAGTTGTAAGTGCATCTATTTGCTCAGTGATACGCATCGTACCAATTTCTGCCGCAATTGATGATCCAACCTTCCCTACCATTATTAAGCTGATCAAAACTGGCCCTAACTCTTTAATGATAGTGATCGTAACAAGTTTAGGTATTACTTGTTCTTGATTAATTAATAGACCACTTAAGCTACTTTGTAAAACTATCACCGCTCCTATAAAAACTCCAGTGAGCCCAACAATTGGCAAAGAGAAAAAGCCTATCTCTATAATTTGTCTTGCTACATTGCTAAAATAATATGGCGGCACAAAGCAATGGTATAGAGACTGAATAAAAAACACAAATGCGTTACCAAGCTTCAACAGAAAGCTGATAAAGCACCTACCGATTATTCTAACACTTTTTATATCAAAGGAACTCACTTTGCATTTATCTTAGCTAAAAATTAGTTTTACTGATTTTATTAAAATTTTTATTAACTTCACCGCAGAGTATAGTCAAGATATGTCTTAAGTTCAATATGCTTTGGTCAAAATGCTTTAGTTTAAGTTTATAAGACTGAATTGTATAAGAAAATCTTACTCATTTCGCTATTTACTTCTTGTAAAAAACATGCTACTAATAAATTGTGTTATATGATTGGATTGGAGTAAATTTTGGCAGTTCCAAAAAGAAAAAAGTCAAAGTCAAGGCGTAATATGCATCGTTCTCATCATGCTATTAAGCCTAAGAATATTGTGGTATGTGCAACAACTGGAGAATTCATGTTGCCTCACAACATAGCAGTTGACAACAGTTACAAAGGAAAACGTGTTTTCATTAAACAACAAGCGGAGTAGCTCATGGTATGTTACCCACGATCAACAATAACATAGTTATTGCACTTGATGCTATGGGGGGCGATTTTGCGCCTCTTTCCATAATTCAAGGCGCTGGTTTTTTTTTGGATAATCTTGTTGATCTAGGCGTTAAAGTTTTTTTTCATATTTATGGAGATCAGAAAGAAATATCTCCTTTGCTTTCAAAATATAAAAAAGTAAGTGATAATTCCGAGTTTACCCATTGCTCTGACAATGTTCTTCCAAATGATAAGCCCTCTTTTGCACTGAGATATCGCAAAGATTCAAGTATGAAGGCTGCAATTGGCGCAGTGAAAGAAGGTAAGGCTTTCGGAGTGGTGTCTTCAGGCAACACTGGAGCATTGATGGCAATCTCTAGACTTATTCTAGGAACATTACCAAATATCTATCGCCCTGCTATTGTATCTGTCTGTCCAACTAAAACAAAAAGTTTTGCGTTGCTTGATCTTGGTGCAAATGTTGACTGTAATGCTGACTCATTATTTCAATTTGCATTAATGGGAAGTATATTTGCAAAAATAGCATTAAAAGTTGAAAATCCTAAAGTCGCTTTGCTAAATATTGGTACAGAAGAAGTTAAAGGCACTGACTCAGTGCAAGAAGCTTTTAAGTTACTCAGCAATGCTCAAAGTATTAACTTCAAAGGATATATAGAGGCAAGTGAATTTTTAGAGGGTAATATAGATGTAATTGTTGCTGATGGTTTTGTTGGTAATGTAATGCTCAAAACAGCTGAGGCAACTGCTGGTACTTTTATCAGTCTAATAAAACAGGAAGTATTTAACTCATGGATGACAAAAATGCTTCTTGGCATATTATTGAAGCCCAAGCTAAATAAAGCTTTAGAGCGTTTTAATCCAAAAATTAGAAGTGGAGCTATGTTTTTAGGGTTAAATGGTATCGTTATTAAAAGCCATGGAAATTCTGATGCTATTTCTTTTGCTCATGCTATAAAATTCGCAGTAAACGCAATTAATGAAAATTTAAACCAGAGGATGATTAGTGAGATTAAATAAGAACCTTATATTGAGCACTGGATCTTACCTACCAAAAAAAACGTTGAGTAATAACGAAATTGCATTGATAGTTGAGACAAACGATGAATGGATAAGGCAGAGAACAGGAATAGTTCAAAGACATATAGCAGATGAAGGAGAATTAACATCAGACTTAGCTGTAAATGCAGCAAGAAATGCTATAGAAAAAGCTAAAATTTCAGTAGATGAAATTGATTTAATCATAATTGCCACAACAACACCTGACAAAATTTTTCCTAGCTGTGCAACTATTGTGCAGAATAAATTAAAATGTAAAAACGCATTTTCTTTTGACGTGCAAGCAGCATGCTCTGGTTTTATATATGCAGTTACAGTTGCTGATTCTCTCATAAAATCTAACAACAGAATTAAATACGCGCTTGTTATTGGTGCTGAAATAATGTCTAGGATTGTTGATTGGGGAGATAGGTCAACTTGTGTACTCTTTGGTGATGGTGCTGGAGCGGTGATAATAAAATCAAAAATGGGTAACAACGGCATTATATCAACAAACTTACACTCTGATGGCAATGTGGACATATTATGTACAAACGAAGGAACATCCTCTATTGGTGATTCTGGAAAAATATGCATGAATGGAAGAGAAGTGTTTAAACATGCAGTGGATAAGTTAACAGCCTCAGTAGAGGAAACTCTGAAATGCAACAATTTAAAAATCACTGATATTGACTGGTTAATTCCCCATCAAGCAAACATTCGTATTATTGAAGCAGTAGTAAAGAAATTAGATTTTCCTATAGAGAAAGTGATTAATACCGTTGATAAGCATGCAAATACCTCAGCAGCGTCAATTCCACTAGCCTTAGACTACGCAATACAAGAATTAAAAATAAAATCAGGAAATCTGGTACTGCTGATTTCGATAGGTGCAGGTCTCACCTGGGGTTCTGTGTTGCTGCGCTATTAGACTTCCTGCATGTCACTCAAGCTTCTTTTTTTTAAGTTTCAGCATTACATGCTGTACTGACAAAGTTTTGAGATATTATTACAAACATCATATTCACAAGAAATACTTGACTTCACGTGTACTAAGAAGCATTTTATATATGCTGTGTGCCCGTAGCTCAGTTGGATAGAGCAACAGCCTTCTAAGCTGTGGGTCGTAGGTTCGAATCCTACCGGGCACATTCTTCTATCAATACTTTCTATAAATCTTCAAGTACTCTGGCACCACATTTTCAATTGCTAATGGTCGAATTTTCATTATTTCAAGGTCATCTGACTTTTCGATTGAACTACTCATCATAACTTTCACCTGATCTCGAGTAAGTATAGGGCTTGCATCTCCGGTTATGGGTTTTAACAGCACAGAAACAACTTTACTTTCTAAGAAGAAGGCTATCAATCTTGCCATTGGAAAAGATACATTGATCAGTAAACACTTTCTGTTAGTAACATTCAGAATAAACTTTAACAAGCTTTTAAAAGAGTAAACTTTTGGTCCACCTATATTATAAATTTTTTTATCTTGCTTATTAAAGCTGATAATACGATATACCACTTCAGCTAAGTTTGTTACACATATCGGCTGGAACTTAGTTATTCCACTACCGATCAACGGCAAAAAAGGAAGAATTGTTGCTAATCTTGCAAATTTATTAAAGAAATTATCTTCTTTACCAAATACAAGACTGGGCTTAATTATTATTGCTCCTTGAAACGCTGAAGTTACAGCTTTTTCACCTTTCAGTTTACTTTTGGCATATTTTGACAGCTTACTATTTTCTATTCCCATAGCAGAAAAATGTATCATCATAGATACATTTTTTATTTGTGCAGCTCTGGCTATTTTTTCAGCTATTCCAACATGAACGGTATAGAAATCGTGCTTTTTTGTTTCGTATAATATTCCCACTAAGTTTATAACAACATCACACCCCTCCATACTTTCTAAAATTGATTTTTCATTAAAAAAATCTCCTTCAAGTATTGATATTTGCCCTAAGTTGCCACATAACTTTAGACAAGCAGCTTTTTCCTGATCACGAGTAAATATTCTTATTAAATACCCCGCCGCTGCCAAGCGTCTTACGATGTGTTTTCCTATAAACCCCGTTCCACCAAAAATAATTACACGTTTTGTCACGATTAAAGTTCCTAATAATTTGTTACTGTAAATTAGTACAATGATTTTGCTTAATATTCTATTATGAATTCCCGTACAATAAGATCCATTTTCATTCCTCGTGAGCCTTTAACTAGAATTGCGTCATTATTCTGAATAATGTTAGCTAAATCACTTTTCAATTGATTAGAATCATTAAAATGCGTGCCTCTTATATTATCTGGCAAAAGCTCATGCAATTCTAACATAAATTTACCAACTGTATAAATTTTATCTATATTATTTTCTGTGACAATCTTAACCAAATCTGTATGAAATTCTATGCTTTTATCACCAAGTTCCAACATATCACCAAGCAAAGCTACTTTTCTCTGATTAGAATATGTACTCAAAGTTTTTATTGCAGTTTTCATCGAAGCAGGGCTGGCGTTATAGGAGTCATCAATTAAATGTATATATTTTCTATTGTATTTGACCTTATGAATATTGCCTCTACCTTTCGCTACACTAAAATTCTTAAGTGCAAGTGGTAATTTTGATAAATCAAGTCTGAGGCTTTGCACAACTGCTGCAACAGCAAGTAGCGAATAAGCAAAATGCTCACCTTGCACACGTAAATTACAGTTTATAGTTTGATTATTATTTAGTCTTATTTTTAAATTTAACCCGTCATCGTTTCTTATTATGTCTAATAAGCAAACTTCAGCATTTTTATCTTTACCGAGGCTTATTACATTTCTATTGGCGCATGATGAGAGATAATCATAGTATTTATTATCTCTGTTCAAGACCAAAGTACCGTTATTTTTCGTACCATACAGAATTTCTAACTTCGCTTGTGCAACGTCAAATAGTGATGAAAAATTTTCAACATGTGCAGGTTCGATATTGGTAATAACTGCAATATCCGGATTGCTAATCTTCGATAACTCTTTTATTTCACCAGCTCTATTCATTCCCATTTCAAGGATTAAGTACTGGCAGTTTTTTGGGGCTTTTAGAATCGTAAAAGGCAATCCTATATTATTATTCAAGTTACCTTCGTTTGCATGAGACACTCCATATTGCGATAAAACAGTGTGCAGCATGTCCTTTGTAGTGGTTTTCCCGACACTACCTGTGATTGTGATAACTTTAGCATTAACAAGAACATTTCTAATGTAATATGATGCAATATTATGCAAAGCTTTTAGAGTATCTTGCACAACAATTAGAGGAAAATTTCTATATTTATCTTCACTTACTACCGCAGCAGCAGCTCCTTTTAAAAACGCTTCATGCAAAAAATTATGGCCATCAAAATTCCTTCCCTTGAGTGCAATAAATAAATCACCTTTTTTTATGCTTCTTGTGTCCGCTGAAATATTTAAGTTATGTATCCAATTACAACCATTTATGTCTCTTCCGCCAGTTGCATCAATGATATTATTTGTGTTCCATTTAACCATAATTTAGAGAGTATTCTTTATAATAAATTGAACAATAAAAGTAGCAAAAATACTACATGTTTTAGACAATGTGCAAATAATGGTTGCAATCTCCATAATTTCATCTTATAATGGATATATAAGTTTAAATATTTTTGTCTATAATTAGATATGGTGTAGGGTCTGGTTGTAGGAAGTGCCTTGGAGGTATGTATGTTAACAGGAGAAAATGAAAAATCTACCTCTATATTAGCTAAAGTTGGTAATGTGGCTTCGAGAGTAGGAAGTTTTCTGGGTAGAGGTGTAAAAATCCTAGTCAAGGGTGCAGTATACCCTATATGGCCAAAGAATTGGTTTAAGTCCTGGGATGAAATGCGGCACGACATAAAAAATGGCGGGCGTTCTATTATTGGCAACCCACTTGAAGAGTATGATCCACTTATAGAAACCACACAAGCTAGTAAGGATCTTGGTGTACAAATAACAGAGCAAAAGAAAGGGACAGGGAAGGTAGCTTTTTTAGCGTCAAGAACTTTAACGGGGGATGTACCTTACTTAAGTTCAGAGCAATTAGGTGAAATAAAGAAAGAACTGCCGAATATAAATATTTTTAAAGAAGAGAACAAAATTGTAATTGAAGTTGATGTTGAGGGGATTATTCAAGAAATAAAAGATAAAAATCCAGGTATGGATGAAAAAGCAATAAAAAAGTGCGCTCTTGAAGAAATTTATAATAAGGTTGATTGTGATCTCAAAAACTTGGCAAAAATTACTGGCGGAGAATTTAAAATTCATACAGATCCAAAGTTGCTGTATGGTATTGCAGAAAAGTTGTATAATGGATATAATAATCAAAAGCAGCGTTCATCAGAAGTTGCAAGTTCCATGACTGTAAAAAAGTCATCAGAGGAGTTTTTAAATAGTTGGCGGAGTAAAGTTGATAAACATGAAAATATTGGAGGTTATGAGTTATGAGGAATAGGACGAATGAAGTTAAAATGGAGGAGAGATATCACAGCCTAACCGTTCCTGGAGATATGTATCATTTACAACCAGAAGTTATTGCTGCAAGAAGAGCAAATAGAATAGAAACGTTTTCAAAAAAACACCAAATGGACTATGGGTCAGTTTTGCGTGGACAAGATATACAGCTAAAAGACGTTTCAAGTCTTGAAGATGCTTCTAGCGAAGCAGCAATAAGCTCACCTTCTACACCAAATCATAAGCAAAATAGGAGAGGGCCAGGAATTTAATAAAGTATGGGTAGTACAGCTTATGATGATGCTAACATCTTTGCTCAAATATTAAGAGGCGAATTACCTTGCGAGAAGGTATATGAAAATGAGAGTGTACTGGCTTTTTGTGATAAGTACCCTGACGCGCCAGTTCACATTTTAGTTATACCAAAAAGTCAATATACTTCATATGATGATTTTATTTTAAAAGCTTCTGCAGAGAAAATAGTAAGCTTCTTTCAAGCTGTAAGAGAAATAACACATAAATACAATTTAGAAAAAACAGGATATAGATTAGTTACTAACTACGGTGAAAACGGAGAACAAGTTGTACCACACTTTCACGTGCATATTTTAGGTGGTAAAAAGTTAGGAAAGCATGTAAATTCATAGTGTTATATGTTTTGTTAAATGAGCGAATATTTAACCATAGTAATCTTTATCTGCGTATCAATTGTAGTATCTTTTACTTTAGGTGTATTACCTATGTTCCTTGCAGTCAGTAACCCAGATGGCGAAAAACTTTCTACATATGAGTGTGGCTTTAATCCTTTATCAAGAGCAAGAAAAAGTTTCGACATAAAATTTTACTTAGTTTCAATATTGTTCATAATATTCGATTTAGAAATTGCTTTTCTTTTCCCTTGGGCTGTTTCTTTATCTAAAATAAGCTATTGTGGATTTTGGTCTATGATGATATTTCTTGCAATACTCACTATAGGCTTTATCTATGAGTGGTGTAAAGGTGCATTAGAATGGGAGTAAGTTTATGACAGGTCAAGTTCTATCTAACGATGATTGGAGTCATTATAAAAAAGAAGGGTTTCTTGTCACTAAATTTGGTGATTTAACAGATTACGTAATGAATTGGGCAAGGTCTGGTTCATTGTGGCCAATGACATTTGGTCTTGCATGTTGCGCAGTTGAGATGATGCATACTGCATCCAGCCGTTATGATCTTGATAGATATGGCATAATGTTTCGTGCAAGCCCACGTCAATCAGATGTGATGATTGTTGCTGGCACACTAACTAATAAAATGGCAGCAGCATTGCGCAAGGTTTATGATCAAATGGCAGACCCGAAGTATGTTATTTCTATGGGAAGTTGTGCAAATGGTGGTGGTTATTACCATTACTCTTATTCAGTAGTTCGCGGTTGCGATAGGATCGTACCAGTTGATGTGTACGTTCCTGGATGCCCACCAACCGCTGAAGCTCTTCTATATGGAATGCTATGTCTACAAAATAAAATAAAACGAACTAAGAATATATAGCATGGATAAAACTGCAAAATACATACAAAAAAAGACTAAATGTGAATGTATTCAGAAAAATGATGGCACTATTGTAATATATTCAGCTTTGAATGACATTGAAAATCACTTACTCTTTCTGCGTGATGATGAAAAATGCAGGTTTGAGTTATTAGTTGATATTTTTGGGGTTGATTACCCAAATAGAGAGAAGCGTTTTGAGCTAATATACAATTTGCTCAGCATTGTGTATAACACTAGAATACATATAAAGCTTAAGTTATATGAGAGTGATATGCCTACAAGCGTAGCGAAGATATTTAGTACGGCTTCGTGGTTTGAACGCGAAGTGTTTGATATGTATGGAATAAAGTTTTTGGGTCACCTAGACTTACGTAGGATTTTAACGGACTATGGATTCAAAGGTCATCCAATGTTAAAAGATTTCCCTCTCACTGGTTATGAGGAAGTAAGATATGATATAGAGGCAAAAAAGATTGTATATAATCCTATAGATTTACCGCAAGATTTTCGTATGTTTGATAGCTTATCCCCTTGGGAAGGTAAAGATACAAAAGTAAATACAAAGGAGTAGAAAATGACAGCACAAAGAAAAAAAATATCTTTGATTGGCGCAGGAAATATCGGTGGAACGCTTGCCCATATTATTGCACTAAGAGAGCTAGGAGATGTTGTTTTGCTTGATATCAGCAATGGAATACCACAAGGTAAAGCGCTTGATATTGCAGAATCATCTCCTATTGATGGGTTTAATGTCAATATTATTGGTACAAATAGGTATGAAGGTATAAAAAACTCTGACGCAATTATAATAACAGCAGGCATTGCTAGAAAACCTGGAATGAGCAGGGATGACCTTCTGCAAACTAATGCTACAGTAATGAAAGAGGTTGGAGAAAATATTAAAAAACATTCTCCAAACGCATTTGTAATAGTGGTTACCAACCCTTTGGATGCTATGGTTTCAGTGGTACACAAATCTTCAAATCTGCCAACTAATATGATTGTTGGTATGGCAGGAGTGCTTGATTCTGCTCGTTTTCGTTATTTTCTTGCAAGTGAGTTAAATATTTCTATTGAAGATGTATCTGCTTTTGTGCTTGGAGGACATGGTGACACTATGGTACCACTAATCAACTGTGCCTCCATTGCTGGCATTCCACTTATCCAAATTATTAATATGGGTCTCATCACACAGAAAAAAGTTGATGAGATAGTTGAGCGTACACGCAACGGTGGAAAAGAAATAGTTGATTTACTCAAATCTGGATCCGCATACTATGCTCCTGCATCTTCAGCCATATGTATGCTAGAGTCATACTTAAAAGACAAAAGGCGTATATTACCATGTGCTGTTTATCTTAATGGTGAATATGGCGTGAAAGACTTGTTTATTGGTGTCCCTGCTATTATTGGCAAAAATGGAATTGAAAAAGTTCTAGAAGTTAAAATGAATGATAGTGAACAAGAGATGTTCAATAAATCTGTGAATGCAGTAAAAGAGCTGGTAAATCTAATAAAATTCTAATAATTATTTAAGAGAAATTTATAATGAAAGTTTATAGACACAATGTATCTGTAATAAAAGAAGCATTGAATTTTTGGAAAGGAGAAAATCTAATTAGTACAAAGCAGTGTGATGAATTAAACAGTAGCCTAAAGGTCATTGGTTTTGATTGAGAAAAGTTTACTATCTTTATTATCCCTTTCGCGATACTTTTCCTTATTATTGCATCTACTGGCTTTATAGAAGGGCTAATAAAGTACTTTGAAAATAATAAAATGATGGTGAGCTTCATTGTAGCAGCATTGGATATCCTATTTTATGCATCTGGAGCCTATAGTAAAATAAAGTGGCCAGAAAAATTTTATAGCAATAACGGATTGCTTTTTTAGGGGTTTTGTTTACCCCTTGTACAATTCTGATATTTTTTGCTGCACTATATGGAAATGAGATTAAGCCTGATATTATAGGTAGGTATTTTCTTAATGTGACCTTAATTTCATGCATACTATATGTAATATTAGGTATTTTACTAAAATCCAAATTAATTTGGTGTTTTGCATTGATTGCTCTTGGACAATGGGTAAGCCTTCTTGGAGAGAACGGTTATTGGCTAGAAATGAGTTTAAATGTAAGGCTCATGCTATACGGGATTTTACTGACTACCTTATCAAAGCTAATTAAACGAAATGCAAGAATTTCATTTTTACATAGGACAATTTTAGTAACCATAGGCGTCAAGTTAAGAGAGTACACCCAATATAGCAACTATTTAAGGTTTATTTGTTATATTTATTTTTTAAGAAATCTTGATCTAAAATAAGATAATTTTTTTTAAAGAGTCTGTAAATTACTAATTTTATCGTTTAATATCTAAAATAATTTTTACCGCTTCTCTTCTTTCTTATGCCACTTTTCCTTAACTTGACGCCTATGGTTTATTTAACACTCCCCTTTCTAATAGTAATTTTTGCGTCAAAATGCTCCTCAAATGCATCAACTCGGTCTTGTGATTTCTTCTTCACTCAATCGTTCAGCACTTGAACTACCCAATTGAGAATCTGGCTTTATTTCCTGAGCTTTCTCATTAACTTTTTGTTCTACCTCTTTTATGTCACTACCAATTGCCATAATTGCAGATTGAAATTTATTTATAAGATCATCAAATGCGTCTCGATCATCTAGATGAGTACTGAGGCCCTTTTCCAGAAGTCTGCTCATATCATCTTCTGAAAAATTTTGAATGGTTCCATCTTTTACTAATTCCTTTATGGCCATTAATTGCTCTTTTTTTTGAAGTATTTTTACTATTTCTAGCATACTAGAAAGATTGTTTTTAGTTTCATCTTCTCCAGTTTCTTCTCGCTTTTGTGCCGTACCAATTTTTATAATACGCCCAGACAAGTTATTTTTGAACTTATCAAAATTATTCTCTCTTGCTTGAATCGTAGGTAATTTATCTATTAAATCCTTATATGAACTTTTCACTGCTTTTCCTGCTTCAATCGCACCTTCTTTTATTTTTTCCCCTGCCTTTCCTATACCTATTCCTACATAACGCGCTCCAATAGCTACAAGCGCTATTAATGTAGCAAGTACAATAAGCGGAGAAAATGCTACTCCCAATACTATTCCGGTAGAAGCTATTCCAATTTTTTTATTTGCAGATGCTGATTTAAAATAATTGACTAGATTGTCCAGCGGACCTTTATTATTATTTATAACATTACTTATTGCTTCACGCTCAACGAATTGTAATGCTTTCTCTATGATTTCTGGCTTGATATCTTCAGGTTTTAAATTTTCAAACGCTCCTTCAATGAATTTTATAAATAATTCTTTGCTAACCTCCTTTTGCAAGCCTTGGTCATTAATTGCTAAATCTAAATCTTTGAGATTCATCCCTCTAACTTGTTCTGATAGGGCTTCAAACAACTTCCCTTTTTCTTCCTGTGGAGATTGTGCAATGCTTTCTATTGTATCTGAAATAGTTTTTCTTAGTTTTGGGTAGTCAATGTCAAAAAACGTACTGTTTGTAGGTGCCATATTCAACTTTATCAACTATAAATATGCCTAATTATATATACTAATTATTAATTATATTATAATAGATATGAGATAATTAATATAATAACCTCTTTACCAAATATAGAATTTGTATTAAAATATCTAGAGTACATGAAATTAAGGTACTTTATGGGTGAAAAAAAATTAAAAGCTGCTGTGGTTTTATCAGGGTGTGGTCACCTTGACGGTGCAGAGGTAAGAGAAGCGGTTTTAAGTCTGCTTGTGCTTGATCAGCAGGAAGTGAATGTTAAATGCTTTGCACCTGATATCAATATCACACAAGTTATGAATCATAAAACAAAAGAGGCAACAAAAGAAAAAAGGAATGTACTTGTAGAAGCAGCAAGAATCGCAAGAGGCGAAATATATGACTTAAAGGAAGCCAAAGCTGAAAATTTTGACATGCTAGTCGTACCTGGTGGATACGGGGTTGCAAAAAATTTGTCTGACTTAGCTGAAAATAAAGACATGGTAACAGTAATGCCTGAATTTGAAAGATTAGTTTCAGAATTTTTTGTTACAAAAAAGCCGATAGGAGCGATATGCATATCTCCAGCCATCATTGTTTCAATTTTAAATAGCAAGATAGGTAAAGAAGAAAGTAAGGTTAAGGTCACTATAGGAGATGACAGAGAACAGTTGATAGAGAAGCTTGGTGGTGAACACATAAAGTGCGATACAGGGTTATCAATAGAAGACGAAGAACATAATGTATTTTCCTGTTCTGCTTATATGCGTAGCAACGAAAGTACATACTCTGTATATCAAGGAATAAAGCATATGATTGACAGCATAGTAAAAAAGATTAACAAAAAAACTAAACAGCCATTCGGGAATGTTTAAAAAAGCATAGGAGTCAAATTAAGGAAAAGTGTAAGTAAAGAGTGAAGGAAAATAATAAGGTATAAGTTTTCCTGGATATATGAATGAGAGAACTTGCAATATAGCTTGCTTATAAAAAGACCTCAATGAATTCTTTAATGAAAAAGCAGACAAAATCTCAATTACAACAAGGTTTATAATTGAGATTTTAGATTTACTGAAGAAGCAGTGGAATTTATGAAAAGAATGAATCTGTGGTTCTCTTTAAAAATATCTTGCAAAGAGATTTTTAGAAAATGAGGTATTGTTAGGAAAAGAAGCAAAAATTAGAGTAAGAATTATATGTCAGAAACTAACTGAATATGGCCAGAAGAAGGAAAGCTAATAGATTAGCGAGATCGCAAGGATATACATCCTCTACAAGAATTGTTAAACTGGTCAATACTAATGTTCCAGAAAATAAAATTAGTGCTGAGCAATAGAGTAAGGTGGCAAATTATTTAAATTGTATAAAAGCCATATCAGACTTGATAAGCTACCGTGCAGAGTATTATGTGAACTATATGCTAAATTGTGCGCAATTCTTATATTTCACGGCATAGTTGGTTGCACAGAAGTGAAAAAGAATACAGTTTAACAAAGGCATTTATTGAGCTAAAAAGACGGGTTAGAGAGTTATTTTTAGCACTAAAGAATAAAGTTAATAGTTTGAAAATTTTTCTTAAACATAACTTGGTCACGATTTTCATTAAAAGATAAGTACAGAAAAACTAGAGTATCTACCTAACTTCCCTGAATTCGCTCACAATCTCTTAACTTGACGCCTATGGTTTATTTTACACTCCCATTTAAGGAGCCTATCTGTACACAGTATCCTTTAATGTAAATGTTCATGTGATTCCATAGATAATCTTTGTTTTTTTATTTTATCTGTCCAGTTATCATTTCCTATATCTTGTTCAACAATTGCCTTATCTACCTTCTGATGAATTGCATTAACCGCACCTTTTTTTTCGTATATTTCGCTTTTCCCTTCAATAATTAAATTGGTAAAAATATTTACAACACACTGCACTTGATTATGATTAACCTGACCTTTTATCAAAGAAGGTAAAGAGCCTATTACTCCTGATGCTTCTTTATCTTGAGATGAAATCCCTAAATTATCTGCTACTTCACTTATTAATAACTCTCTGTTTTCTTTATTATCTTCCAATTTAGCATAATCACTCAATAGATCCATAGCGGTAGACACCTTGATTGCAACAAAATCATTAACATCTTCTAGAGCAACTCCTGATCCCAATAACCTCCCTCTGAGATTTTTCCTTAAAAGATTGATAAATTCTTCATTTGCATCTGATCCTGTGGTTGATATCGTACCATCCAAATAGTTACTTACTTTGATTTGAGTACCTAAGTCATGCTCTATTTGTATTTTTGTCTCATGTTTAAATCCTAATTTTGCACAGAATGTCTCAAAATATTCTTTAATAATATCAAACAAGCTCTTGCCATTATCTTTATAGTTTTTCAACTCTTCAGGAATAGTAAGTGACAATTTACCTTCTTTATATGTTATAACATCTTTGCCATCTCGAGATTCAAGTGTGAATTCTAATGAGCTAGATAGGTCACATATTTTCTCTTCTGGATTATCAAACGTAGTTATAGGCATTGCCATATCAGACTTCACTTTTATGCAGTTGTGGTCAGTACAGTAAATGTTTAGCGCTTTTTTAGGACTGTGTGGAGTTAAGTTACAACTACTGAGTGCGGCATGAGATTCATTAAATATACCAGCTCCATACCCTGCTTGATTACAATTGGTGACTAACTCTTCTAAAATAGCATCACTTGGAACTTCTGCCTCAGCGTATCTAAACATTTTCTTGAAAATTTCCTTTGCTAATGCACGGTAATCTTTTTTGGAGAATAGATGATAAGAGCTTCTCCCTGCGTTATAAAATCTCTCAAATTCCTTTCTATATTCATCAATTTTTTTCTCATCAGCAACTGTAGGGCTATTACAATGATTTTCCCAAACTTCAGATAGTCTATCTTGATCAAGTTCCTTAAGTGCTGGTTCCATAAAAGCTTTACCTTCTTCAGAGAGATTATCAAAATTATCACGGTTAAAAATCTCATTTTTATAATCTTTAGCTCCTTCCTTAAATGCAATAATAAGATTTTTATCTATTTCTTTTCCGTTAATAATAAAATTCATCCTTTGAAAATCTAAGAACATTGTTTCACCAGAATTTGCTAATTCATTATCTTGATCTGCTCTTAATTTACTAAAATTGAACTCTTTAGCTGTGGCCTTTAATCTAACTACTGGACTCTTATTATTTTTTCCTTTTGCCTCTTTCATAAATAACACCTTACTGTAAATATGTTGTAAGTTGTATCATATAATGATGAATAATTTGGTAATATATTAAGAAAATCGACAGTATATTTCTTTATTTAAGAGGTGCAGGAAAGGCGCAGATTTCTCTTTCCATTTGTAACATGCTGCATTAATATTTACGTATTAATCTAGAAAATAGTGATGAATAATATTGTAATTGTTGGTCTGCAATGGGGTGACGAAGGCAAGGGTAAAATAGTAGATTATCTTTCTGAGAATGCAGATGTGGTTGTGAGATTTCAGGGAGGAAATAATGCAGGTCACACTATAGTAGTAGATGATGAGGTTTATAAATTAAATTTACTGCCCTCTGCTGTTCTGAGGTCAGGCAAAATATCTATCATAGGAAATGGCGTTGCTCTCGATTCACAAGCTCTAATCTCAGAAATAGAATCATTGAAAGTTAAAGGGGTAGACATAAATCATAATAATTTGATGATATCTGAAAGCTGCCCATTAATACTCAGTGTACATAAAGATAAGGAAAAGCTGTTTGAAGATTTAAACGGAAATTGCAAAATTGGCACAACAAACAAAGGGATAGGGCCATGTTATGAAGATAAAGTTGGCAGGAGAGCTATACGCCTTTGTGACTTAGAAAACGCAGACGAGCTCAATAAAAGAGTGGATACTCTTTTGAATTACCACAATGCTATCAGAAAAGGCTTTGAATATCAGGTAGTTGAAAAAGAAGAAATATTAAAGGAAATTCGACAGATTTCAGGAAAAATTCTTTCATATAAAAAACCTGTGTGGAAGGTGCTAAATGATTTTATGAAAGAAGGCAAGAAAATAATATTTGAAGGTGCTCAAGGCACATTTTTAGATATTGACCACGGAACTTACCCTTTTGTTACTTCAAGTAATACTGTAGCATCGCAAGCGATAACAGGCTCAGGATTATCCTCCAATGCTCACATTATTGGTGTAGCAAAAGCGTATACAACAAGAGTGGGTAATGGTCCATTTCCTACTGAACAAAATAACGAAATTGGAGATAGCTTATTTTCTATAGGCAAGGAACTTGGAACAGTAAGCAATAGAAGAAGGCGCTGCGGATGGTTTGATGCAGTTTTAGTGTGCCAGGCTGTTCAACTCTCTGGAGTTTCAAGCATTGTATTAACCAAATTAGATGTTCTTGATTCTTTTGATACAATTAAAATATGCACTAGTTACAAGTATAGTGGAAAAATGTATGATTATTTACCCGCATCACATTCAATACAAGAGGAATTAGAGCCGATATATGAAGAGTTTCCTGGCTGGAAAGAAAATACTCAAGGTAAAAGGTCGATTGAAGCATTACCTATCAATTTAATAAAATATATAGACAGGTTAGAAAAATTAATAGGTGTACCAATTCATCTAATTTCAACTAGCCCAAAAAGAGAGGATGTTATTAAGCTTAAAAATCTATGAAGATGTCTTGTTAACTTTTATCTAATAAAAAACGATACTTGTGTGACTTCAAACAATCTATTATGCAAAGTAGCAGTGTAAAAATACAGTGAGCAGTGTGATTTTTCTTAAATATATGTTGATTATTATAATATAAATATAGTTGAAGGAGGTATATTATGATTGCAGGTTTGACTAAGGGAGATAAAGCAGTAGAGGCAGGAAAAATAGGTGATCAATTTGAAAAGCATTTTTGTATAGGACCAACTTCACTGAATAGGGAAGTTTATTACTCTACACTTATCTACCATACATTCAAAGAGTTATATTCACAATTAGATAATATCTCTCATGCTAATAAAACGAGATCAGAAAAAGAAATAATCAATTTTTATGTTCTACCTCAATTTGCACATTTTAAAGAAATTCTTGATGAAGGTATAAAAAAAGATCCTTTGTTTGCAAATTCTGCTATTGTGAAGTTTTGCTACTCAATTATAAAAGATAATAAATTGTTTAAAGAATTAGAAGAAGCGAGTATTCCTGCAAAAAACTCTAGTGTAAAGGCAAGGATAAGCCTTCAACTGAAAAATCTTAAAGAAAAAGTGTGGCTCTTAAGAAAACTAAAGGAAAAAAAGAATTTCACTTACGTGCAGAGGGCTTTTGGGGATGAGTGGAGTTTTTATGACTTAATAAACGATAGAGATTTCAAACAAACGTACATAGATAAAGCAGTAACAGAGTCTGCTAATAAGAGCTTTGAGGAAGATATAAATAAATGCATAGAATTGGCAGAGCAGGGAAAAAAAGCTGCAAGTAAATATTTTGAGAGGAAAGACGTAGAGCTTCAAGCTTATTACACAGAAACTGGTAACGATCATAGAGTTTTGAATATTAACCTTATTAATTACGATAAGAGTGAGCCAACAAAGATTAGTGAAGTTTTACAGCAAGAGAAAGATATTAAAGAACTGAATATCTATTGCAATAAAAAACATGAAATACACGCTCATCAAAAAGATAAGGAAAGATATTATGAGTTTAAAGAAGGCGCATGTTATGAAGTGACAAGCACTTGGTCTGTAAAGGATGGATTCGGAATGTGTACCATGATTATGAATGTGAGTAGTGATGGCATAACTGAAGTACTAAAATTTAATGGTGAAGATTTTGTGTCATCAAAGGAGATCCTAGAATTAATAAAGCAAAACGATGAATTATATATTCAAGGTCTCTCCTTATATGATGCTGTAATGCAATCACTAGAAAAGGATAAGGATACTGATGTTGTACCTATTAATTTTCACAATGAATCTATAGTGGCCTATCAAGGTAAGGAACCAGAGGGGAAATTAGATCATAAAGTTGATGCTGATAATAGCCTTCCTTCTATTAATAGCAATGCATCAATTCAATCAGAAGTCAATTTACAGCACACTAAAACTCAACCAGAAATTGCTTCACAACAAATCGGAACTCAAGCAGAAACTAACTCACAACGAATGAATGAATTGATTCCAGATAATCAAATGCTATCTAAAGAAAATGTTGAATTAAAGCAAGAAATAGAAGCAGAAACTAATCAAACAATTGTAAGGTTAGAGAGGCAGGGTAGCAATTTGAAAGATGAACTTGAAGAAGAGAGACTAAAGTTCGACATTGAAGAGTCAGAAAACGAGTACGAGGAATTTCCAGAAGATATACTTGAACTCACTAAAGATGAAGATAATGAATGCAATGATGATCACATTATAGAAATGCTTGATAGACTAAAAGAAAAAATTCGTGCTGATGGACAAAGGAGCCTCAACGATCAATTTTATATTCTAAAAGGGGGCGTTTCTAGTGAGCCTGATAATGAGTCTTATGTTCCACTGAAAGAAAAGACAACATTACGCAGATCTTTAAGCTTTGATGGCGGATATGGTAGCGATGAGGAAAATTGTGATAATGATTTATCTTCTAACATAAGTTCTATAAGTTCTATTGAGAAGGTGGCAGAGAGTAGAAACGTAGGTAGCTCGCTTTCCTCTTGCATTATGTGGAGATGATTGGGGTTAAGTTGCAAGAGCAATACTCAAGTAGAATATAAAAATCTCTTGTATTGATAATAGTTTAAAATCTATAGTAGACTGAAAAAGATTATTAAATTATAATACGACAATGATAAAAGACGATAAATCAAAAACAATTTTTGAAGTAGAAGGGGCAGTAACTGCTTTACTACCTGCAGCAGAATTTAGAGTGAAGTTGGACAATGAACGTGAGGTTATCTGTCATGTATCAGGGAGAGTAAGAAGAAGTAAAATACGCATAATTATAGGCGATAGAGTATTAGTTGAGATGAGTGTTTATGATAGAAATGCGAGAAAGGGTAGGATCATTAGAAGGCTTAAAGGTACAAGTGACAGAACGATCTCTAAATAATCTTATTCTCGCTTCATCATCGGAAAGGCGTATAGCTTTACTAAAGCAAGTAAATATTAAACCAGGTTTAATTCTGCCAGCAAACATAGATGAAACTCCTTTGAAGAAGGAACTTCCAAAGGATTATTCAATCCGTATGGCAAAAAGTAAAGCTGAGGGAATACAAAGCTCAAATCCAAGTTATTTTGTGCTTGGTGTTGATACAGTTGTTGCTTGTGGTAGAAGGATATTGTTCAAAGCTGAAAACGTTGAGCAAGCAGAAAAATGCATCCGCTTGTTATCAGGAAGAAGGCATAGAGTATACACCAGCGTATGTCTATTAACTCCCGATCAATCCAAACAACATATTAGAACTGTGGTTACAATAGTGAAATTTAAACGTCTCAGTGAGCAAGAAATTAAGTACTATTTAGCATCAGAAGAGTGGAAAAATAGGGCAGGAGGATGCAATATACAAGGCCTAGCTGGGATGTTCGTATTGTTCTTACGCGGCTCCTATTCTTCCGTTATCGGATTGCCGTTACACGAAGCCTATTGTTTACTAAGTAATTATTTTAGTCTTAATAACAATTAGTTGGTTTCGTCCCTAATTAGCGGTGGTGCGAGTTTTTGTCAGCATTTTCTCGTTCTGCTAATGTTTTTTCTAACCATTGATGTATAGGTTTATCATGTTTTATTTGTCCCAGGAATGGATTTTTTGAATTTGTAACAAGAGTGCTTGCGATTTGTCGTGCTGGTCTTTTTAATCCTTTACCTGGCTTTCCTAATGCCTCTCTTAACTCGTTCATTACTTGGCCAGCTGGATCAATAGGTTGACCAACTGGCTCATTACGAACCTTGTTAGAACTTACTTCAATTTTTTCCTCAGCTTCAAGCTCTCTATTTAACGTTTCCTTAAATTCATCGTTTCTACTTTTAAAAGCTGCCACTGTTTTTACATCTGCTAAATCGTCTTTTTGCAATTCAGACTGAATTTTCTCTGGTGTATTAAAACTAGTTTCTTTAACATCTTCGTTAATTCCTTCTTCAGACTCTTGTCCACTCCTGCGAGAGCTTTTCTGTGATCGAGTGTCACTACCTTGTTCAACATCTATCAAACTCTCCTTACTTCCATCAATGTTCACCGAAGATAGAGGTTTGCCACCATCGTTCTCTCTTTTTTCTACAATATTACCTTGACCATATTTTTTGGATAGTTTTCCCTCTAGTGCATCCAGGTTTTGATTATCTTCTTTACCTTCAATTTTATCCTTTAGCCACTTACGTATAGTGTCATATTGTTTACCTTCTCCTATCTTTTCTAAAACGTTTTCTGAGAATGAATCTTTAGAAATATTTTCTTTAGTAACCTGTTGTTCTGGTTCTGTTAATCCTCCATTTGGTTTTTCCAATACTTCTTTTAGCTCACCCATCACTTGATCAGCTGGGTTAGTAGGTTGAGCACTTTTTAACTTTTCATCAATTGACTCATTTGATGTTTTATGAGTTTCACTATCGTGATTCTCACTATTTTGTCCATGCTTTTGCGATGATTTGTCTTCCTTTTGGTGATTTAACTTCTCTTCCTCAAGCTTCTGGGTTAAATCTTCAGGATCCACTTTAGATTGTCCATGATTGGCATGAGTTGGAGATGAATAGCCCGAGTCACTTTTATTATTGAGCGCTGTAGTAGAAAGCGGCTGTCCACCTTCTTGTTGCGGAGTTTTAGGTTGTTGCTGATTATTAGGTGTTTGCTCACTTCTATCTGGTTTTCGGCTTCCAGGTACAGCATGCCCAAATGTAGCAAATATAGGATTGTCATACCGTTCATCCTCTTGCCTATTATCTTGATTGTGGATCACAGACTTGGTGAAAATAGTACTTTTTGAAGGATCAGAAGATGGAAATCTGTAGCCGTTTCCACCTGATAAAATAGTTCGCTGATACTCACCTTTTTGCTGATCATTAGGTAGTGAACTAGTTCTGAGCGGTGGTGATGGTGGAGTTCTTTTGCTCTGTGAGTTCTCTGCAAGAGGGGACTGAAAGTTTTCTAAACTTTCTTTTCCGTCTGGTTTTCGGCTTCCAGGTACAGCATGTCCAAATGTAGCAAATGTAGGATTGTCATACCGCTCATCCTCTTGCCTATTATCTTGATTGTGGCTTAGTGTACGATGTGTTTGAACACCAATATTTTTACTGTTACTTTCTATAAAAGTTTCTGATGATTGTTGATTCTCTTGTTCTCGTCCTTTCTTCCTGAATTGTATTTGATATAAGAATAACCCACCTATTTTTACGTCTTTGTTTGCTTTTAATTCCTCTGCAGTAATACCATTACGTTCAGTAAGATCTACACCATCTTTATCAATCTTGATTTTGATGGTACATTTCTTTCCATTTTTATCATGCCAATTCAAAGTCATTTCATATGAACCATCAGTTACAACATAATGCCTTATTTTTTTCCCTCCTTCCTCGGCAACAAAACCGTGCATTCCGCTCTTTCCATCGCTGTGCAACGTTGAAAATCCCGAAATTCCATTCTTCTGACAAAAATCACTATTTAAAAACTCGCTGATTTTAAACTCTTTTTTATTATTTTTCAATTCGATACTTGCGTGGTCACCGTATATTGAAATTTCTTTAACACCATCATTAACATCACCATAAATATACTCATTCAATATCTCTTTAGCTTTTCTTTGAAGCCCTTGTCTATCTTCTTTTATCTTGTTGTGTTCTTGAAGGATCACTTTACACGCTTCATTTTTGTCTTCATCTTCATCCAAATTCCAGGTGGAGTGCTTTATTAGAAACTTTACTGCGTTAAAACCAACCCTAGAATTATAAATTGGATTGTCTTCCTTTTTTATTTCATCAAATAAAGTAAAAAATCCTCGAATGAATTCGTGATACTGTTGTGTGTTTTGAGTATACATATTTTCCCTCACTAATAACCCTCTGCCTTTTAGCCTTAGCTAATATAATTATCAAGAGAATTGGTTGAGTTTTTATTAAAGGAGGTTGTATTGCTAACGTGGTGACACTAGCTATAGCTCCATCCTATGACTTGTAAAAAAATCTGGATCAATCCCCCGTGACGCTGGAATGATAACTTAAAATATCACTTATAATTAGCTATAAACATATTTTTCAGCCTAAATTGCTTTAGCTATAGCGCTTCTTTTGCAACTTCAAATATTTGTTACTCATAGTAAATACTTCTGGATCTTGAGAAGTGAGTTTGAGTATAGCAAATATGTTAATAAATAGCAAAGCAGCAATCGAGATATCAGCGATGTCCCAGAGTAGCTTAACTCCACCGATTGCACCAAGTGGAATGATTAAGGTAAAAACTATAGTCCAGATTTTAGTGTATTTATTATGCATAGACACATAACGTATTGTTTGTTTTGAACAAAAAAACCAAGTAAAAATAGTAGTAAAGGCAAAGCAAAACATTATGGCCATAATTAAACAGTCAATATAGGGCCAATTCATAGCTTTTCTAAAAGCAAATATGCACATGTTAGTGCTCTCTAAATCAGTAATCCAAGAATCTGTGACAAGTAGTACCATTGTCGTAATGAACACTATAAGTGCAACTATAAAAGGCGATATTATTGTGATTAGGCTCTGCTCAATGATAAATTTATTATTGTTTTTCTTAGGAACAATTGAAGAGTGAACGATACCTTCGAGGCCAAGCCCTATATCTGTTGCAAAAATACCTCGCAGAGTTCCTACTTGAATAATAGTCAACATTTCTAAAATCAAACCCAAAGATAAACCAGAGTTAAAGCTACTAGTTGTAAAAAAAGTGCTTGTTATTAGTTTTAGAGAAGGAAGAATATTTTCACTAAACTTAAATAATATGATACCGCAAAGTGTGAGGTAACTCACCGTCATTATCGGTATCATAGCCGATATAAAAATTTTAATTTTTTTTAAACTGAGAGCTGTAACAATAAAAAATATTATAGCCATTACAATGCCGCCAATGACTACAGGTACATCTACCATGCTGAGTGGTATTGATAGAGAATTTACTTGAACAAGGTTACCAACTGTTATTGAAGCTATTATCATAACAACTAGAAAAACAATTGTAGCTTTGCTAGAGTTAAATGCATCAATTATGTAGGCTACAGGGCCACCTATAAACCGTCCATTTTTTTCCTTTCTGGTTTTTATACTTAGATAACAAGTAACATATTTTATCACAGAAGTGATAACAATAATTATTACCATCCATAAAATAGAGCCCGGTCCTCCGGTTTTTAGAGCAACAGCAGTTCCTGAAATATTTCCTACTCCTAAATTTCCTCCTAAGATTGTAAACAGGGCAGCTATAGAAGAAAATTTATTTCCTCCTTTTTTAGCTCCAAGGAGTGAAAGGGCGTATGGTAATCTAAATATCTGTAACCATTTTAATTTAACCGATAAGTAAACACCAGCGATTAGTATGAGTAATATTGTTGGCAGTAATAAGACAAACTTTACTGTATCCATCTGTAAAAGTCAGATTTTCACTTGAGTATACAACAAAAGTTGAAAATACCTAACCTATTTTTTGTTTCTGCATCCTAGCACTATTATCTTGCCATTTAAGTAGCTGATACTGGGACCAGTTTTCTATGTCAAAAATTTCCTTAAAAGACAAATACAGAAAAACAAGAATATCAACTTTGAGTGCACTAAATTTGCTCATTTTCTCTTAACTTGACGCATATGCTTTTTTGAACATTTTCAACATTCCCTCATTAATCTAACTCTATTCAGATTAACTTCATAATGTTTCACAGGGGGATCTTTAAGAATTTAACAATATACCGTGGTATCTAGACACCACGATATCACAAACACTCAAGCAAGAAAAAGGAGTTTTTGCTCTGGTACTTAGTTTACTATATACCCCATATTGCAATAGTTGTGGTCAAGGCACTGGAATCTGGTAGGCCTAAATGCAGTATTCATACAGTTATGCTATAGCTTATAAAGATGACAAAGCTTCAAAAAAAGGCTAATATAGTGAAAAAGCTTTATGAAAATCAGAGTTGGAGTAATAGGCTGCTTAGGCAGAATGGGTAAGAAAATACTCAATGAATTAATTACGAATACCAAAGTGGAAGTAGCAGGTGCTGTTGCTCGCTTGGGCAGTGAGTATATAGGCTTAGATATTGGGCTTATTGTAGGCCATAGTTGCAATTTAGGGATCAAAGTTACAAGTTCTATTAATGAGGTATTTGAATCGTCCGATGTTGTAATAGATTTTACAACTAAAGAATGTATGCTAGACTGCCTTAAGGCGGCCGTGAAATTTAAAAAACCGCTAGTTAGTGGCACAACTGGAATAGAAGATCTAAATTTAAAAGAATATGCTGCTAAAGTTCCAATATTATGGTCAGCAAATATGAGTATAGGAGTTAATGTGTTGCTGAAATTGGTAAAAGAAGCTGCCAAGCTTTTAGGTAATGAGTATGACGTTGAAATTTGGGAAATGCATCACAATTTAAAAAAGGATTCACCATCTGGAACAGCTATAGAGTTTGGTAAAGCAGTTGCTAACGCTGCAAAAGTGGATTTTGAGCTCAATCAATATTCACATAATAATTCAAATATAAGAGGGAAAGGAGGAATAGGCTTTGCAGTATCTCGTGGAGGTGGAGTAATAGGAGATCACAGTGTCATGTTTGTTAATTTCGATGAACGAATAGAATTAAATCACAAAGCAATTAATCGTACAACGTTTGCTAGAGGGGCGGTTCAAGCAGCAATATGGTTGTGCGAGAATAAAAAGGAAATACCAGGACTTTATTCAATGCAGGATTTAGTATGAGCGATAAATACGCTTTCGTTAAAAATTTAAATCTTTGGTATGGCTCTAAACAAGTTTTATTCGATATAAATTTGAATATTTGCAAAAAGAAAGTCACAACTTTTATCGGACCTTCTGGGTGCGGTAAATCGACATTTTTGCGTTGTTTTAATCGTATGAATGATTACGTACCTGGATGTAAAGCGACCGGTGAGCTGGCAATCGATGGACTGGGTAATATATATTCACGTGATATGGATGTCGTATTGCTCAGAGCAAAAGTTGGTATGGTATTTCAAAAACCAAATCCTTTTCCAAAGTCAATATATGATAATGTTGCTTATGGGCCTAAATTGCATGGCATGGTGAAAAATAAGCAAAAATTAGATGAAATAGTAGAAAGTAGTTTAACTAAAGTTGGTTTATGGGAAGAGTTGAAAGATAGATTGCAAGATAGTGCACTCAATTTATCTGGTGGCCAGCAACAAAGATTATGCATTGCTCGTGCAATTTCAATAAAGCCAACTATTTTATTAATGGATGAACCATGTTCTGCTCTTGATCCAATGGCAACCAATGCAATCGAAAATCTTATACAAGAGTTGAAATTGAGGTTCACCATAATTATGGTAACTCATTCAATGAAGCAAGCTAAGAAATTATCTGACAGTATAATTTTTTTCTGCAACGGCAAGATTGTTGAATCCGGAAGTACTCAAGAAATATTTGAAAATGCTCAATCTCCCTTAACGAAGGAGTATATCCTAGATCATTAAAAGCCTATCATAAAAAAACGCTCTGGAATTATATAACATTCAGAAAAAAAAGTTGACTTTTCATGGCAACATATTAGTAGTTAATTCAAGTTTTTATAGAGGTAACTATATGTCTAAAGCAGAACAACAAAATTTTCATAGACGGTTAAGGAAAGGTAATCAGGGCGCTCTGAAGGTAGTATCAAAAGATGATTTACTGAAAGTTTTTACTACTACGAATATAATTAAAGAATTCCTAAATGGCGAAAAACATACTCTAACACCGCTTGGCTATGCTATAAGTATTAATGGTCAATATGGTATTCAGGCCACTTTAGATGCAGCTAGAGTAAAGAATGCATTAAAAGAAGTTCTTACTACTGCAAGTACAAGTATAGAGTTTCCAAATGGTATAATAAAACATACTCTAACACCGCTTGGCTATGCTATAGGTACTAATAGTCAGCGAAGCATTAATGCCATTTTAGACGCAGCTAGAGCGGGAAATATATTAAAAGAAGTTCTTACTACTGCGGGTGCAAGTGTGGAGTTTCTACATGGTATAAAACATATTCTAACACCGCTTAGCTATGCTATAGGTACTAATAATCAGCAAAGCATTAATGCCATTTTAAATGCAGCTAGAGCGGGAAATATATTAAAAGAAGTTCTTACTACTGCGGGTGCAAGTGTGGAGTTTCCAAATGGTAAAAAATATACTATAGCACCGCTGAGCCATGCTGTAAGTATTAATAATCAGCAAAGCATTGGTACCATTTTAGATGTGGCTAGAGTGGAGAATATGTTAAAAGAAGTTCTTATTACTGTGAATGCAAATGTAGAATTTCCAAATGGTGAAAAACGTGCTATAATACCACTTGGTCCATGCTATAGGTATTAGCAGGGCTACTTTAGATGCAGCTTTGGTACATCAGAAGAAGTTTTTGTTACTAAATGCTGCAGTGCTAACAAGCGGTAGTTGTACACAAATTTTTGATAATTTCATTGGCAATAATACGGCTTTCAAAATTAATGCTTATTATATCAGATAGTGAGTTAATATCAGTGTGCTTGTCAAAAATTTCTATTGTTGATTTTACTACCTCTACTATTTCTAAAAAACCGATTCGTGATTTCAAGAATTCATTAACAGCTATCTCATTTGCAGCATTGAAAACAATACTATTTATATGTGGAGAGGAAGAATTTAACACTTCCATACTGAGCTTTAGTGCAGGAAAACGTTTGTGATCTGGTTCTTGAAAGGTTAATTTTTCTTGCTTTGTTAAATCTAATTTACGATTTAAAGCCGATCTTTCTGGCCAAGACAAAGCGTATCCAATAGGAATTGCCATGTCAGTTTCTGCAAGCACAGCAAAGCTGAAACCATCCTGATAAACTACAACTCCATGTACTATCGATTCAGGGTGAACTACTGCTTCAATTTTATTTGGGCTGATATTGAATAAATGATGTGCTTCTATTATTTCTAGTGCCTTATTCATCATTGTTGCACTATCAACTGAGATTTTCTTTCCCATGTTCCAAGTAGGGTGACTTAGAGCCTGATTTACTGTAATATTTTTTAATTGTTCAAGGCCATAATTTAAAAATGGTCCACCAGAGGCAGTGAGTATAATCTTTTCTACACATTTATCATCATTTTGCAAAACTTGAAAAATTGCGTTGTGTTCAGAGTCAATAGGGATTATTTGTACGTTTTTTTCTTGAGCTTTTTTAAGCAGTAACTTGCCACCACAAATAATACTTTCTTTATTTGCCAGTGCAATAACTTTAGTATCGCTTTCTATAACCTGCATAACCGGCTCAAGGCCTGCGATGCCAACTATTGCAATAACTGAGAGATCAACAGGTAGAGAAGCAATATTTGCTAGACCTGGAGCACCAACTTCTACTTTGACGTTTGTACCAAACAGATCTTCTTTTAAATCTTTGTAAAGCCTTTCATCAGAAATGGCAACATATTTTGCATTAAGCAGTTTTGCTTGGTGTGCTAACAGAGCAAAGCTTGAACAGGCACTCAGTGCTTCTACCTGATATTCTTCTTTTCTCTTTGAGAGCAAATCTACAGTCTTTTTTCCAATGCTTCCTGTTGATCCTAAAACTGAAACTTTTTTCACTAAGACAAATTCATACTTAACTATAATAAAATCTTCTTTCCATTAACCAAGCTCATGCCCATGATCATCACCAACAGATGGTGAAGGACCAGGCGAAAAAGATTGGCCATGGTAATCACCTGCATCATGCATGTCATGCAGACCATCAGCACTATGAGCCATTTCATTATTAGCATAGGGATAATCATCTGGATGAGGACCTCCATCACCTTCCATTCCTTCTGATGGCATATCTTCTCCACCACCACCACCTGAAAAATATTCAGCAAGGCTTTCAAGAAATTTTATGCCAAACATATTACCTGATTTCCCAAATAACGTTACTAGACTGCTACCACTGACCAAACCTTCGAACACATTACCATAAGCAGCAATTGCTCCTTCATGAAAGTTGAACATCCACTCCATTCCATCCACAATTGTTGCAACAGAGTCACTATGACCAAGACCGAAACCACTTTTCTCACTAGCGGCTTCCTGGTGTTGCTGCTGTGCCTGCCATTCTGCAATATTTGGACCTTGTGCTTCACTCATAAACTTTTATTCTAAGCCTTAAGCTATTATTTTATCACAAACATCGCAAAATATCAATAAGGCTCTTAAGTTGACGCCATTGCCTGAACAGGTACGTCAATGATCCTTCAGTTACATCTAGTGGTCAAACAAATTCAAAGGGATGTTGATCTTCTCAAAAACTTTTACAAGAGATGCTGTTAAATGCTCTATCATTTCATCTGTATGATAAGGTGTAGGGGTAATACGGAAGCGCTCAGTTCCCTTTGAAATTGTTGGATAATTTATATGTTGAACATATACTCCATACTCATCAAATAACAATTTTGACGCTTTTTTGGACAATTCGGGATCACCAATTATTATTGGAATTATATGAGTTTCTGTTTGAATAAAATTCACTCCTGCATTTCTCAGTGAGTCTTTTACTTTTTTAACAACCTGTTTTTGCTTCTCTCTTTCAACATTGCTTGATTTTAAATGTTCAACGCTTGCTTTTGCTGCCGCTGCTAAAACGGGCGACATAGCAGTAGTAAAAATAAATCCTGGAGCTGAACTTCTTATTACATCCACCAAGCTCTTTGAAGACGCTATATACCCACCCATCACTCCAAACGCTTTTGATAACGTACCCTGAATAACGGTTATTCTATCCATCAAGCCTTCTCTTTCTGCAATTCCACCACCACGAAGGCCATACATGCCAACTGCGTGCACCTCATCCAAATAGGTAATTGCATTATACTGATCTGCCAGATCACATATCGCTTCAAGCGGTGCTACATCACCATCCATTGAATATACGGATTCAAGCGCTATTATTTTCGGCATTTTTACATCTATAGACCTTAGCAGCTGCTCTAAGTGATCAATGTCATTATGCCTAAATATGTGTTTTGGTCTTTTGCCTGATTTTATACCTTCTATCATTGAAGAATGGTTTTTCTCATCTGAAAAAATTACCACACCCGAAATAACAGACGATAAAGTGCTAAGTGTAGTTTGATTAGCAAGGTAGCCACAAGCAAAAGTTAAAGCAGCTTCTTTTTGATGCAAATCAGCTAAAGACTTCTCAAGCTCAACAACTTCTTTTGTCGTACCGGATATATTTCTTGTTCCTCCAGCGCCAACAGATGAATTTTGAATAGCAGCAATAACACTTTCATTTTGTGACATTCCCAAATAATTATTACTGCACCAGACAATAACTTCCCTATTTCTTTCATAATCCATAATATAGGGAAGCCTGCCAGGCAATGACGCGAAATGTGTGAACTCACGATAGCGCCCTTCTTCTTTTATATCTTTGATTTTACTTGAAAATATTTCTTCGTAGTCTACCAAGTTTTTATCTATTAATAATAAATACAATTATAATAAATTATTAAACGATAGACTACTATATTTATTCATTATCAGCGACAATAAGATGTACTTTTATCAAACTTTTCAACCTCATTATCCTCAAGTGAGCTTTTAGGCCTATAGCAGTACGTAATTGTAGCCGCAATAAGACAACAAGCTGCTGCAACTGCTACTCCTACCGCTAACATTTCCAAGTAAACTGCAACAGCCACTCCTAAGGCAATACCAGCTATTGCAAGTACAGAAGCAGCTACAACGTACTTTTTTGTATTTAGAGCAGTTGTTTTTTGGTTACTTTCGCTGCTTTGCTTATTAATTGTTGGCAACGTTGGTTTTGGCTGTGTATTTTCGTTAGACATTTCCTCTACACACTCAGCAGATTGCTTTTCCCTGTTATTATCAATTGATATTACAGTGTTAAGATTTTCACTTGCAAAATTTGATGATGGTGATGGAACAGTAAAATCTTCATCGTGCGTAGTACCACGTTGACTATCATGAACAGGACTTTGAGCTGATCTATCCTGATTTACAGAATTTGATACTGCAGGATTATCTTTCTCGTCATTTAGATTATCAAATTGCTCATTATTGGATTCAGCTCCCTCAATCTCCACTGAGGGCATTTCTGATGCAGAAACTGTTGCTTTAGGTTCCACTGTTTCAATTATAGGTATTCTTGTTTCATGACTTTCTTTATTAATTTCTTCAAATGGAGAATTACTATTAGAGTCTGAAGAAGTTCCGGCAGAGTCATCACTCTTATTACCTTCAAGTTTAGAAAAATCATCATCCTCAGAACTCGGCGATAGTGAATCCGGCTCGCTTTCTTTACGCTCCGCTACAGGAACTTCTTGGCTACTTGCAGCAGCACCCATACTTTTTACACTATCGTCCACTGGTGGTATAGAAATGTTTTCGAGCTCTTTTTTAAGAAGTTTTTTAATCTCGCTTAGGGACCTTTCACCTTTCTTTTCAACTTTCATCTCATTAGCTTTCCTCAAAGCCTCATTAATGATTTGCTTTGGACTATTGTCCTCTTGCTTTACCTGTTCTACTAAAGACCTTATCTTTTCATAATTAAGACCGAAGATAGCATCAGATAATTTTTCCTCTATAGTTTCTGTACTTTTAAGCATTTTACCCTCCTCAAAATTATTACCTACAGCTTCTTTTGAAGCATCTTCATTATTCATAATATTTTCTCCTTTATCAACATTTTCTTGTGGCTGTTGGCTGTCAGTACTTTTGGATTCTGAATTTTCTGATAAAACATCACTCTTTATGACAGAAATTGCTGATCTATTTGCATCGATAACATCGTTATTGCATTCAGGATGTCTTTTGCATAAGTGCTCAATAAATGTGATATTACCAGCATCTAATGCAGTTTTCAGAATCAAATTATAAATTTCTTTCCTACAACGAGCTTCTATATTTTTCAAGATTTGCTGATTGAGTACTTTAATAACTCTATCGTCCGCAAATGCTTGCTCATATATATCATAACCTTTTTTATTGATATATCGCCCGCACAAGTACTTGATGGTGGGCAGATGTTCCTGACTTATTGCAGTTTCTAATAGAGTAACAAAACTCCTTTTTAGCAGATCTTTCACATCTTTAGTTGGCTCATTAATATACCTTTCAAATGCATTTAGCACTATCGTGATAAATTTTTCATTTTTGACCAGAGATGCTGTTTCAAGTACGCCATATAAAGGATCGGGATCACTTGTTTTTAATACATGCTCAAAATCCTTTAAGACGTGTTCTACAAGAACTGTCTCTAGCAACTCTTGTTCTTTTCTTAATGCTATGACTGAGAAAAAGCCAATCTTATTAAGCTCACCAAATTGTATAGTTTGATCCTTCACTTTATCATAAACCCCATCGATACCATGGAATTTTTCTATAAAAACTTCTATGTATTTTTGACTACCAACAAGTAAAGGTAAAAGACTTAAATTCCCTTCAGCAAAAAGTATGTCCCGATATTTTTCTGCCAATTTATCATTAGCTGCAATTGCGAGTAGCACCAATTCTTTTACTGAATAATGATACTCAAAATTCTCTTGATCAAATTTATATCGTGATAATATATTTGAGTATATATGCTGATTATTTTGTAAATTCAAGTTAAGTTGTTGCCTACAAAAACTCTTTAAATTTACAGTATCGAGCGTAATAGACCTACCTTCATACTCTTCAATATTTTGTACAATCTTATCTAATTCTTCACAATTGTCTTCCCTTACAGCTTGATTGAAGATATTTACTGTTTTAGCAAAGGTTAAATTTTTAGGAATGATGTCATACGAATCTTCATCTTTTGACTCCACAATGAACAACTTATCACAATCACCAGGAAAGTTTGCAAGCATTGCATTCCCTAAGCTTAAATCCTTAGCATGTGAAATATTTAGTATCTCTTGATTTTCATTACCTAAAGCTTCAGAGTCTTCTTGACTCTCATTACCTGAATCTTCAGAATGGTGACGTTCTTTAATTTCTTCTTGCTCTAAAATTTCAAATTCTTCTTCAGCACCTGAATCTCTGGAATCTGATTTATTAAAAACTTCACTTGGCTGACCCTGCTTCTGTGATACAAAGTCTCTAAAATTAGAACCAAACATATTTTTCCCCTAATTATAAGCTAAGCTAAGCTAAGTATAGCATTAAACAGAAATTTTGCCAAGCAAATTATTAAGTCTTTTAGCAAACAGACTTGCATCGTCCATCTCTTCGCCTTCCACTATACAAGCTTGATAGAACAATAGGTGAATCATATCCTCGAGTGTTGGGTTTTCACCACTTTCAGCGTGAGATTCCATTATACTTCTTATCACAGGATGCTTGGTATTAATTTCCAGCACCTTTGGTGTACGATAATTTAGCTGCTTTTGTTCGCGCAAAAAACGCTCCATGCGAAGATCCATAGCTCCTTCATCAACCGCTAGACATACAGGACTGTCGGTCAATTTTTTTGAGATTTTCACGCTTTTTACTGAATTACCAAGAATCTTGGTGAAATATTCGAGTATAGAATCCGTGCTTTCTTCGCTTTTGTTTTCATCTAATTTATTTTCTTTATCTTTCTTGCCTTCTTCTGAAGAGAATTTTTCTAAGTCAACATCAGCGCGAGTCACAGACTTAAATTTTTGATCTTTATATTCATGAATCACGCTAGTCCAGAAATCATCAACTGGATCAACAAATAAAAGAACTTCCAATCCTTTACTGACGAACCCTTCAAGTTGTGGACTGTTTTTCACTGAATCAAGGCTATTGCCTGTGAGATAGTAGATATGCTCCTGCTCAGCCTTCATTCTGCTTATATAGTCATCAATACTGACTAACTTCTCATCACCAGTGCTATTAAATCTGCAAATGGAAAGTAGTGCTTCTCTCTCATCAGTTGGCATAGCTTCGCAAAGCCCCTCTTTTAATACCGCACCAAAATTGGCCCAGAATTTTGTGTATTCCTCTAAATTCTCTTTTGCTTTTTTACCGAACTCTGATATAGCACGCTTAGTTAAAGATTTCCTAATTTGCTCAACAACACGATTATTTTGCAGTGTTTCTCTGCTGATATTGAGAGGCAAATCCGGTGAATCAACCACGCCTTTCATAAAACGCAAGTACTGTGGTATTATTTGCACGTTATCTTCAGTGATAAACACTTTATTTACATATAATTTTACAGAGCAGCGTCTATCTGGATGAAACAAATCAAAAGGTTTGATAGAAGGAACATAAAGCAAATTCGTATACTCTATTGCACCTTCATTTTTATTATGCAGTATCATCCAAGGCTCACCACCTACATGCGCAACACCGCGGAAGAAGTCGTTATGCTCTTCTTGAGTAACGTCATTTTTTGGCTTAGTCCAAATTGCAGCTTTGCTGTTTAATTTTTCACTTTTTCCTTCTTCATTTACAAATTCAACGGGAAAATTTATGTGGTCAGAGTAAGTAGTAACAATGTTTTCAATACGAAATTTGTCCATAAACTCGCTCTCTTCAGGACGCATGATGAGCGTAATTTTTGTGCCACGAGCGATTTGATCATCTAACTTGCTAATTGAATATTCTCCATCTCCTTTCGATTTCCAGATCCAAGACTCTTCTTCTCCAGCTTTTCTCGATTCCACTATCACTTCTGATGCAACCATGAAGCTTGAATAAAAACCAACACCAAATTTTCCAATCAGCTCTACAGCTTGATTTGAATCTTTATTATTCTTGATCGCATCTAAGAATTTTTGCGTACCAGAACTCGCAATCGTGCCAAGATTATCTATTAAATCCTGCCTGCTCATCCCAATACCATTATCGGTTATATACAGCTCATCCTTATCTTTATTGGAGCTAATGGTAATCTTCAATTCATCACTTGAATCTAGTAAATTAGGATTTAGCTGTGATTCATAGCGCAATTTATCACATGCATCTGATGCATTTGATATTAACTCACGTAAAAAGATATCTTTATTGGTATAAAGCGAGTGGATTACTATATTCAGTACTTTTCCTACTTCAGCATCAAATTTTAAATTTTCAGTTTCTTGTACGTTGTGCATTTTGAGCTCCATTATTAGCCTACTATTCTAATAATTTAAGTATTGCACAGCGATCTTTCAAGGTCATATATGCTAAAATTTATGTGAGCCAATTTGTCATGCAAGCTGAAATGATAAGAAGAGGGTTCTGTTCTGCAATTCTCTTTATTCTTAGAATAAGATATCTCTTATTTGCTTCAAAGATTTGTGAGTCTTTGATTCTTTTTCTTTAAAAGTAGTCTCAAGAGAAGTTTTAAGCTTTTCCCATTCTTCCTGACCGTTTAGAATCAAAGCGCTCTCAATCTTCTCCAGTGCTTTCTGAGGTGATGAATATAATTCCTCATACAAATTAGTGTTTACTGACTGTAGTACTACTAAAAATGTAAATAAATTCGGATCAATTTTCGCATAACATAGCTTTATTTTCTTTACGCAGTATTCTATTGCCTGCAATGATAATGAGAAGCTTTCTGCATAAAATATAAAGCTATCTATAATTAAGCTCTTTGATTTTTTCGGCAATTCAATATTTTGAAACAGCTTTCTTGTAAATTTCTCTATTGGCTGTTTTGGCAAATGCAAAGAGAGATCAGTAAAAGATTTTAGGCTGAAATTTGGTCCAAGTATTGTGCTGATTGCTCTTTGCACGTTACTTTTATCTTGACTAACAGAGATAATGAAAACCAGTCCCTCAACATCAAGCATGTACTTTATGGATTCTAAAAAATCGACAATGAATTTAGGGCGACATATATCAAGATCATCCACCATTATATAAATATTTTTGTCTTTCCTGATTTTATTAACCACATCTGCTAGTTGTATCTTAAAATCTCTAATGTTCTCTTTTCTCCTTTGGAGAAGATTTAATTCACCCAAGACAAAACCTATGTCTTTCTTATCAGCCTCTTTTGCAGCATCGAGAAATACTGAAAGCATAGCGAGTGGAGATTTACTGATTAGCTTTCCTAATGTATTGAGAGAAAATAGTTCTTGGTTTATGTTTTTGAACTGCTGTATAACACTCCTTTTTACTTTGTATGATGCGAATAGATCCTCAAACAGAAAATGCAAAAAAGAAGGCAATGGTTGATCTAGCGCACTAATATCCCATGCGCTGTAATAAGCTGCAATTTCATTTTGCTGCTCTAGATCCTTTACCCATTCTTTCAAAAAAAATGTCTTACCCCACTTATCATATCCTTCTAAGGATACGATTGAAAAAGACTTATCGATTGTCTTGATTATAGAACTAAATTTACTTGCAACTTGTTTATAACCTAAGCAATCATTCTCCCAAGTTGTTACCTTAGGCAATTGCTCCTCTTCTTTTTTTCTAAATGTTATTAGCGATGTAAGTTTCTTTAAGCACATAAGATCCTTATGCTATATTTTACTATAGCATTTTATAAGTTAAGAGTCCACTTACTTAAATAATCCATAATTTTCTATCACTGCATGAATGGAAAGGTTCTTCAAACTGCTTTTGGGACTATATTGAATATCTATGCCGGTTAACTCTTTTACCCTTCCTTCTGTATCTTTTGTTAACCTTTCTACTAAGCCATGTAAATTGCCAGAATTTATCATTTGCATAATAGAAAATTTCCCATTTGAAATATACTCTTTCTCTATAAGTGGGGATATTTTAATTATCCCATCTAGGCTTTCACGACTATTTATTGATAACTTACCTTCTTCTTGAAGTGAATATAACTTTTCTATCATCTCAGCTCTATTACCGGAGTGATTTTTTACAAGATCCTCTAATAGTTCTCCATGTTCATCTATAGGTACATGAACATACATTAGCCACAAAAGAAGAACTAAGTCCGTATTATCTTTTGTTATTCCCTTTATTTTATGTGCCTGACTGATTGCATAAAAATAAGGATCTTGCCCATCATAACAATAACTAAACCTCGACACCCCCGACCTAATTTGATCATCAATTCTTACTCGAATCACATTTTTCAGATTTTCAATAGATCTATGTTCTTGTTCCATTACTTTAAACATTTTTGAAAAATCTATTTTTGGGACATATTTGATTTCAAGTTCAGGCTCAATATTTATCAGATCTTTTCTAACCAGATGATCTTCTATTATATATCCAAGATGATCTTCTATTATATATCCAATTCGTTTACTATCTGCGTATTCTTTGTTAAATAGCGCAATGAAATCAAGAGCGGTTGATCTTGATTTTTTGATTAACCAATTATAAGTATAACGTACTCCATCTAGTGCAAAAGTTAACATAACCCTCCATTTTAAAACATCATATTTAAATGTATAATATTTTCAATTAGTAAGCAAGTTTCTAGGCTGAAGTATGCCACTAAAATTTAGTATTTTATAAGTAGTGGTAGTATGATAAAAAACTTATAGCTTGCTAAAAAGAAATGGAATATTATTTAATATCCTGTCTTGACGTAAGCGCTATCTTCAGCGTCCCTTCATCTAGGTAGTCAATTTCTCCACCTATTGGTATGCCGCAAGCAAGGCGCGATATTTTGACATTCGAGTTTTTTAACAATTCAATTATATATTGCGCAGTAACTTGGCCTTCTAATGTCGGATTGATTGCAATAATGACCTCTTCAATTTTAAATTCTGTAACTCTTTTAGGAATGCTATCAAGATTGAGTTCTTTTGGACCTATGCCATTTATTGCTGACAATCTGCCACCTAAAACATGATACATACCTGAATATATATTTCCTTTTTCAAATGCCCATAGATCACCTAATTCTTCTACTACACACATTAATTTGGTATCACGTTTAGGGTTAATGCAAATAGAACACGGTGATTTGGTATCTAGATTTCCACAAATCTTACACTCTATTATAAGATTCGCTAATTCTCTAATCAAAGATGCAAGCGGTAGCATGACTTTCTCTTTGTTTTGGAGTAAATGTATAACTAACCTTCTTGATGATGATGGCCCTAAACTTGGCAATTTAGAAAAAGCATGAACTAAATTTCTTATATTAGTATTCATTCAATAAATTCAGGATAGCTCATTAAACCATAACATCAAACCTTTCATAAAGAAAGCAGTAAGTCTTTAACTTTATGGAAAAATTTCCCACTTTTCTCAGAACCTGTCTTGAAAAAAAAGTTAAGCATATCATATTAAAAGAAATATTATAACCCTTCTCATAATAGTGGAAACAAATGAAGAAAAGCAGAATCGACAGCTTGGCAAAAAGATTTAAACAGAGCTTCTGGCTCTGTTTTTGATAGCAAATCAATGGTGTTCAATGTCATTAAAATCAGGAGAATACGGAGAGAATTTCTGCATCAACGCTTTTGGCAAATTCGACAATCTTTATAGACTTATGAAAAATTGTATTATCCAAAATTACCGTTTGTCCAGATCGGTGCCAGAAGTTGCTCGAACCAGCCATTAAAAACCTCTGTATCACAATAATCTTCGAAGGTCGACCCTTGTTTAAAGCTGCAATTATGCTGAGTTTTTTTACCTGACTTTAGTGCATTCTCCCTTTCTACAATACCCGTACATTTTGTATCCAGATTCATCAATATACACCAGATTTTTAGGAGATTCTGCAAATATAACTTTCAAAAATTCAGCTCGTTATTCCTTTCTTTGTATCCATAAGTCTTTTTTTGCGTGTAAATCCATTTTTTTAGAGCTCTATGAATCGTTTGACGACTTATATTGCCTCAGCACCTCTGATTGTGTTTTACCGCCGTACAAATTCTGCAAACGCATTCCAGTCGGTGATTTTATCCCTATTCCCCAGTTTCTTCGATTCCTGTTTCTTTGCGCCTTTCTCCCATTTGTACAATGTTACTCTACCAATTTTGAACCTCTTTGCTACTGCTGTTTTACCCTCTCCTTCATCCAACGCCTGAATGGCTTTTTTCCTTAAGTCATAGCTGCTGCTGGCACTTTTACCTTCTTGTTACCCCGTCCCTATTTTATCCTGTTCCTACTATTGTTAGAAGGGCTATAGCTGAAATTCTGGACATAAAATCCTCCTGTGTAAAAAAGATTAGAAAAAAATGCAGCATACATACGACAGATGTGTGTATACGTTGAAGAAGATACGTTTGTTGAAAAATTAATTGAAAGTCTGCAAACAAAGATAGATTTTGAGCTCTCAAAATATCTCTCCTAATAAACTCCTTCAATTAACTGATCCTTTCTCCTAAGAAACTCCTTGAACTAACTCATCTTTTTTTACCAGGATATAGCCAAATTCAGAAGCTTTTTTACTCAGATTTTTCATAACCCTGTTTTGATAAAGTTTTTCGTAAGAATCAATTCCTTTTTCGACATACTCTTGTCCATACTTTAGCATATTATAAAAGATACATGCTAATTTCCTTGCCATAGCAGTGATCGCTTTTGGAGCTCCCAGTCGTTTTTTCCACTTTCTGCATTGTGAACCAAGAGCAGTATTACTTTTTGATACACATTGTGCAGCAAGCCGTAAGGCATTTGCAGCACGATTTACGACTTTACAAGTTTTCGTGCTAAACACTTTCTCTCCAGTGATTTTATTACCAGGACTCAGCCCCAACCAAGACGAAAATGTTGGCCATTTGTTATGGTTGATACCAGTCTCTGAGATTATGGTCTGTATACTTAGTACACTGAATCCTGGAACTCTAGTAAAATCTATCCCGATAACCCGGTATAATTCTTCATACAAATTAAAGTTTGGATCATTTTTTTGCTTGCCTTGTGCTTTACTTGTTGATTTGCTCTCATCAGATTTTGTTTCAAATGTTTTATAGTAGCTTTCAACGCTTCTATCACATTCCTTTATTTGTTCCTGGAAAAAAGTATATGCTTCATATTCTTGCTTAAGTGTAAACAAGTGTTCCTCTCTGTAGTCACCGGTTAATGCCTTTACAATAGTAGATTTATCATTTCTTATTCGTCCATCCCTTAATTCAGCTAATTTTTCAGGATCTCTTTCACCTTCAATTATCGCTTCAATAATCCTAATACCTGTTACACCATTAATATCACTAATTGCCTTATGTAACTGAATGTTCATCTGAATTAATGCCTTTTGCATGCGTTGAGTGTGTGTACTTGCGCTTCTGATTAGATTATTACGTTGTCTGACGTAGCCACGCAGTACGCAAATTTGATCATCTGGTCTAAATGATCCTTGGAGCAGTCCATAGCTATGTAACTGTTGCAACCACTGGCAATCTTGAACATCAGATTTTCTACCAGGTACATTTTTAATATGCCGCGCGTTTACTAATTTTACTTCAAATCCATATGATTCAAGTATTTGAAATAAAGGAATCCAATATACTCCCGTTGATTCCATAGCTACCGTTTTAATTTCACACTTCTTCAACCATTTTGCTAAGTTATGCAGATCCACTGTAAAACAACCAAACTTTTGGATATGTTGCTCATCTCTTCCTTCTGGAACACATACATAATGTACAGATATCTATTCCTGCCGCATTAGGGTTCATTACTTCCAACTTATTTTTTACTTTTGCCATTTTATATCTTTAGTATATAATTTATCATTGAAGAAGCGCTTCAGCTTGAGACGGTAAAATTAAGGCACTCTCCTAAACGAGGTAGTCTGAATAGACTCCATCAATGGTTTAACCGTCACCTTCAAAACCATGCTAACCAACGGGCACTGTGGCACCATTGGGATATCGGTCATAACTGCAGAAGTGCTTCCTACGCAATTATACCAACAAATTACTAAAAACTTAAATTAGGGAGTTTCTTTTTGGTTTGACAGGTTTTGCCTGTTCGATGCTAGCCAGAAGAAGAAAAGCTAATAAATTAGCAAAATCACATATTTTCTAAAAAGAATCAAAAGTTATTAGATTGGTCAATATTTATAACTAATGTTCCAGAGAGTAAAATTAATGCTGTTGACGGTTTATAGAGTAAGATGGCAAATCGAATTACTATTTAAACTATATAAAAGTCATATCAATCTTGATAAACTAAAAGGAAAGACAAATCCATTTAGAGTATTATGCGAGCTATACACAAAATTATGTGCTATTCTCGTATTTCACGGAATGATTACAAAACTAAAAAAGAACACAGTTTAACAAAGGCATTTATTGAATTGAAAAGGTGGGTTAGAGAGCTCTTTTTGATATTAAATAATATTGTCAGTAATTTAAAAATTTTTCTAAAAAAGCTTACTGTAATCTGGTCAAAGTTTTCTTTGAAAGACAGATATAGGAAGACCAGGGTATCTACTTTAAGCTCTCTACATTCCTTAACTTGACGCGTATGGTTTATTTAACACTCCCGCGTTTTTAGTGAGATTACATAAAGATTGGTTCCAGTCTGAAATAACATCATCTACTATGCAAATTACCTGCAAATAGTAATGTGCGATAATTGTGTGCATAATACTGAGAATCTAGATAAACTATGAATCACAGCACTCATACAGTTGCATTTGTACGACACCCTTGTATGTTTTTTCACTACTGAAGATTTCTTTCATATTAACCTAATGATGCAATATATCCTTTTCTTTAATAGATAAGTCGTCATCGATTTTTTTTACATTATCATCAGTAATGTTTTGTATTTCCTTTTTGGCACCATGAAAATCATCTTCTGAGATTTGCTTATTTTTCTTCATTTCCTCTATTTCTTCCATAACATCTCTGCGTATATTTCTAATCGCAACTCGTGCATTTTCAGAAAATTGATGCAATAATTTCACTAATTTTTCACGGGTTTCTTGCGTTAAGTCCGGAAGAGCTATACGTATAGTATTGCCTTCAACAACAGGATTTAAATTCAGGTTAGCATTTAGTATCGCATTTTTTACTTCACCCATAACAGTGATATCCCAAACTTTAACTGATAGAGTTTTGTTATCTATAGCTGAAACACCTGCAACTTGGTTCAGTTTTTGATGCCCACCATAGATATTTACAACTATACCATCAAGTAATGATGCGTTAGCTCTACCAGTACGCACACCTTTCATATCATCATGAAAAGACTGAATAGTTTTTAGCATTCTTTCTTTTGTTTTAGCTTTTATTTCGTTTAACATAAATTACCTAATGTTTACAATCTGAGACTATAGTATAAGTACCTTGACCCTTAACAATATCGGTCGTTTTTTCTTCTCTTAAAGAAAAAACTATAATTGGGATAGAATTCTCACGAGCAAGTGAAATTGCTGATGCATCCATAACTTTTAAATCACGAGTTAGCAAATCTGTATAAGAAAGCCTATCATACATCACAGCATTCTCATTTTTTTTTGGATCGGCAGAATATACACCACTTACTTGCGTACCTTTTATAATAACATTACAGTTCATTTCAACAGCACGTAAAGCTGCAGCTGTATCTGTAGTAAAAAATGGGTTGCCTGTACCTGCTGCAAAAATTACCACTCTACCTTTTTCTAAGTGGCGAATAGCTTTCCTTCTTATGTAAGGTTCACATACAGTGGCCATGGGTATTGCAGATAATACCCTAGAAGCTACTAAATTTTTTTCTAAAAAATTTTGTAAAATCAAAGCATTGATTATAGTTGCAAGCATTCCAATATAATCACTACTTGCTCTTTCACAGCCACTTAAAGATGCAGATGCACCACGAAAAATATTTCCACCACCAACAACAATACAAACCTGAACTCCAAGCCTGTTAACATCAGCTATATCTTTGCATAATTGGCTTATTATTCCCATATCATGGCCAAAAGACTGTGACCCCATCAAAGCTTCACCAGAGATCTTCAATAACACTCTGGAGTATTTTACTTCTGGAGTTTTGTTATTTATTTGCACCACCTAAAGCAAGCAACTTATAATTAGTTAATTTAACAGCATTTGATTCTATAAAATCAGAAATCTTCATTTTATCATCTTTTATAAACTTCTGTTCTAGTAGAACAACTTCTTCATAGTATTTAGCCATCCGTCCATCTACTATTTTTTTCGCTACCTCTTCAGGTTTATTTAAGCTCTTTACTTGCTCTTCAATTATAGAACGCTCATTGCTTAACTTTACCTGATCTAAATTACCTATAGACACAGCTTCAGGCTTCATAGCAACTACATGCATAGCTATTTGCTTTCCAATCTCTTGTAATTTTGCCTTATCACTACATGATTGCAATACAATTAAGGCACCAATCTTACCTAAACTACGCACATCACCATGTACATAACCAGCAACAATCCCATCCTTAGCCTCCAGATAGCAAAGCTTGCTTAACTCTAACTTTTCACCAAGAACTGATATACCGTTCATAATAGCTCCCTGCACTGTGCCAATGTCTCCATATTTGGCATTTTTTAACTCATCAACACTAGTACAACGTTCTTGACAAGCGATTGATGCTAAATTTGAAACTAATTCTATGAATTTTTCATTTCTTGCAACAAAATCAGTTTCACAATTGAGTTCAACCAATACACCATAATTTTCAGTCAAGCACATAGCAATAAGCCCATCCGAAGCTACTCTATCAGACTTTTTGTCAGCTTTAGCAAGTCCTATTGTACGTAACTTATCAATGGCTTTCTTAACATCACCATCACACTCTTCTAACGCTTTCTTACAGTCGCTTAAGCCAAGCCCTGTTCTATCGCGTAATTCCCTTATACTACCTGAATCCATTTTCATTTACTTATTATTACCTCCCTTTCTTTTTCTGTGTGAACCTTACTACGCTTCTTTTTAGTTTGCACAATACCCTCTTCTTTTTCTTGAATAATAAGCTCATCACTCTTTATATTATCAATCTTAACTTTAGACTTTGCCAAACTAGACTCTATTCCAGCTAATATATAGTTAGCAACTAATTTACAATAGAGCTCTATTGATTTTCTTGAGTCATCATTTCCTGGTATAGGATAGACAATATCATCTGGATCAGAATTGGTATCAAGTACTGCAACAATTGGAATGCCCAGTTTTTTAGCCTCTTTAACTGCTATATGCTCTTTGTTAGTATCAATAATAAATAAAATATCAGGAACTGCTCCCATTTCTCTAATGCCACCCAATGTCTGATCAAGCTTTCGCCTTTTCTTTTCAATATTTCCTAATTCTTTCTTTGTTAAGATACTATCTTCATCATTTAATATTTTCTCATATTGTATCAAGGTTCTTATCGAAGAAGAAACAGTATTCCAATTAGTAAGCATACCACCAGGCCATCGATGATTTACATAATATTGACCACAACGAACCGCTTCACTTGCAACAATATCCAAAGCTTGAAATTTCGTACTAACAAATAGAATGCGACCACCTTGAGATGCAACGTCGTACAAAGCTTTTATTGCTACTTTTAGCAACGATAATGTTTTTCGCAGGTCAATTATGTGTATACGATTCTCTTGATGTATACCGTATATATATGGGGCCATTTTGGGATTCCAGCGACTAATTTTATGGCCAAAATGTACACCAGCTTCAGCTAAATCACGTATGGTAACTTCAGGTAAATTTGTCATATTTACTCCTCCAAATAGTTTATCTTCCATGGCATAACCCTCATGGGACTACTTGCATAAGCCATGTGTGAAATTAAGTTACTTACATAGTAATACAAAAGACAACAAAGCGCAAACAAAAAATATTGACAAGTGGCAATACGTTGATTAGCTTTAAGGTTGCAAACGTTAGAAAGAAATGGGGGGTGTAGCTCAGTTGGTTAGAGCGCATGCCTGTCACGCATGAGGTCGTGAGTTCAAGTCTCATCACTCCCGCCATTATATCAGAAGCACTTTTACTGATCCATTTTCTTGTTGATTTGTAGTAATTTCTTTCAGAGACTTGACATGGTATTGTAATTACTGCTTAATTTACTTGAATTTATCGTTAACAATTAGGATTAAATATGTTCATTTCTGAAGTCTTTGCAGCAGATGCAACTAGCAATGTATCGACATCTTTTGCTAGTTTTATTCCACTCATTTTAATATTTGTGGTATTTTATTTTCTCATTATTCGCCCAAATCACAAAAAACTAAAGGAACATAGAAGGATGATAGATCAAATAAAACGCGGTGATAAGGTCATTACTTCTAGTGGAATAATAGGTGAAATTAGCAAAGTTGATGAGGCAAGTGCGCAGTTTATAATAGAAATAGCACCAAAAGTTGAAATAAAAATCCTGAAGTCTGCTATATCTGAAGTCTTAAACAAAGAAATTCAAAAAGTAGTAGCTAAACCTATTGAAAAAGGCAAGATTGAAAAGAATGACAAAAAAAACAAACTAGAGGAAAGTAAAAAGGGCAAAAATGCTTCATAATTTAAGAAACTGGTTGTGTGTGGAATACTGGGTATAGTAAGTAACGGTGATTCAGTAGTACCAACTTTACTGGCTGGACTAAAAAAATTGGAATACAGAGGGTATGATTCTTCAGGTATAGCAATAATAAATAATAAAGGTGAGGTAGAAGTCAAAAAATCAGAAGGTAAAGTTGAAAGGTTATGTGAAGTTATTCATGAGAGTAAAATATCTAGCAGTACAATTGGTATAGCACATACTCGCTGGGCTACACACGGATCTCCAAATCTTAAAAATGCTCATCCCATTTGTATAAATAATGTTGTTGTTGCTCATAACGGTATAATTGAAAATTACAATCTGTTAAAAAAGGGCCTAGAGGAAGAGGGAATATCTTTCCATACTGACACTGATACGGAAGTGATACCAAACATGTTAATCTCATATCTTGATGAAGGGTTGTCGCCAGTTGATTCTATATTTAAGTGTTTAAGCAACTTACAAGGTTCATTTGCTTTGATTTTATTATTTATAGAATATCCAGACGCTCTGTTTGTTGCAAAAAGAAATTTGCCTTTAGCAATAGGCTATAACTGTAATGCAGTGTTTGCTGCATCTGATTCTAATGCTTTAAGTGCACTTGTGGAAAGAATATTGCATTTGGAGGATAATGATATTGCAGTAATAAAATCTAGCGAAGTTAGTATATATAATAATGGCGCACAAGTTAAACGCAGCATAGAAAATAGTACTCCAAGCAATTTTCTAATTAGCAAAAACGGTTATTCTAGCTTTATGCTAAAAGAAATTTTAGAGCAACCATATGCATTAAACAAAACAATAAACCAATTTTACAAGCAATATAAAAAAGCCAACAAAAAATTATTCTCTGAACTGGGTTACATTACTATAGTCGGATGTGGGTCATCTTATTTTGCTGGACTAATAGCGAAATATTGGCTGGAAAGTGTTGCTCAAGTTCGAGTGTATCTGGAAATCTCATCAGAATTTAGGTATAGCAACGTCAAGCTGGAAGAAGGTAGCACTGGGTTATTCATCTCTCAATCTGGTGAAACTGCAGATACTATGGAAGCACTACGTTATGCGAGATTGCAGAAACAAACGATTATTAGCATAACTAACACAGTTAACAGTAGCATCGAGAAGATCTCAGATATTGTATTGCATACTTTTGCTGGACCCGAGATTGGTGTTGCTTCAACAAAAACCTTTTCTGCGCAGCTTGCAACTTTAGCATGCTTTGCTGTAGAGCTTGGAAAAATAAAAGGTATACTCAATGAAAAGAAGATAAAACAACTAAACGATGCTATTAATTCCATTCCTAAATATGTTGAGCATGTTTTGGATGTAATGAAAATACAACATATATCAGACAGTATATTAGAGCACAATAATGTTATTTTAATTGGCAGAGGAAGCTCATATGGAGTTGCAATGGAAGGCGCATTAAAAATAAAAGAACTTTCGTACATTAACACAATTGGTATTGCAGCGGGAGAAATGAAGCACGGTTCCATTGCTTTAATAGACTCTACTGTGCTTGTTGTAGCAATTATCCCTTACGACGATTTATTCTTTAAAACGCTATCCAATATACAAGAGATTATTGCAAGAAAAGGTAAAGTAATTGCTTTTAGTGATAGGCAAGGTGCGCCACTCTTAAAGGGAATTTGCATAGATGTGGTGCAACTTCCAGAAGTTGATAATTTTGTCTCCCCAATTATCTACAGTGTTGCTATGCAATTCCTTGCTTATTCTACTGCAGCAAAAAAAGGGTTAGACGTAGATTGTCCGAGAAATTTAGCTAAATCTGTTACAGTTGAGTAACTTGTTTAAAGTTAGTTTCTAATCAACAGCTCTAATTGTCAGTTATAAATTAATGAATTTTGCTAATAAATTCATTGCTATCATTAATATTAGACTTCTTGCATAACCATTGTTTATATGAGAAATCAGTATGTATTCGTTCAGAAATAGACTTCTTTAAAAACTAGGATAAGAGGAAAAAACATGGCAAGATAAGTATTTTTAGTGAGGGAAAAGGTGGAAATAGTAGAAGAGTTGGATGATTTCGCAGGTTAACAGGAGTAAAAAAGGTAACATTTAATAAAATGGTGGAGATTTTACGGGAAGGAAAAAAGGCTAAAGGAGGTAGGAAAAACAAGCTGAGCGAGGAAAATATGCCGCTTATGGTGTTGCGGGAATATGGAACATATTTTCATAAAGCTATGGAGTAAGTGAAAGCACAGCGTATAAAATAGCAAAATGGGTTCTCTAATAAAACATTCAGATTTCCTGGCCAAAATGAGCTAGTAAAGTCAGGTGTAGAATATGAAGTTATAGTAGTGGATAGCACTGAAGCAGCAATAGAGAGGCCAAAAAAAAAGCAACGAGATTTCTACTCTGGCAAGAAAAGAAAGCACACTATAAATACATAAGTAGTGATAGAAAAAGAGAGCAATATGTACGTCATTTTCAAACGGTAGGGTGCATGATTTTTGGATTTTTAAAGAGTCAAAAGTAGCGATATTACCAGAACTTAAGGTCTTAGTAGATGCAGGCTACTGAGGCATACAAAAAGTTCATGGAAATGTAGAGGCTGCCATATAGGAAGACACAAAAAAGAACCCATTGACAGAAGAGCAAAGACGAAAAAATCGAAAGCTAAGAGAGTAGTAATTGAAAATGTAATAGAACTGCTCAAGAGGTTTAAAATTATAGCAGACCGTTATAGAATCTTTTTGTTAAGACTTTTGTTAAAGAATGCGAGAAAAAGATATTTGAATATTCTGAGGAGATAAAACCAGGTTCAAAAAAACTAAAAACAGGCAAAACATTAACCTGTATCAATTCTACCATGAATAATTCCATTCCACCAGGTTCGTCTAGATTAGGTGTTTCTAAAGTTATTGAAGGTATAGTTTATGTTTTTGCAAAAGAACATAGGGAAAAAGGTTTCTGCAGCAATTGTGCCTATAGAAGATGAAGTAATACCAAAATCCATTACTAAGCGAACAAATAAGAAACATTACAAACTCGTTTAATAGTAGTGCTGGAAATATTGACAATAAAATTACACAAAACATCTTCAAGTAAACCTATGGTATCGTAGATACTATTGCGTAAAGTATTGTATTTGATATATTGCCACAACCTTTCAACAGGATTTAGTTCCGGTGAATAAGGAGGCAAGTATATAATGGTAATGTTTTCCTGAATTTTCAAACTTTTTGATCTATGCCAACTTGCACAATCCATTACAAGAAAGGCTTCTTTCGTGCCTAAATCTTTCGACATCTGCTCCAGAAATATATTCATACAATCAGTGTTTACATATGGAGCAAGTAGGCTAATTTTCTTACCACTTCTTGGATTTACCGCACTGTAGATATAGAAATTTTGTCTACCAATTTTCATTTTAACCTGCGTTCTGAACCCTTTTTTAAACTATCCGTGTCCGATTTTTGAATGAGTTCCAAATCGTGATTCATCAAAAAAACACCTCCTTTTTAGGGTGGGAATTGACTATTTTATTGAAGTATCTTTTAAACTCTTCTTGCTTATTTTTATCTTGTTTATGGTGCATTGGCCTCGGTGTTATGTAAATCCTTTGTATCTCACGGTGCACTGTTGATTTGCTGATGTTTAGGCCAAATTCCTCTGAGATTTTTATTTGCACTTCCTTAATAGTAATATTTGGATTTCTTTCTACCCATATTTCAATTTGCTCACGTTGATTTTTGTTTAATTTGCTTTTTCTTCGCCGCTGAGACGGGGCAAATAATTTTTCTACTCTACCAAATTTTAGATGCTTTATCCATTCAGTCAAAGCAGTCCTTGAAATTTTACATATTCTTGCCACAGCGCTTATACTACTTTCTTTTCCTGCTATCACCGCTTGTAACTTTTTTGAAACATATGCGTTATTTCTGACCTTTTTTAACATTTCTTTCGCCAAATTTACAACTTTTTCGTCTAATAGTTTTGATCTTAATGCCATTTAAACCTCGCTATTTCACTTACTTTAGTATGACTTCTTTCCCATTATTATCTATCTGTTCTTTGTATAGCGGGAATTGGTATAAGAAAAATTTTAGTAGATGCTGGCTTGGAAATTTTTCAAAGTTTTGAGGAACAAATGACTAAGGTTATGGATATTTCTTGGAAGAGGGGGATTGAGAAGTTAGCGATGGATGCTGTATCTAGAGTAATAAATTATATTTCAGCTAATAGTAAGGAAGAAGGATTTTCCGTTAATCTTATAACTAAAGGTCTTATTTTAGGTAAATCAAAAAGTAACACACTTCCTCAGTGTGTGTTTCGCAAACCAGTGGAATTGTTAATTAAAAATATTGCTTCAGATGAATCAAAAAATAACCCATCTTTTGGTCCACTTACAACCACTTTTTAGAATGTATAGCACTCCACAAAATATGCCATACAAATCAACTTTTCTTGGTCTTGTTTTCTTCCTGCTGCTCTCCAGAATTAGCCTGATTTTTTCAAATTGCCCTCGACTTATATCACTTGTTTTGCATAGATATACCTCATTCTTAATCTATGCTTATTTTACCTCATCATCTAGAGATTCTTAACAGGTTCTTATATGATTATCCAAGAAGTCTAGTCTAAATTCAAGTTTTATCAATAGTCCTGGCGCTTAAATTTTTGATCAAAAAAGGACAAGTTTAGTAAAAAATAATGATATTATAAGTGGAACATAAAATAGTCCCACTGCAGTACTAATTAGGAGCAATAAAGTAGCTTTATCTGGTTGATAATTTAAAATATTAGCAAGTATTACACTAGATCCAGAAACTGGAATAATAGCTAGCAATATCAGTGCTTTATATATGCTTTCATCGTATATACCTACAACATTTTTGTCTAGTAGAACAATTCCTAAGACAAATAATGGCCAGAATATATACTTTGCTACAATAGTGGTCAAAGCAAGCTTCCAATCTACTTTAAAATTTGTAATTTGTGCAACACTTACTCCAAGTAGCACCATTCCTAATGTAATAAATGTACTTCTGATATTTATCATAACATCTGTTAAAAAGGTAGGTATTTGTATATCGTATATACTTAAAAAAAAGCCCAGAATCATCGCATATAACGAAGGAAGTTTGAGTAACTTTAATACACATTCTTTTGCGGTATAGATACCATTTGCAGCTATATAAAATCCTAAGCTATTTTCAAACAGTGCCATTCCTATATAACAGACAACATACACAGACACTGAATCTTCATCAAATAAAGCCATGGCAATCGGCAGGCCAAAATAACCCATACTTGTGCTACCTGAGCTAAATGCTAATATGTTTCTCGTGTTGTCCTTAAACAAAAAAGAAGAAAGATAATACACTGATAAGGACATAGTGCTACCTATAAACCATATCAAAATCGGCAGAGAAATTACTTTTAAATTAACTTCTGTATGAGATACTCCATATAAAATCACTATTGGATTAGCTATATAAAAGAGTATTTGAGATATAGTATTTCTATCAATTTTAAGGTATTTTCCTGCTAAATAACCAATAAACATTGTAATATAAATAGGCAATATTTTTAGAAAAAGAGTAAGGAACATACTAGCCTATCGTGATACTTTTGATTGATAAAGTGATATTAGATCTTAAGGTATTATAAAAGTAAATAAAATTTATTTTCCAATTTATCCAGCTCATAGTTAATAAAAAAAGATTCACTTAGTGCCAAAATTTGTTTTTATATAGGACTTAAGAATAATATTTTCATAATAAAATTATGTTAAGTTTGTATAAAGCTTCTTGTATATTTTTATAAACCACTTGTAATAATTTAGGTGGACCGTTGAAAAAACACTCATCTTGCGTGGTTCTCAGGAATTCTTACCTTAATCATTAAAATCGCACCATTGCTTTCCCTAATTTTTTTAAAGCCAACTTTTTCGTAAACACGGATTGCACGAACATTCGCTGTATCTGGGTCGACAAAGGCATTTTCAAAAATTTTAAAGACAAATTCGTTTAAAAATATATTCAAAGCTTGTGGACCAATGCCTTTGCCCACATAATCCAGCTCTCCGATATACCAGTCTATAGCAGCACAGCTTTCTGGAAGCTCAGAAGTATCGTAGCCCTGCTCAGGTGGAAAATCATGTTTGTTATAGTATTGAATATAACCAATATCAACTCCGTCACAATTAATAATGAATGCATGCATCGGTTTTTCAATAATTTGTGTCTCAAATTTCAAACATTTGAATCCTTTAACATAGTTGCTATATTTTTTCTCAATTAACTCTGGTGTCCAATTTATATCCGCATCCCACCATAGCTTTACGTGAGGTGTTTCTAACCATTTTAATAACAGTAAAAAATGTTCTTCTTTCAACGTTTTAAATGTGATATTTTTATTCATTAATTAAAAATCTCAAATGTTACTACCCTTTCTATTAATCCTATCTCTAATTGCCAAATTTATTGAAATTGACATTTCTATACCTAGCTTTCCAGATATAGTACGCTATTTTAATGTATCAGAAGGCACAATTCAATTAACTATCGCCTATAATTTTTTAGGCTTTTGCATAGGAGGGTTGTTTTTTGGTCCATTATCCGAATGCTATGGCAGAAGGAGAATTATGATCATAGGTAATACTTTTCTATTAATTGGTGCTGTTGGTTGTGTTGTTGCACCGTCAGTTTTTTATCTTCTAATCTCCCGCTTTATTCAAGGCATTGGTGTAAGCACATCTGTAGTTGTGTTTGCAATTATTGCAGACAGCTATAAAGGTGACAAAGCGGTGAAATTTATCGGGATCATGAATTCTGTTCTAACAGTTGTCATGGCAATTGCACCAGTGTTAGGCAGTTTCATTAACGAAATTGTTGGGTGGCGTGGCAACTATGCAAGTGTTGCAATACTTTGTTTAATCTCTTGGGTTTTGCTGCTTTTTCTGTTACCAGAAACAAAAAAGGACCGTGATATTTTTAGTCTAAAAAAATGATGAAAGATTACAAAAAATTATTATCGAGTTCAAAATTTATGGTTATATCTTTAGTATATAATTTATCATTGAAGAAGCGCTTCAGCTTGAGACGGTAAAATTAAGGCACTCTCCTAAACGAGGTAGTCTGAATAGACTCCATCAATGGTTTAACCGTCACCTTCAAAACCATGCTAACCAACGGGCACTGTGGCACCATTGGGATATCGGTCATAACTGCAGAAGTGCTTCCTACGCAATTATACCAACAAATTACTAAAAACTTAAATTAGGGAGTTTCTTTTTGGTTTGACAGATTTTGCCTGTTCGATGCTTACCACACCATAATAACATAATAGACTATTTAAATAGTTAAGATAGAAATCTGAAAGTCTTGACCAATAATTATACAATGCTTGTTTACTGATTTTTAACAAAGTTTTTTCTAAAAAGTTTATTTAAGAAGAAGATTTTTTGGACAAAAATTTTTCAAATCCTGAATATATATTATATAAGCTTAAAACTTTATGATAAAAGCAATCCAAGAACAGAGTATGGAAATCTCTTTCAAATAAAATTGCTACTTAAAGCAGATAACAATTTGAAAAGATGTATGAAACCAGATAACAATGAAATCTTATTTTATGAGACAGAAGATGGAAAGGTACATATAGAGGTCAGGTTTGAAAATGACAATCTGTGGCTTACACAAAAACATATAGCTGAGCTATTTGGTAGTTCAAGTGATAATATTTCATTGCACCTAAAGAATATTTATCTAAGTAAAGAGTTAGATAAAAGTTCAACTACCGAAGAATTTTCGATAATTCAAAAAGAGGGAGAAAGAGAGGTAAAACGTAATGTAGTGTTCTACAATTTAGAAGCTGTTATATCAGTAGGCTATCGTGTTAGTGGCATAGCTTTTCGTACATGGGCAACCGATAAACTAAAGAAGTACATTTTTAAAGGCTTTGCAATAGATAGTAACAGGTTTAAAAATGGTACAAAATTTGATGCCAGGTTTTTTGACGAGCTAGTTGAAGAAATAAGAGAAATTCGAGCTAGTGATCGTATGGCTTACCAGAAAATTACAGATATTTATGCAACTTCAGTAGATTATTCAAATTGTGCAATTGAAACGAAAAATTTCTTTGCTGTAGTACAGAACAAATTGCATTTTGCCATTACCGGGAATACAGCAGCGGAAATTATAACAAATAGAGCAAATAGAAATAAACCAAATATGGGCCTAACAAATTGGCGAAAAGCACCTAAAGGGAAAATATTTCTTTCTGATACACATATAGCAAGAAACTACTTAGATAGAAATGAAATTGCTCAACTGAATAAGATAGTGAATATGTATATAGACCACGCAGAGTTTCAAGCTGCTCGAGGTAAGGTAATGTATATGAAAGATTGGAAGGAAAAGCTTGATGCATTTTTAAGATTTAATGAGCAAGAGATATTAAAGAACTGCGGTAAAGTTTCTCATGAGGTAGCAATTGCCTTAGCTGCAGAAGAATATAAAGAATTCAGAAAAACACAAGATAAATCATACAAGTCAGACTTTGATAAATTGGTAGAAGAAAATAGAAAGAAAACTCTAATTAAGAAATCTCCTTATAAGTAGAAAAACTAAAGGTCTATAAGTATACAAAAAAGAAAATATGTCAATCCTAACACTCGACCTCGGCAAACAAACAGGCTGGGCAATTCTTACAGATGGAGTAATTCAAAGTGGTAGTGAAAACTTTCATGGTAGCCGTTTCAGCGGAGGTGTTCTTAAATTTTCGTAGGTGGCTCAATGAGATGAGGGAAAGATTTTCAGATATTGAAGCAGTGTATTTTGAGGAAGTAAGAAGACACCTTGGAACTGATGCTGCGCATTGCTACGGTGGTTTCCTTGCAGTGCTGTCTGCTTGGTGTGAAGAGAACAATATTCCCTACCAAGGTGTTAATGTTAAAACTATCAAACGCTTTATAGCTGGTAATGGTAATGCAAGCAAAAGTGAAGTTATTGAAGCGATACGTGAAAAAGGTTTTTCACCTCGAGATGATAACGAAGCAGATGCTTTGGCATTGATGTTTTACGTTAATAATTTTAGTAAAGATTTTAATATGCTAGATAACACATAGGAAGTGGGTCCTTTCGGCCAGGCTGGCGGACTTGGTGGGTTTGACCCAAGGCCTTCTTTAGCGTCAGATATATTTTGAATATTAACTTTTTAATTAGTATAGCAATTATATGAATTTAGCAATCCACTATTATCCTACTCGAAGCCTAGTTGAATATGAGCGTAATCCACGTAAAAATGACGATGTGGTCAACAGAATGTGTGCTTCAATCAGGGAATTTGGCTTTCGTATACCAATAGTTGCAAAAAGCGATGGCACTGTGGTTGATGGTCATTTAAGACTTAAAGCAGCAAGAAAACTCGGTATGGAGAGTATTCCAGTGGTCTTAAGTGATAATCTAAATGAACCACAAACCAAAGCTTTTCGATTACTGGCAAATCAATCAGCTAACTGGGCAAAGTGGGATGATGATCTTTTAAAGGTAGAAATTCAAGAGTTAGAAGATTTGCAGTTTGATCTTAAAATGACTGGATTTGAATTGGAAAAAGTTCAAAACTTTCTTGATGATTTAGATGGTGAAAAAGAAGATCTTTCTGACTTAGTTGTTGATGACAAAAAAGTAGAAATAACAAAACCAGGTGATCTTTGGATTTTAGGTGATCATAGAATCTATTGTGGTGATAGCTCTGTAGTTGAATCATTTAAAGCAGTATTAGATGATAAAATGGCAGACATTACTGTTTGTGATCCTCCATATAACGTTGATTATGGTAGTAGCTAAGACAAAAAGATATTAAACAAGGTGAAAAGTATGAGCTTTTTCTCTATGGCATCTGTTCCCATATTTTAGCATATACAAAAGGTGCAATTTACATCTGCATATCATCATCAGAGTTTTCAACGTTGCAAAAAGTATTTGAGGAGGCAGGAGGAAAATGGTCAACATTTATCATTTGGGCAAAGAATCATTTTACGCTAGGCAGATCTGATTATCAAAGACAATACGAAGCAATGCTCTATGGATGGAAAAGGGGCAATAAACGTGAGTGGCATGGAGAAAGTGACCTCTGGTTTTATGATAAATAACTCACTGCACCCAACAATGAAGCCAGTAGAGCTAATGGAGAGAGCAATAGTAAACAGCAGCAGATCAGAAGACATAGTACTTGATCCATTTAGCGGTTCTGGAAGTACACTGATTGCATGTGAGAGAACAGGAAGAATTTGTAGGACAATAGAGCTAAATTTGTAGATGTAACCATAAAACGTTGGCAAATATACACAGGTAGGAAGGCAATTCTTTCTGGTATTGACAAAACTTTTGCACAAATTCAAGAAGAAAAACAGCAATAAAGGGGCAAAAAAAGTGGAAAAGATCACACAAACAGAATGGGCAAGAGAGATAGGAGTTTCAAAGCAATATGTCTGTTATTTAGTAAAAAAAGGAATAATTGAGTTGGAGAATGGTTTGGTAAATAGAGAACAAGCAAATGAAGCGGTGGCAGCAATACGAGATCCAAGTCAGCCACTGAGAAGGAAAAATCCAGAAAACACAACTAATCTTTCTACAATGTTGCTAAAAACTCGAATAAAAAATGAAATGGAACGAGGTAAACTTCTTGAGGCAAAAGCTAAAGCTGAGATAGGAGAACTTGTAGCAGTAGAAGAAGTAAAGCGCGATGCATTTAATGTAGCAAGGGTTGTCCGTAATAATTTGCTTAATATTCCAAATAGAGTTTCAGCACTACTTGCATCACTGAGTGACACTGAAAAGATTCATATGGCGCTAACTGAAGAGATTACAAACTCACTTGAAGAATTATCTAATATTAAGTTTTAAATAATGTCTGCTAACTTAAGTTTAGAATTAATAAAGTGTCTCATTAATCAGCAAGGAGTGGATGTAAATGTTAGAGGATTAAATGGAAAGACACCGCTACATTATGCAGTAGAAATTAACGAGCTTAGTATGGTTGCTCTCTTACTAAATAGGAAAAATATTAATCCACTGATCACTGATGATGATGGTAAAAGTGCGCTCTCTTGTGCAAGAGAAGAGATATTACAAGCACTAATCAATCACAAATATGGATTGGAGAAAGATAGCTTACTTCACTTAGCTGCGATGTTGAATGAAGCAAATGCTGTAAGGTTTTTACTCGACAAAGGGACTAATGTTAATGAGCAGAATGCTTTACTACATACACCGTTACACTTAGCGGCAGGAGCTGGGAATGAAGAAATAGTAGAAATTTTAATTAGAGAAGGAAACGCGGATAAGGATGTTCTTGACGTGAGAAATCATGCAGCAATGCATTATGCAGTAAACAACAAGAAGCTAGAAATAGTAAAATTACTTTCAAATCTTGGTGCGAATGTCAATATAGCTGGTAGCGGCAGAAATGCAATGAAATTATCTTCTTTGCATGTAGCTATAAGTAGTAGTAATTATGACGAAAAAGACTTATGTTTAGATATTGTAAGATGCTTAATAAATGTTCCTAATGCTGGAGTTAATTTACAAGACTATGAAAATAAAACACCACTACATTACGCTGAAAGACTTAAAACAGTAGAAGTATTACTAACCCGAGAAGACATAGATCCTTTGATTAAAGATGATAATGGCAAGACACCATTTTGTTATGCGAAAGAAGAGAAAAAATCTGAAATAGTAAAAGCTTTAATAAGTAATAGGTATGGAGTAGAGAAGAACAGTTTACTTCATTTAGCTGCAAAAAAAGGATACGAGGAGTTCCTAGAAGCGATTTTGGAAGAGGGAGTTGAAGTAGATATTTTAAACAATAAAGGAGAATCAGTGATATATCTTGCGGCAATAAATAGGCATTTTAATATAGTAAAATTACTGCTAAAGAAAGGAGCAGATGCTACAGATGTTTTTCAGTACGCAATAACAACAAATAACGTAAAACTGATAAAGTTACTAAGCAAAGAAAAGGATATAGTTTTATTTGGAAAAAATGACAACTTTCCGACATTTCATTTATTGAGCAACAAGTATTTTGAAGAAAGAAAAATAGCAGATAAAAAAATAAAGAAATATAGCAGTATTATCTGTGTTTCTATAACAGTATGCGCAATAGCAATAGTAGGAATTTACCCTAACATTATAGCTGTGGTAATGGTGGGAATAGTTGCGCTTATAGCTGCAATAGCAATGAGTAATTTAATTCAAAAGTATATAGAAGAAGCGCTTGAAAAAAAATGTTTACTGAACTTGAAAGTGAGAAAACAAGTAGTCCTAATTTAAGTGATGTTATCTAATGATGGTGAAGAGCTAGTGATATGATATACGCCACATCTTTTTCTGAAGGTTTAAGACCAGATTCGTCGCTTAAAGTGTCAGAGTGGGCAAATGAGTATCGAGTTTTAGCAGCAACTGCAGCATCAGAGCCAGGAAAATGGAGAACGGAAAGAACTCCTTATTTAAAAGAAATCATGATCTCCGTCCTCACCAGCAGAAAAAGTAGTATTCATGAAAGGAGCGCAGATTGGAGGAACAGAAGCAGGAAATAATTGGATAGGCTATATTATCGATCAAACACCAGGTCCAATGCTGGTAGTACAGCCAACAGTTGAAATGGGAAAGCGTTGGTCAAAAGGAAGATTTGCGCCGTTAATAGAGAGTACGCCATGTTTAAAGAGTAAAGTAAAAGACCCAAGGTCAAGAGACTCAGGCAATACTGTACAAAGTAAGGAATTTCCAGGTGGAATAGTAGTAATAACCGGAGCAAATAGCAGTGTAGCACTGAGATCTATGCCAGTAAAATATCTCTTTCTTGATGAAATAGATGCCTATCCAGGAGATTCAGGAGGTGAAGGAGATCCAGTACTGCTCAGTTGTAATAGTTTAAACTTACATATGAAACGATTCCAGAACTCCAAAGTTATTGCGTAAGAGCTAAATGTCCCTGACAGCCCTTCAATCAAAACTCGAAAAAGTAGAAAGTGTGGAGCAGCCAGTCTTTTCTGAATCCAACACGAAAGGCTATGTTTAAAAAGGAATAAATATCAAGAAAGGAAAATAATTTCTTGGGAGTGTTAAATAAACTGTGTCAAACCAAGAAATAAAAATATAATTGATATAAAAAAACGGAGGTTTGACATGAGTCAAGTAAATAAAACTACCGGATTGGTAGATTATAAAGAATTAGAAACCTGTCGTCTATACGAGAAGGAAGACCGCTAACAGGAAGAGATGACACCGTTTATAAAAAAGCTGCTTGAGGCAAGTCTGGAAGGTGAAATAGAACACCACTTGTCTGGTGAAAGCGAAGAAAATAATCGAAGAAATGGGAAAAACTTTACGTACAAGTGCAGGCTCATTTGAATTGTTAACACCAAGAGATAGGGAGGGAAGCTTTGAACCTCAAGTAGTTAGAAAAAGACAAACAAGCCTACATCCCGAACTTGAAGCAAAGGTCTTAAGCACATTTGCCAGTGGTATGGAGATATAGCGTCACATGTTGAGGAAATTTATGATCACAAAATATCTGCAGCAGAAATATCAAGTATTACCGACAAATTGCTACCGATAATCAATGAATGGCGCAGTCGCCCACTGCAATCTGTATACCCGATAGTGTTCATGGATGGCATGTTTTTTAAGGTCAAGGAGGATGGGCATTGTGTAAGTAAATGTATGTACAATATATTGGGCATAGACCAAAATGGTAAAAAAGAAGTACTGGGCTTTTATTTAGCTGAAAGCGAAGGAGCTAACTTCTGGTTGGGTGTATTAAATGACCTAAAAGAGAGAGGTATAGAGGACATTCTGATAGCTTGTGTAGATGGACTAAAAAGCTTTCCTACAGCAATAAATAATGTGTTTCCTAATGCAGAAGTACAGCTATGTATAGTGCATCAGATAAGAAATTCATTGAAATATGTATCTAGCAAAGATGTGAAAGTTTTTATGAATGATTTGAAAAAAATATATCGTGCTACAAGTAAAGAAATTGCTGAAAATTATTTGCTTGAGCTGGAAGAAAAATGGGGCGAAAAGTATCCGTTAGTTGTAAAATCTTGGCAGAATAATTGGGAAAATTTGTCCAGTTATTTCAAGTATTCAGGTCCAGTTAGAAAGTTAATTTATACTACTAATCCTATTGAGGGGCTGCATAGGCAGATCAGAAAATTTACTAAGACCAAAGGCTCATTTACCAACACAAACGCCTTGTACAAACAGGTATATTGTGCTATAAAAAAAGTAGAGCAAAAATGGGTCATGGCTTTGCCTAATTGGGCATTAACTATTTCTCAGCTTGATATTTTCTTTCCTAACAGATTGAAAATTCAGTTGAGCTAAAAATGTGGTTTGACACAGTTTATTTAACACTCCCAATTTCTTTAAAATGATCTTTTAATTATTAACTGAACTTTTCTAAATCCTCATGCTATTTCTCCTTGCTTTGAAAATACATCAATTTTTTTTACCCCGCCAAAACCTTCTTTTTGTTTAATAATTTTAGTTGACTTTATGAACACACTACTATTTCTTTCGAATTTTGCAGCTGGTCTAAACTATCAATTGGCCTCATAAGAGTAAACGGAGCATCTGATTCCTTTACTACACAATCTAATTGCTTAATAGTTTCACTTGACTCTATAGATACATTTCTTTCAAAATTTCCATCTTTTACAGCTTGTAGAATGCTTTTTCCTCCTAAAAGGCAATTTTCCCCTAAACTTGATTGACCTTTTAATTTGTCAAATTTTTCCTGGCTCTCTCCATCAAGCTTTACTTCTATTATATTACTATATTCAGCACTAGGACATAGATGAATACTAATCTTGCCTACTTCAGTGATAAAGGACATTTCAATGCCACCTCCTAAGACATCTGTATAATTTCTTTTTCCTCCTACATTTTCAACTCTTACTATACTCTCTCCAATATGAAATATATGGTGTCTAAAACTTAAATCTTTCACTTTTGGATTATTTATAACTTTTGCAGCCTCAACAGTGCTATCTTGCGAATATTTTATATAAAAATATCTATTATCCATCTCTGTGTGTAAAGCTTTGCCTTTGGCACTACTGTTTATAATACCTTCATATGCTACGCTTTTTAGCTTGTTATCGATTTCTTCACGTTCTGCAAAAATCTCATAACTGAACCCATAAGTTGCATACAATAACCTATTGTTGTAAAAGGAACTGCATTTTACTCTTCCACCTTTTAATAGTAAATTATTCATGATATTGCGTATAACACCTATATTTTTGTCATCTGATACACCTTCGTAGGTAGGAATACCTCTTATTCCCTTAGAAACTAAACTTGTTATAGTCTCACTATCGTCTGATAAATTCTCATAAGGTGGTAATCCCTTATGCTGTCGTATTCTATCAGGGATATTTCTTATTTCCTTAAAAATTAAACTTGTTATAGTATATCCATCATCATTACATTTTGAATTGAGCCTTATCCCTTTTTACAAATATTTATTTGTTATGCATTCTATACGTTCTAAATCAGTGTTTGTAAAATTTTCATGCTTATCCCTATAGCCTTTTGCTACTATATCTTTTAACTCTTTACAAAATTCATCAACTAGACTTTTCTCATTCTTAGTCAGCGGTAGATCTAGCTTAATTAAAGCAGAGTCTCTTGGACTAATAGAGTAATGCCCATCTCTTTTCCAGTATAAATCACTATCATCAGTTAAGCTATTATCAATTCCACTTTGATACGACAATGTATGTTTTACACATGTGTCAGCAATCTTCCCAATTTCATGTCTCTGATCAAGGTCATAACATTCCGGACGATTACTTATTCCTTGGGCAAACAAACTATAATCATCTAAATCTGCTACGTCATTTTCAAAAGTTGACTCTTCATCGCTATTACACTCAAATTTTGGCCATCCTGGCTCAGTACTTATTCCTCTCTTATGCTCTTGCTTACAACATATTCTTATTGACTCTGTACCCATACTGCCTCCTAGCCTAGATAGATGATGTATTATGTACAATATATAATATGAGTCAAGTGAATTTTGACATAATATTTTTACTATTTTGCAATGTTTGAGTTTCTGTAGTAAATTCAGGTGTTTACATAAACTTTCTTTTAACCTACCTGATAGAATAAACCTGCAATTATGACTTAGAGTGCTAAGTAGTACATATACCCAAAATTTATATTTTCTTTTCTTCCATTGAACTTGACACTTCCATAAACTTCACTAAAATTGACATCCTATTGCTGCATGAATTTTCTTTATTTGCTTTCCTCCTGAGTAGTTGTGCAGTTAACACATAAGCAAAATTAACAAGAAAAACATCCTGCCTACCAGCTTAATAGTTTCATCTACCCATTCCTGGTTCGTATAAGTTCTCCGCGTTCACATTATTCATGTTGCCATTAGGTCCTTGCATTGCAGCTCGCTGCAATAAATTGACTGCTTCCCTATGTTCACAGGGCCGAGCCAAATGCAAAGGAGTACGTCCTTTACCATCCACTGTGCGAATATTTGCTCCTCTCTCTAACAGAACTTTCACCATTTCTGGATAATCATTGCTAGCAGCAATATGCAAAGGGGTACGTTCTTCTATACTATCCTGTGCATCGATATCTGCTCCTCCCTCTAATAGAATTTTAGCAACTTCTACATGATACCGACTAGCAGCATAATGCAAGGGAGTAAATCCTATGCTATCTCGTATATTGACATCTGCTCCCCTGTTTAGTAGAGCCATGACTGCTTCATGACGACCCTTTTCAGCAGCTAAATGCAAAGGAACACGTTCTCCATTATCTCTCGCATCAATCGCTGCTCCTTTCTCTAATAAAAATTCAATTTCTTTTTTAGAATTCCAACTAGCAGCAACGTGCAAAGGAGTACATCCTTCATTATCTTTTGCATGAATATTCGCTCCTCCATCTAATAGAGCTTTAATTGATGCAAAACAACACTCAGCAGCATAGTGCAAAGGGGTACGTCCTTTATTATCTCTTGCGTGAATATCTGCTCCTTGCTTTGATAAACTGTTAATTGCCCTCAAATTAATTTTGTGAGCAGCATAATGCAAAGGAGCCCACCCTTTATTATCCCTTATGTTAACATCAACTCCATCTACTTGCAACAGATTTTCCAACAGCTCTTGTTGATAATTGGAAACAGCATGATGCAAAGGAGCAAATCCTTTACCATCTTTTTCATTAATATTAGCTTCACGAACAGGAGCAAAAGGGGGCGCTACTCTTATATCTTGAACAGCGGCTTCAAGTATGCTAGTGCCAGAAGAGTACCATGAGCAACCCTGGCCAGAGGCATGACTCGAAGTTGAAGGAGCCGATACTATGTCATCACGAAAAAGGGCCATACTTCCATATTTTGAGCTGTAGGCTCCAGGTGTGCGAGCAGGATCATGAGTACAAGGTGCTTCATACGAACTATCGGTAGGCCAAGCTGGATTTTCTGGAAGTGACTTTACCCTCAGATCCAGAGGTTCCAATTGCACATCTGGGCCTGGAGCTTCCAGTTCCACACTCTGATCCAGAGGCTCCAATTTCACACTTGAACCTTCCCAATTCCTTTGAACTACTCCGTTAGATCCTACCTCTTCATCTAGACCCAAAGTTCTGGATCTTGAGCGATTTACTTTACCACTATTACGCAAAAACATACTACCTCCAATTTAAATTCTTATACTAACTTCTTTTACACAAAGCTGATATTAACATATATTTTCAAGACAATAATATACTATAAATTAGCACTACAAAAGTTTTACTTTCCTCAAAAAAAATAGTGTGATGGCATCATTTTCTCATGCCTTATTATGGAGTCTTAATACTAGAGCTAGCAGTTTCCAAAGATTCATCATTGGTAATGAGTTTACTACTGGGACGATCAATAAGTAACACTGCATTTTTCTTTATCTCTTGGTACAATTTACTATGCTGAAAAGTATTTAATTTAAATCTATTGTTTAACTTATTTTCTTTTAAATACGTATGTGCTTCGTCAATAAAATCCCCTAGAAGTTTTTCATATGTACATGGCGACTTACTTCTTAAGACTCTTTCCTGTGATTCCAGGTAACTCATATTACCAACAAGCATATGCGTTAATTTATCCACATGAATACTATCTTTTATTGTTTCACACTTCCCATCACCGTAACGATGCAAGAGAATAGCTGTCACTTTGAAACCGTTCTTACCTATACTCTCATGATTGCCTTCAGATTTGCGTAAATTGGGAACTGACTGTGCTGCTGAATCTATAATCATGTCACCCCATCTATTTGCAGCCAAGACAGGAGCTTTTGTTGACTTTATAATTTCATTTGGCTTATAATCAGCGCCGCAATACCTAAAAAACGCATCTGTAATGACTGCAGTTCGTCGAAAAAACACTCCAACAAGAGAGTTTTGAGACTTTGGTACATTTATCCATGAATCATAGGAGTTACTGTGTATAAAAGTAAAAAAAATATTTTCTTCTTCAAACTTCTTTAAAACCTCCGCAGCAATTCCCCCACCTAAAGAATTCCCCATAAGAATAATATCATCCGGATGTACACCTTTCTCAAGTAAACCTGTAACCATTGCCATTCCTGCTTTGATTGGATCCTTGCCTTTCGTAACAAACTTAGTGAGTGATGCAGTGATAGAGTAAAAAACCATGATAGCAGCTGCAATTATAGCCGGTATTAAGAACACAATAAAAACTGGCAATTTGAGCCAAATTAACATTTGGGGATGCAATGATAAAATAGCCTGAGAAACCTATTACTGAAACAGTGGCTACAGTAATTAAAACTTGCTTTAGCCTGAATTTTGTATCATGAAAATACTCAGGGTAACAAAAGTTCATATAATGGTAATCAAATAAATGGATATCAATATTCTTGTTTGATACCCACTTTCCCCAATCACTACTTTCATTATTATATTTTATAGATTCTCCTAATCCAAAAAAATAAACCAGATGTTTTCTATTCCCTTTACTACCTTGATTTGTATTGTTAACTATTGTTTTAATAACTTTCACCTACACCTCCCTAACGTTTTTTGAATTATGATAAAATCAAAATATACTAAGAACTAGCATCATAAAAAGTTTAATCCTTTCTCAAGAATAATTTGATAAAAGGAAGCTAAGCTTAAGGTATGAACCTCCCTAAGCTCACCCCTAACTTGACGCATACGTTTTTTTGAACACTTTTTTAGAATTTTTCATGGAACTTATACTTTCTTTTTTTCTACACTCACTTTTCTTTAACGTTGGCTTTCCAATTTCTAGTTTTAAACGCTTCCTTTTGTAAAGTAAGACCAATTTCTATACCATGTGTAAAAAATAGCTTGTTGCTTATACCTACATCTTCTCTTCTTGCCACACTTTCCTGCGGACCAGGGTGTGTGATAATTCTTGGCCTCCTACCAGATCTACCCTCCTCCTCTACCCCAAACCTTTCTGCTTCACGTGTAAGATAATTGCTAAGAGCACCAAAATGTCTATACCCGATATGCATATTGACACCTTCAGTTATCTGAAAGTCAAGACCAGCTTTTAACTGATACGCAGGCCTTATTTGTGCTTTTTCAAACATCTTCATTCTTGTTCCACCGATCCCAATTCCAACATAAGGAGAAAAAAGATTTTTCCAATAGTAGTAAATATTCGCTGTTGTAGATGTGTTTTCAACTTGCTCATTATTAACTTCAGTCTTGTACCTATAGATTTTTCTATTTGCACCTTCGCCAAAATATTTCCCATATGAGACATCTTCTGAACCAATATCATTTGCTTTTACAGAGGAATACATCCCCTCTAATTCAACTCTATAGTTGTGATTATCAAGTTCTCCTGCATAACCAAATGCTATAAGCGGACTATAGCCTCTTCCGTATTCACTTAATTTTTTATTACTTATAACTGTATCTGTAGTTTTTACTTCCAGTGGACCTGCTCTACTAAGAAGTTGACCCGAGTATCCAGCACCAAAGTAAAACCCCTCTGTTCCATTTGCAAAAGATTGTTGTGATAACAGCAAAGCAACTATTATAAATGCTAATTTTTCTTTATAAATTATCATACTTCCACCTAAATTAATTACTCTAATACTAACTTATTAAAAATGACCTTATATGCAACTTGCAATAACTTTTACCCCAATCTTAGATTTTCAGCTTGAGTTAAATGACCTTGAACAGAAACATTATTTAAGTAGCTTTTAGGTTCTGAGCTTGTTTGTTGTTCTTTAACTCCTAGCATGCTATTTCTATATATTTGTTGTATCGATTGGTTTAGCATTGCATCTAATTTATTATCAAATTCAGATATAAATTTATCAAATTTCTTCTGACTTAATCTACCAGAGCATCCCGCTTTCTTATCAGGACATACCTGCTCTATGTGTGATTTTAAAACTTCTGAAATCCTATCAAATTTACCGCCTACAATTTTTCTAGTAATCTCTTTTTGCATTTCTATAAAATCAATATTCAACCGGTGCATTGATATGCCATTTTTCAATGCAGCTTGCTCTACTACTTTCTTAAATCCTTCTACAATATTGACCGCGTAACCTAGCGCTTCCTGTTCAGAGATATCTTTTATATCAGTATATTGAGTTGCCTTAGAAGATTGAGAATGCTTCGTGTCTACAGCTGGCTTGATGGGAGAAAAGATAACACCTTTAATAGTATCTACTATAGTACGAGTAACCACATTTACCCACAAAGGCGTCCCATCTATGGCTTGATTACTTTTTGTTACAGGATTATCACTTTCAATACTATGACTAGCACCTTTTGACTCAAAAGAAACAGGTTCTTGTAAGTGCCTTTTTCCTCTATGATGTTGTAAATTTTTCAAAGAGTGTATTATATCCGACTTATTAAGTTCAAGTGCCACCTCCAGAGGCGTCTGACCACGATTGTTTTTAGCATCAATATCAGCTCCATTTTCTTTCAAGTATTGCACTACATGTAATCCACCATAAACAGCGGCATGCAAAGGAGTATCACCATAATTATCTGTAGCATTTACTAAATCAGCTCTTTCTCCTATAAGGTATTGAAGTGTTTCCAAGTGACCACCTTCAGCAGCCAAATTCAGAGATTTAACATCAATATCAACTCCTTTTTCCTGTACGAGATACATTGTTATATTCAGTCCATCGCAGCGGCTAGCAGCAAAGTTTAAAGGAGTATAATAATCAGTAACTAAACCTAAAACACTATCACCTAAATTAGGGTTAGAACCAAAACACACTATAGCAGTAGCATTTAAATCTGCTCCTTTATCAACTAGATATTCCACAACTTCTAAGCTGCTTCTTTCTGCAGCAACATGCAAAGGTGTGTATTTATCCTTATTAGCAACATTCGGATCTGGAGCATAACAAGTGTTACTTATAGTAATGGGATGTAGTACATTAACACTTGGTGCTACGGAAAGTTGGCTGCTGTTTTTAAACAAGAAATTATCTATAGTAGTATAATTTGCAGGAATATTTGTAGTTTCAGTACTATTTTCATCAGCGAAATATGATGCTTCAGTACTGTTTTCTAGATAAGGTCGAGAGACTCCTGAAGTGATATTAGAAAGAGCATTGCAATCGTAACTCTTGTACTCCTCTGAACACAACGAACTATCTATGCCAGTGCTGTTTCTTGAGTAGGTTTGAACAACTTCATAGTCCGATATTGAATCTTGTGTAACCTCATTACTGCTTTCAGTTGTAATATATAGTGTATTATTTTCTGCAGAAGGTTGTACAGTTGTGCTATTATCTTCAATAAAATTTTCTTGTGTTACTTTAATAGTACCTTCACGTGAAATACAAAGAGCCTTATCTCCAAATAAGATTTCTAGCATTTCTAGATTATCAGAAAGCGCAGATGAATGAAGCAAAGTCCAGCCATCATTATTAGCGATTTCAATATTAGCCCCTTTTATCATGAGAAATTTTACAACATCCCAAGAATTACTTATAGCTGCTTTTAGTAACAATGTATTGCCGTCTTTATCAGTGGCATCTAAATTAGCTTTATTATTTCTAACAAGCTCTTTGGCCTCATCATACAAGCTCTGCTCTACTGTGGTAAAATTAGATGTATGCATAACCCCTCCTAAATATTGTAATACTACTAAAATAAAGCAAGATTTTTAATTGTAAAGCATATAATTCTAAATGTTTCATAGATCTGTTAAGGGTAGATATAGGTGAAAGGCTACTTGAAAAAGCAGTTGATGCCGCTGTAGTAGCCATCGTCACTTCCCTGAGCTTTGGTGGATAATTTAGATCCTGATTCTTGCTTTTAGCCTTTTAATTTGAACTTCCAACTCTTTACTTCTTGAGGTTAACTTAACTTTTTCACTCTCTAATTTTTTTACATTCTGAGCCAGATCATTTTCTCATCTTCCAATTTTCGTTTTGTCTCATCTAGATCTTTGATTTTAGTTCTCAAATTTTTTATTGTATTCCCTTGCTAATCTATTAAGTTCTATTCCTTTGACATCAAGCTTTTTATTCTGACAAATTATTTTGTATGAAAATGCAATTACTACTGCAGAAAGTACAAATAAAGTCAAAGCAATGGGGAGAGCTACATTTAAAGCTGTAATTGAAGCTAAAAACGCAACATAAGGAGCTACAGTAAAAACTCCAGATGTAAGCAATATAAGAGAAGCAAGAGCACCAGCTACAAAAAAAGGCGCATTAGCTTTGCTAAACCATTGTACTACCTCAATGGTATTTCTTTCTTTACTAAAGGTGAATCTTCCCTTAAAAAGAAAGGAAGGCAGTCATCTGAGCATCATAATCAACCTTTGGATATTTTAACTCAGAATAAGCTAATGAATGCGTTTGTTTAAAATTTGCTCCATCAGTCATAACTACCCATGAATGATTATCATAACATATTTTTTACTATTGTACATATATACCTTAAACCCGCTATACCTCTAAGATTCTTATCCCTCTTTAATCTGACCGTACTATAATTACCTCATCATCAACTAAGACTGTTTAAAACGGCCGCCAACCAACACTACTACCTCTTCCTACTCTGAAGTTTTCAGTGTTTACATCACTCATTCTTGAATCTGGCTGATTATCAACTTGACTTGCAGATCCTGAAGCTCCTATATTCATTTGATCAAAATATGAGGGCAAAGCCACTGCACCTTCTTCATACGACTCATCACGACTAANAGAGACCGCTTCACCACTATAAGGAGGCGTATACTCACCTGTATGCAAAGCTGCCATATTTTGTTCTACTGGCCTCTTAAGTTTCACTATTATTTTCTCTCTTGAATCTTTTATATCTTTCAATGCTTCCTCTACCACACCTCCGCCTGTCAATGCTGCCCCTATTAAACTTCTCATATCTTTATCACTCAGATATTCAAGAATCCTCTGAGCGATTAAATTCACTCCTTCAAGCCCACGGAATTTTAGAATGGCTTCCTCAGCTCTCTCTAAAAGAAATGGCCTAAACTTTTTTTCAAATGCACTCCAAAAATTGAGGACCCGTTCATAATATTTGGTAGATCCAAATCGTATGGTTGACAAATTTTGTTCTAAATTTTTTCTTATTTCATAAGATCCAAATATAACATCGCATGCTATTATGTATTTTACATTGAGATCCATTAATTTTAACACATCCTGTTGTATGCGATACCCTTCTGAAGAAGTATTGAAAAGGGAATACACTATATAAAATTCGATTATACTGTCCACATTTGATACATATTTAGTAAAATCAAACCCAGCACTTGACAAAACTGTAAGCTCTTCTGGAAATTTGGACAAACTTCTTGCTTCAGCTTCTGTTAGACCTTGGAATCTTTCTGGATTACTATGAATACCCCTCAAAAAAAGAATATTATTCGAAGAACACATATCCCCTAAACTTGTTATTATATGTGGAGGAGCCTGTCTATTTAGATCCATTATGTCAATGTTACTCAAAAAAACTCCTGCCATCTTTTCACGACCAAATCCAGCAGTATAATGTAAAGGAGTCTTTTCAGCTTTATCTATCATATTAACATTAGCCCCGTTGTTCAATAAAACTTCTGCCACCCCTTCATAGCCAGATCTAGCAGCACAATGTAAAGGAGTACCTCCAGTTTCATCTATCATATTAACATTAGCCCCATTGTTCAATAAAACTTCTGCCACCTCTTTATGACCAAATTTAGCAGCATAATGTAAAGGAGCCCTTTCAATTTCATCTGTCATATTAACATTAGCCCCGTTGTTCAATAAAACTTCTGCCACCTCTTTATGACCAAATTCAGCAGCTAAATGCAAAGGAGTATTTACAGTTCTACCTATCACATCAACAGCACCCATATTAACATCGGCTCTGTTGTTCAATAAAACATCTACTATCTCTTTACGACCAGATCTAGCAGCATAATATAAAGGAGCCTTTCCATTTCTATTTATCATATTAACATCAGCTCCTTTGTTCAATAAAACCTCCACCGCCTCTTTATTACCTGCTTCAACAACTAGATGTAAAGAATCCCTTTTACCTCTTATTTTGTTTATTAAATTACTAACTCTTTTCATAATAACCCCAATTATACACTATTTTAACCATCTTGTGGAATTAAAACAATAAGTCAATAAAAACATACTAAAAATTAGTGTCATAAAAATCTTGAATGTTTACTTTTTCTAAAAACACAAAAATAGTGCGTACGTTTGTGAGAACAACTTAAATAGAAGCAGGGTTGTGCAAATAAAAGCGTGAGATTTTTACAACAAAGTTAGGCAAATTGGTTCGCATCTAAATGTGGAAAAAGTAGGCTAATATAGCTGGTCTTGCAATATAGTAAAATTACTATACAGAAAAATTCGTATGTATTACTTGGTAGACCATGCCATCCCAAAACGAACACTTCTCACGAGCGTTGGTTTTTATTGCTAAAAATGGCTATATTATTTAAGTTTTTAGTGATATCTATATAAAATTAATAAAAAATCTTCATCAAAAGTTATTTCAAAAAAAAATTCTAAATATGGCTTGACAAATTTAAAGTAGCACTCTATACCTAAAATAGTATTGCTCTCTTGAGGTCTTATGGGTTATTCAAAAAAGCATTTATGTTCAGTCTATTATGGGGGTTTTATATGTTTCAAGCTGATGATATGAAGGAAAAGGTAGTTGCCATATATAGAACAGAAAAGGGAAAGAAAGTGTTGGAAATTTTGGATATAATGTCCTATTTTTCATCTAAAAATATCCCTATTAAAATGTTTGTAGATTTAGTAGGGGGAACAGAGGAACTTGAGTCTGCAGTTGAATTATTAAAACAATATTCAGTAATTAATCTATTACAACAAAATCCAATAATGTTAGATATTAGCGAGCCAACTCAGCAGGTTATAAGAACAATATTAAAGGAAGAAAATAAAGAAGAAGTTACTTTAAGAAAAGCACTCAAGTTATTTCAAATTGGACTGGAATCAGACAATTTAGATCACGCGATTTCTACTTGGCATTATGCTAATGGGTGTCAGGAATTGATTGAGGAATTTTATATGCTTCCAAGTAGTATTGTACAAAAGCTAGGTGATTGCGGTAGATATGAGGAGGCATGTTCGTTTGGAATGGAGCAGTTGAAAGTGTTAAGGTTGCATGATGAAACTCTATTATATTTGCAGTATAAAATAGGTAATGTACTATTGAAGCAAAGAAAGTTTGAAGAGGCTCTGAGAATTTATGAGAATAAAACACATGTTCATAAGGATGTTAAAGTTTTTTTACGCTATGCTGCTGAAGATGGTAATCTTGAAGCAATAAAATTCCTTATAGAAAACAAAGGTGCTGACGACGATGTTTATTATGGTAAAAGCCTTATGCACTGCGCTGTTCGAGGCAATAATCTTGAAGTAGTGAGGTTCCTTGTAGAAGAGAAAGAAGTGGACTCTAATTTAGCTAATATTTGGGGCGTCACTCCTATTCAACATGCATCTGAGCAAGGCAATTTAGATATAGTAAAATTTCTGGTAGAAAAAGGAGCTGATTTCAATTCTATGGACAATACTCGCCGGACCTCTGTTCATTATGCAGCTAAACAGAGTAATCCAAGCATAATAGAGTTTTTTGTAGAGGGAGGGGCTGACTTTATGGCACATGATAGTGATCTTAAGACTCCTTTACATTATGCTGCTAAAGGGGGTAATTTGGATGTAGTAAAGTTTCTAGTGAAAAAAGGAGCTGATGTTAACTATGCTGATAGAGGTGGTAAAACTCCTTTACATTGGGCTGCTTATATGGGTGATTTGAATATAGTAAGGTCTCTTATCAAAAAAGGTGCGAATGTTAGTGCTATCGATAAAAATCGTATGACACCTCTAGATTATGCCTTTGAAAAGTTTGATCCAATGGAGCCTATTGATTGCATAGGAGGTACACAACTACACTATGCTGTCCACTTTGGTAATGTCGAATTAGTTCAAAATTTGCTAAAACGTGTAAAAGATGATCAATTACATGACTTCATTAATCAAATGACAAAAGGAGGTAATACAGCACTAAGTTTAGCAGTGAAAGTAAATAATAAAAATATTATAAAAATATTGGACCAGGCTTTACAAGAGGTACCATATACTAGCATAGAAAACGTAAGTATAGCGGGTCCAAGTTGTTTAGGTTTGGATAACCTTACTTAACAGTTAACTTAATTTAAAGTAAAGCAATAGCAAGTATTGGAGGTGTTTTATGGGTGCGTCTGGTCAACCTAGGCAAAGTCTAGCCAACAGCCTAGAACAAACCATTATGCTGCGTAAGGTAACGAACGTAGTAAAGCTAATGGAAAGGACAATACAGGGTGCAACGAAAGTGAAGGTATTGAGTCCCGAAATTGCCAACATCATGGAGGTCGACACTTTTCATATAGTGGAAGACAGCATGAAGGATAACGACAAGGCAAGTTATCACTCACTCTATCGGGATCTGAGGCCGTGTCATGTATTGAGATGGAGTTTACGTAAACTTGGGAGATTCTTTGTATTCCTATTGCTTACTATTACCCACAAATATAAATGGACATAAAAACAAAGTATTACAATATTAAAGTTTGCAAATATTAAGGGTGTAAAATGGAAAGCAAGAGTAATGAATGGGCTAAAAATGAATTTGGAAATGCTGTACTTGGGGATAAAAGATTAACTGATCGATTAGTAGATATTGCTGATAGCTTGGCAAATATGCCTGAAAGTTCAATCAATCAAGCATGTGAAAGTTGGTCAGAGGCAAAGGCAGCATATCGCTTTTTCCAAAACGAGAGCATAAAAGAAGCTGACATCTTAGCATCACATATTACAAAAACTGTTGAAAGAGCAAAAGATTATAAAAGAATTATTGTAATTCAAGATACAAGTTTTCTTTCATATACTGGCCACAAAAAAAACAAGCGGGTTGGGGGCTATTTCTAGCAAGATGAGTAATGGTCAAGCTAAGGGCATGGTAATGCATACAGCTCTTGCTGTTAGTACGGGAGGATTAGTGTTGGGAATACTAGATCAAAAGATTCATTCGAGACCTTCTAATTCTGAAGAAATCAAAAATTTAGAAAAAAGAAAGCATAACACTGCTATTCGTATTGAAGATAAGAAGAGTGTGAGGTGGTTAGAAGCCTTTAAAAAAACAAATAATCTTATAGATAGTACTCAAACTGAAGTTGTCACTGTGTGTGACAGAGAAGCAGACATATATGATTTTTTTGAGTGTGCACATAATCTTAACTCAGCAGTTTTAGTAAGAGCTTACCAAAATAGAAGCATAAACAAACAATCCAGATTTTCTAATGATAAGCAAAGATTATGGGAAGTTGTTAAAGGCTTTCCTTGTCAAGGGATAATAAAAGTTGAAATTCCTGCAAGAGATAATAAGCCAAAAAGGACAGCGTGTTTGGAGGTGAGATTTGGAAAATTTATGATGAATCCGGACAAAAGCAGCATAAGACATAAAACCGAAGAGTTACCCAACCTACCACTTTACGCAGTTTATGTTGTTGAGAAAGACTCTTCCTCTAAAGAAAGCCCGCTAGAGTGGATGCTTTTAACAAATCTTCCAGTAAATAGTTTCGATGAAGCTGTTGAAAAGGTTAGTTGGTATTGTCTTAGATGGAAAATAGAGATATTACATAAAATTTTAAAGTCTGGCCTCAAAGTTGAAGAATGTAGGCTTGGAACAGCAGAAAGGTTAAAGCGATATTTAACAATCATGAATATTATTGCTTGGAGAATTTTCTTTATTACAACAATTGCAAGAACTGATCCAACATTACCGTGTATTACCTTATTAGCTGAAGAAGAATGGAAAGTTTTATACGTAAAAATACATAAATGCCCAAATGTAGCCCCTACTATAAAAGAAGCTATTTCATGGATTGCTCAACTTGGGGGTCATTTAGCCAGAAAAAATGATCCAGAACAGGCCCCATTACTCTTTGGAAAGGATGGAGACTTGCTACTGAACTTTATATTTGTGGGTAATAGTAAGTTCCTACTAAGGTACGTTGGAACAAGTCAACAAAGGCGAGGACTGACGGAAGATAGAAAGGAAGTCGGACTGATTGATAGTACTCAGAGTGTGGGAAAGCCACATACAAGGGGAAGCGATCAGCGGTATAGTAACTGGTTTGGGGATTGTTACACCAACACAACAGAGGTTGGAATATGATGCAAGGAAAACTAAATCAGATAGCAGTAATCAAAGATGCTGTGAATGCTACACTGAAGAGCCGTATGCGGGAAATTCACGCAAGTACGGTTCTGTTGGGGGGGGATCATAGCAGTGAAACCTAATAGGAGGATTTTAAAGTTATGATCCCTAACAGACAGTCAAGTACGCCGGTTAAATATAATCTAAAAATGAAAGACATCACTGTACAATCCCCCTATCCTCCATCTTTAAAAAATCGCAATGTAATACTCACTAAGGAAGGTATGGGGAGTGATTACCCAGTCGATTTAGCTCAACACCACATTATTTCACGTGTCATGCTCAGAGATTTTTACAATAAGCTGATAGAAAAAGGTGATGTTAAAAAATTCAGAAGATTTTTCTCTGCTCTAAGGGAAAACATCCCTGAGTATTATAGAGAATCAAGAGAGGGCAATAGTAATAGTAGGGAAGATATTACGAGAGCTCAAGAATTTATAGATAATTTAATGGAAGGATCTATTATACATAGTAATAATAATGAAGCAGCTTCTTGCACTGATATTAAAGATCCCTTTCTTACTTGTTTATTATGGCTTCCTGGAAACATTTTTATTGGTCCTGATGCTAAAAACAGATCAGATGATCCAGAGACGGGTTTTGAAGAGAATGCACGCACGATTATAGGTGAGAAAAACTTTAAGAATATAAAAAAAATCAAAAACCTTATGGATAGTTACATTCGAGGAGATTTGACAAGCTTAGGATTTTTTGAAGCACAGCTTATTAAATTAGTAAGGAAAAGTAAACCATACCCATTACGAGCAAAGCAGTGGATTATTAGTCATGGTAAATACAAAATAGCTGTACAGGATTTTACGCCGTGTAAAACAAGAAGCAAGAGAGCAGCTAGTGGAAGGATGTTATGTATAGACTTAAATGATATGTTTCGTTTGTCAGAAGAAGCAGAAAGAGATGTGTATACAGAAGAAGGTAAAAAGACATTTCAAGAGATTCTGCAGCATTTAAATGAAGGTAAACATAATCTTAATGCATCGCTTGTAATCATCTACCGTATATTAGCGGATAAATGGCAAAGATTGAGATTTCTTGAAGAGACGGAGGAGGTATTGTATAATTTCCTTGGTGAATTAGCAAGTATATGGATAAGGGCTTTGCAAGATGAAAGCATACCCTTTAAGAACATAGATCTTTCTAGTGTCTATGATAGCTTATTGAAGCTGAGAAACTTTAATGATCGATGGAAGATAGAGGATCCGAAGCTCCCTAATCTAATCTTGGAGCTTGCAAATAAGGCACAAACATATACGAAATTTGGTTCTCAAGATATTGCAAATACCTTAAATGCGCTATCAAAGTGGGATCTATCATCGGACTTTAATTGGAAAGATCATTATAAGCCTCTGATTCTCGAGCTTGCAAAAATGGGAATAAAAATATCAGATCAGTTTAATGCTCAAGATATTGCAAATACCTTAAATGCGCTATCAAAGTGGGGTCTGTCATCGGACCTTAATTGGAAAGATCATTATAAGCCTCTGATTCTCGAGCTTGCAAAAAAGAGAGAGGAAATACTTAGTCAGTTTAATGCTCAAGATATTGCAAATACCTTAAATGCGCTATCAAAGTGGGATCTGTTATCGGACTTTAATTGGGAAAATCATTATAGGCCTCTGATTCTTGAGCTTGCAAAAAGGGAAAAGGAAGTACTTAGTCAGTTTAGTGCTCAAGATATTGCAAATACCTTAAATGCGCTATCAAAGTTGGATCTGTTATCGTGCCTTAATTGGGAAAGTTATAGGCCTCTGATTGTTAGTCTTGCTGAAAAGGGAGAGAGAATATCAAATCAGTTTAATGCTCAGGATATTGTAAATACCTTAAGTGCGCTATCAAAGTGGGATCTATCATCGGACCCTAAGTGGAAAGATCATTATGAACCTCTAATTCTTAAGCTTGTTGAAAGAGGAATGGAAATATCAGATCAGTTTAATGCTCAAGATGTTGCAAATACCTTAAATGCGCTATCAAAGTGGGATCTGTCATCGGACCTTAATTGGAAAGATCATTATAGGCCTCTAATTCTTAAGCTTGTTCAAAGGGGAATAGAAATATCAAATCAGTTTAATGCTCAAGATGTTGTAAATATCTTAAGTGCGACATCAAAGCTGGATCTGTTATCGGATCTTTATTTTTCCACATATCATAAACTTCTGATTCTTCGGATTATAAAAAAGAGAAAAAAATCAGATTTGGTTTATTATCTAGATCAGTTTAATGCTCAAGATATTGCAAATGCCTTAAATACGCTATCAAAGTGGGATCTGTTATCGGATCCTGATTGGGAAGAACGTTATAAGCCTCTAATTCTTGAGCTTGTTAAAGAGGGAATAAAAATATCAGATCAGTTTAATGCTCAAGATATTGCAAATACCTTAAATGCGCTATCAAAGTGGGGTCTGTCATCGGACCTTAATTGGAAAGATCATTATAAGCCTCTGATTCTCGAGCTTGCAAAAATGGGAATAAAAATATCAGATCAGTTTAATGCTCAAGATATTGCAAATACCTTAAATGCGCTATCAAAGTGGGGTCTGTCATCGGACCTTAATTGGAAAGATCATTATAAGCCTCTGATTCTCGAGCTTGCAAAAATGGGAATAAAAATATCAGATCAGTTTAATGCTCAAGATATTGCAAATACCTTAAATGCGCTATCAAAGTGGGATCTGTTATCGGGCCTTAATTGGAAAAGTTATAGGCCTCTGATTGTTAGTCTTGCTGAAAAGGGAGAGAGAATATCAAATCAGTTTAATGCTCAAGATGTTGCAAATACCTTAAATGCGCTATCAAAGTGGAATCTGTTATCGGATTTTTATTGGAAAAAACATTATAAGTCTCTGATTGTTAAGCTTATTGAAAGGGAAATGAGAGTAGCGTATCAGTTTAGTGCTCAAGATATTACAAATACCTTAAATGCGCTATCAAAGTTGGATCCGTTATTTTCTCATAAATTCAAAAAAAATAATAGGTTTATAATCATTGATCTTGTTGAAAGGCAAGTAGAAATATCGAATCAGTTTAGTACTCAGGATATTACAAATACCTTAAATGTGCTATTAAAGTGGGATCTGTTATCGGACCTTGATCGGAAAGATCATTATAAATCTCGGATTCTTAGGCTTATAAAAAAGAGAAAAAAATCAGATTTGGTTTATTATCTAGATCAGTTTAGTGCTCAAGATATTGCAAATGCCTTAAATGCGCTATCAAAGTGGGATCTGTTATCGGACTTTAATTGGAAAGATCATTATAAGCCTCTGATTCTCGAGCTTGCAAAAATGGGAATAAAAATATCAGATCAGTTTAGTGCTCAAGATATTGCAAATGCCTTAAATGCGCTATCAAAGTGGGATCTGTTATCGGACTTTAATTGGAAAGATCATTATAAGCCTCTGATTCTCGAGCTTGCAAAAATGGGAATAAAAATATCAGATCAGTTTAATGCTCAAGATATTGCAAATACCTTAAATGCGCTATCAAAGTGGGGTCTGTCATCGGACCTTAATTGGAAAGATCATTATAAGCCTCTGATTCTCAAGCTTGCAAAAATGGGAATAAAAATATCAGATCAGTTTAATGCTCAAGATATTGCAAATACCTTAAATGCGCTATCAAAGTGGGATCTGTTATCGGACCTTAATTGGAAAGATCATTATAAGCCTCTGATTCTCAAGCTTACAAAAAGGGGAGAGGAAATACTTAGTCAGTTTAATGCTCAAGATGTTGCAAATACCTTAAATGCGCTATCAAAGTGGGATCTGTTATCGGATCCTCATTTGGACAGATATCATTATAATTTTCTGATTTTTAGTCTTGCAAAAGTGGGAATAAAAATATCAGATCAGTTTAATGCTCAAGATATTGCAAATATCTTAAATGCGCTATCAAAGTGGGATCTATCATCGGACCCTAATTGGAAAGGTCATTATGAATCTCTAATTCTTAAGCTTGTTGAAAGAGGAATGGAAATATCAGATCAGTTTAATGCTCAGGATATTACAAATACCTTAAATGCGCTATCAAAGTGGGATCTATCATCGGACCCTAATTGGAAAGGTCATTATGAATCTCTAATTCTTAAGCTTGTTGAAAGAGGAATGGAAATATCAGATCAGTTTAATGCTCAGGATATTACAAATACCTTAAATGTGCTATTAAAGTTGGATTCATCATCAGATCCTGACTTGGAAAAGCATTGTAATCTTCTGATTTTTGAACTTAAAAAGAGAAGAGACGAGCCAGAATTGAATATTGATGATGAAATGGCGGTGGAGCTCAAAGAATTCAAAAGTAAAATAGGTAACGAAGTTTTAACTAGACATGAAAAAATAAAAGGCACTACTACTCATGATGTAAACAAGAGTGATGTGTTAAGTAACGCATTACAGTCCTTACAACTAAATGAAGTATCATTGTTGATGAGTCAAGAAAGTAAAATGTCTACAAAATTAGAAAAAAAGACATATTACAACACACTGATTGATATTGGCGCACTCGTTTATGATCACAAAAATCATGTTCATAGAGATCGTTTGGAAGCAATAGAAAGTAGGATTTTTGATAATCCGTTGCTCAGTGTAGGACATGACTTATATTACTTATCAAAAAATGAAGATAATATTGTTGATCAAGATAAATTGTATTCTGATCAAATAAAAAATAAGGTTAGCTCCTATAGTTATATAGAGAGCGGGAGTAGATTAGATGCTATATATAGTGAGCTCAGTGATACAGACATAAAGGATTACTTTAGTGATAGTAACGTCAAGGGGGTTTATACAGAAATTGAGGCCTATAATAAAGAAGTAATGACTATACATTCCATTCAGGTATCTGCTGATGAAGTATACGTGAACGTAAAGGATAATAATGGCGATCACCAAGAAGTAGTGATAGGTAACGCTGCAAGCATACAAAACACAGAGAATTATATATTAGATGAGAAAACTTCTGAAATCAAATTTAAAACGGATAATGATAAAGAGTACATAATAACGCAAGAGGGAGAAGACGTTAAGCATTATTTGAATATCCCTGGTGGATATAAAGTAAAGGTTGGTGATATAATTAGCAGCTTTACTAAAAATGAAAAGGAAGTGATTCATAATAGATTGAGTGAGCTAGAGTTATCAGCAGCTATGAAGGGGATTGAAGAGATAGGCAATGCTGAAATAACTGATCAGGATTATAATAGTATTGTAGGTGAAATTAAACAAAGTTTTTTACAAAAAGGAGTAAGAGAAGATACTTTTGACCGATTAAAAAATCATCTTGATAGTCTGAGTGAGGAGGTTTTTAGAGAATACATTAGCGATTTAAAAAAAAATTTGAGAGCTCTGGAACTGAATTTGATCGTGGTAAGTTGAGCCCAATAAAGGAAAAAGTAGTTAAGGGAGGAAAACTTTTCTTTTTTATGGCTATATATGATCTATTTGATAGTATAGTTGATATATCAAATCTTGGGCGTCATGATAATGAGGCTTTAAAGCAAATAACTTTTGTGGCCGGCATATTGGATACTCTCAATGATGCCAGGGAAAGTCTAAGTACTAGCTATATACATCCTGATTATACTATAAAAACAAAGCTTCCTCGTAATGGTTTAGGGAAGATTATAAGCAAGATACCAAATATTGTACGTAAAGGTTTTGTTAAAATAATTAGTAATCCTGTAGTTCAAGGTATTACATTTGTAACCGTTGCTTATCAATTTGGATATAGTATAAATGAAATAGCTAAAGGTAATCTTCATCCATTAAACTACTATTGGACAACTAGTAGCGGTGTAAAATTGACGAGTATGAGTATAAGACCTGTAAGTATGGGAGTTGGTTTTGCGATGAAGGGCGTAAGTATTACTCCTAAAGTTCTTAGAGGGTTATTCGTTGCAGGCAAAGTTTTAGGCAAGTTATCAATGGTTACTGCAGTTCTTGATATGGCAATATTAATTGGTATGAGCATCAATGAAAGAATGGAATATACTAGAGCAATAGCGGAACAGGTGCCTCTATTACCTGGCAATGAGCAAGCAGGGGTGTTTTTTGCAGAATGGAGAAAATTTTTTACAGGAAGAGATTTAGGAAAGGAGTATGAAGAGGTAATTAGAATAAAAGGTCATTTAAATGATGTAAAAAAGAAGGCTATTGAAGTGTTGGTTGGTAGTGATGTAGCTGCAGTTGTATGGTATATATCCTCTATTAAAGAAAGATATAATGAGATAACTATTCATAGAGAAGGAATGTATTCTCAAGCGATGAAAGTACATTATACAGTTGAATGTGAGCCGGAAAAAGAATATAAAAACGTTTCTTTTAATAGTGGTGCTGGCACTATTTCTAATTCTTACGTAGCGTATCATAATTTATCTCTCCTTAATATACCTAAAGCACTAAAGATGAAACCTTATATCTTGGGCATGAGTGGAGATGTGGGAGCTTTTCGTAGTAATATGGGATGTTTTGACAAATTTAATGAAGAAGAGGTTTATATTATTGATACAAACGCAAGACATGTCTTTCATCTAACCAGATTTGAGTACGAAAACCTTGATTTAAGAGTTGTAGATGCACCATTAAAATACACGAAAAAAGAACCTCAATGTGGTGCTGTAATCAATCTAATTTATCCAAGAAGAAAATCTTCCGCTTGTAATATTGCCAAACTTCGTAGAGAATGTACACAGGAATTTGTCCTTTCAGATGAACCTTTCGTTTTAGCCGATATAAAAAAGAGTCGCTCTTCTCCAATATTATACCTATTAGGGCCTAATCAGTTAATAGCAGCAAAAGATTACCCAGCAATTATGTATGTTCCAAAGGGTGAGATAGATTATATCGGTTCAAAATATCATGATAATACCTTTATTATCAATCACGATACTCGTGGTAATATTAGTGGAGGAATAGTAAATAATATCATAGTAATGAATTATGATACCCCTAGCCTTTCTGTTGAATTAAATAAAGGGATTGTTGAAATGGGAGAATCAAAAATACATTTATTGAATGTATATGATTATGTTTCTCATTCTACAGATAATCAATCCATTATTACTGATTGCAAAACAAGGTATATTGATGCAGGAGAAGGCGGAGGGTATAATTCTATACAAAGTCATGATGTCGATTGCCAAGACAATGATTATGAAGTGAGAAAGGTTAACAAGAGGGATACACACCTTAGAAGTACAAAACAAACATCATTCATTGTTGATAAGAGCAGTGGTGATGGTGCTGGTATAAATTCTGGTAATCTTGGATCAAAGAAAAACTTGGATGTGATACTTTTTGAAGGTAATGATATTAGACTATTAAGAATAAATGAACACCAAGCTTATTACAATCTAGAGCTTTTGGCTGATGATGAAAAGAGCAAAGTTGCAAGTATTAAGGTAGGTGATTTTGAAAAATTAATGATCCAAGCAAAAAAAGCAGGGATAACAGAAGTAGTTACGATACAGAATAAATCTTTGTCTGATTTAATAAAAGATATGAAGTATCAGAAGCTGAATCACTCAGGAATTGATGTTGGTAGCAAAATTATGGAAGACAGTAAAAAAATATCGAAAGCAGTAATAATTGCAAACATTATAGATTCAGAAGGTCCAACGGCTTATAAAGTCGCAAAAGATATTATTAATAACAATAATCTAGGTGTCCCAATATCTTTAGTGCAAGCGAAGAAAATTGTGGGCAATGTTGTTTATGAAGAGATAATTGGAGGTATTTATACTGATGAGATAGCAGCTGATTTTAGTTGTGAAAATATTCATTGTAAGAAGGTTATTACGATAGAAATGAACTCATACAGTAGTGATTACGTTGTTAAATTTCCTCAGACTTACAAGCGTAGTCATTCAGTTGATTTTACACTGAGAATAATAACAGCACCTTACGCTAGCACATCTGATAAGGTAATTGACCTTACTGGGTGTGACATAGATCCAAAAAATATTAAATGTAAAGTAAATTGTGAGAATGCTAATGAAATAGTACTTAGTAGTCATATTAATCAAGGATCTTTCCAAATTGTTTTAGATAATTATTTACGAGGTCCAAAATATCAACAAGTTGCTTTTCAATTTAACAAAGGTGGTAGGTTTTACAAAGTTAACAGTGCAAATCTTAAATTTGAGCCCGCAAGGGCAGGGGTGGATCCTGATGGTGAGAATAAAGTTGGTTCTTCATTAAGAGAGCGGATGTTTGATGCTATAGATCAAGATAATATGGATGAAGTTGAGGATCTAGCTAAAAGTATTGATATTGAGAGGTTAACATCTTTTGATAAAGGATGTGCTAGCATTGAATATCAAGATATTCGCGGTCGTAGTCTTTTGCACTTAGCTGCTCAAGAAGGCAAATTGAGTATGGTTAAATTTTTTATTAATCAAGCTGTTAGTGTTATGGATATAGATAAGTATGGCAATATACCTTTTTATTATGCTGCTAAAAATGGTCATACTGAAGTAGTAAATTCTCTATGGGATAAGGCAGTAGGGGTGCAACGTGAAATGCTAGAAGCCAATGACTATGAAGCATTTAAATTAGCTGCTAAAAATGGTCATACTGAAGTAGTAAATTCTCTATGGGATAAGGCAGTAGGGGTGCAACGTGAAATGCTAGGAGCTGATCGCTATGAAGCATTTAAATTAGCTGCTAAAAATGGTCATACTGAAGTAGTAAATTCTCTATGGGATAAGGCAGTAGGGGTGCAACGTGAAATGCTAGAAGCCAATGACTATGAAGCATTTCGCTATGAAGCATTTAAATTAGCTGCTAAAAATGGTCATACTGAAGTAGTAAATTCTCTACGGGATAAGGCAGTAGGGGTGCAACGTGAAATGCTAGAAGCCAATGACTATGAAGCATTTAAATTAGCTGCTAGAAATGGTCATACTGAAGTAGTAAATTCTCTATGGGATAAGGCAGTAGGGGTGCAATGTGAAATGCTAGGAGCTGATCGCTATGAAGCATTTAAATTAGCTGCTGAAAATGGTCATACTGAAGTAGTAAATTCTCTATGGGATAAGGCAGTAGGGGTGCAATGTGAAATGCTAGGAGCTGATCGCTATGAAGCATTTAAATTAGCTGCTGAAAATGGTCATACTGAAGTAGTAAATTCTCTATGGGATAAGGCAGTAGGGGTGCAACGTGAAATGCTAGAAGCCAATGACTATGAAGCATTCATATTTGCTGCTGAAAATGGTCATACTGAAGTAGTAAATTTTCTATTGAATAAGACAAGCTTATCAGAGGTACAACGCGAAATGTTAAAGGCTGATAGTTATGAAGCATTCAGATTTGCTGCTAAAAATGGTCATACTGAAGTAGTAAATTCTCTATGGGATAAGGCAGTAGGGGTGCAACGTGAGATGCTAAAGGCTGGTGGCTATCGTGCATTCAATTTGGCTGCTGGAAATGGTTATACTAAAGCAGTAAACTTTCTGTGGGAAGAAGCAGTATCATTGAAGATGGAATATTTTATGTTAGAAGCTGGTATCATAAAGTATGAAGCATTCAAACTGGCTGCTGAAAATGGTCATACTGAAGTAGTAAACTCTCTGTGGGATAAGGTAAAATCAGGGGTACGATATAAAATGCTAAGGGATAGTGGTTATCATGTGTTCAAATTGGCTGCTGAAAATGGTCATATTAAAGTAGTAGACTCCCTGTGGAAAAAGGCAGAGTCATTTAAAGTACAACATGAAATGCTAGAATTTTGGCATCATCTGGCATTCAAATTGGCTGCTGAAAATGGTCATGATAAGATATTAGATTTTCTGTGGGGCAAGGCAAACTCATCGGGGGTACAATATTCAATGCTGATGACTGGATGTTATAAACCATTCAGATTCGCTGTTAAAGGTGGTTATGATGAAGTAATAGACTCTCTGTGGACAAAGGCAAAACAGTTAGGTATACAGCTTGCAATGCTAAGGGATAATGATTATCATGCGTTCAAATTGGCTGCTGAAAATGGTCATACTGAAGTAGTAAATTCTCTATGGGATGAGGCAGAATCATTAGGGGTGCAACGTGAGATGCTAAAGGCTAATAATTATGAAGCATTCATATTTGCTGCTGAAAATGGTCATACTGAAGTAGTAAATTTTCTATTGAATAAGACAAGCTTATCAGAGGTACAACGCGAAATGTTAAAGGCTGATAGTTATGAAGCATTCAGATTTGCTGCTAAAAATGGTCATACTGAAGTAGTAAATTCTCTATGGGATAAGGCAGTAGGGGTGCAACGTGAGATGCTAAAGGCTAATAATTATGAAGCATTCGTATTAGTTGCAAAAAATGGTCATGATAAGATATTAGATTTTCTGTGGAACAAGACAAGCTTATCAGAGATACAACACGAAATGCTAAAGGCTGGTGGCTATCGTGCATTCAATTTGGCTGCTAAAAATGATCATACTGAAGTAGCAGATTCTCTATGGGATAAGGCAGGATCATTAGAGGTACAACGTGAGATGCTAAAGACTGGTGATTATAAAGCTCTTGCTCTTATAATTACAGGCCGTGAGGGTGTTTATTTTTTAAAAAGATTTCGATCTGCCATTAGTGTTGATAAGGAATCAATAATTTATTCACCCCATATTAGTGGTATTCTCATTCAAAAATGGAAGGAGTGTCTTGAAGCTGTAGCACATCGTGAAAATGAGGAAATGTTCCAATGGGTATGGCAAACTTTTATCCTCCCACTTAGACTTGAAAAAAAACAAGAGATCAGTGAATTTTATCAAGAATTCAAGCAGAATCTACAGAAGCAGGAGGTTCACCAAAAAGAGCTGAAGAAAGTGTACAAGAAAAGAAAAAAACTACACAACGCAAACGTCGTCATCACCGTGGAGATTATAATCGTCATCATGGTCACTTATCACGTAAACCTCTTGCTATAGATTTAAGTAATCAACATGAGGTAGTGGCAAGTAGTAGCGCAAGACCATCTTCATGGATAAATGATTTGTTTAGTTGGGTAAAAGATTCTATAGGAGGGTTGTTTAGTTCTAGAGCTGCTTTACCTGAGGAAACATTAAATACTACAAGCTCCATCTCACAAATTGATGCGCCAATAGATGTAAATGGTACAATAATGTTACTTGATTTATTGATTAGAAAAGTTACAGGTCAAAAGTACATTTCTACAGCAGATCAGCCTATATCTCCACTAGAGGCACAGAGCTATGCATTGAATATTACAAAGGGATTTGAGCGATTATTGAATGAAACAGCCACTAAATCAGGTATATCAGTAAAAAATCTAAGCTTTGATCCTGTGGCAGTACAATCAGCTATAGTTAGGCAAATAGTAAGTGAAAAATTTTCTGAAATATCAAAAACTCTATATTCATTTGCAAAAGAAGCATGTCCAGAATTAAAACAAACTGATAAGTTTCTAGTCCACTTAAGAAGCCAATTAGAAGGGGAAAAAGAAACTGTACTGCTACAACAAAAAATAGAGAAACCTTCTGAAGTCTTAGATCAACAAGTTTCAAGAAAAGTAGAGCTACCTAAGAGGCCTAATACTTTCTTAAATGGAACATCAGTAGTTAAAGGAATAAGCAGTGTGTTAGAGCGATAAATCAAGGAACTATATGGTCTTTCTGCCTGTAACTGCTTGATTTCATTAGAGGAAAGACCTGTAGTTTGCGATATGATGTCAGTAGAGACGCCAGCCTTAAGTAGATTTTTGGCCACAGCTATTTTAGCCTGTTGTTCGCCCTCTGCTATACCTTCAATTTTACCTTTTTGACGGCCGATTTGGATGCCTTCTTGTCTACCTTTTTCTTGACCTAGTCTAAGCCCCTCATCAAATTTTTCAGCAAAAGCAGCAATCTCATCCATTATACGTTTTTTCCTTTGCTCATATGCTAGTAATTCTTCTTCTGACCAGTTAAACTTATTCATCTCTTCATAAGCTCGTTTTATTATTACGTCACTACCAACTATCTTATCTAGATCCTCTTCCCTTGTTTCTCCTGCATAACGAAAAAAATAACACCATTTCTCTACTATATTTTCTAGTTGGTCTTCTTTGGTTTTTGTAAATTTTGGTAGCTCTATAAATACGAAGTAAAAATCCTTCAGGTCATGTTCAAATGTTTTTCTATCAAGAGTAACGTGATCGGATTTGTACTCTGGTTTATTAGGAAATAGGATAAAATCAGTGATAGCAATAAAGACAACTTCCTTCAGATCTTGATATTGACCACCTACGTCAGCTTGACTGGAATAAGCTTTAGCGGCATAGTATTGTGCACGTTTTTCGAAGCCAGTAGTTCTAGCGACTTGCATCTCAACAATTGTTTGAACACCTTTAGAATCTCTACACAATACATCAACAATACTTTCCTTTTTAGCAGCAATATCAGGATTTTGAATGGGATTTAGAAACTGCACATTTTCTATTTTAGCTTCATCAGTAAGGCCTAGAATGTCATTGAGAAAGTGGATAAGAATGTCTTTATTTTTTTCAGTGCCAAATATTCTTTTGAACGAGTAAGAGTTTAGTGGACTGAGATATTTTCCACTAAACTCTCCTCTAGGAACCGTACTTGAAAGTTTCCCTTCATACGGCTCGAGCCATCTTAAGTCCTTTTCTCGAGAACCGGCAACAGCTTCCTTCAAATATTCTGGCATTTCAAATTCCTTACTAGGATTAACATTAATCATATCTTATCATCCTCATAAAGAGAAGGATTATTTGATCTACGTTTTTCAAAGTAGGCATACCATTCTTTATCGTAGGGATTTGCCTCAGCTTGAATTTTCTTGTGGCGACGAATTGGTACGCTTGTTGCTTGAAAGAGTTCCTTCCACTCAACTGTACCTTTATTCTTAGTCAGCGCTGCAAAGCACCATCTTCTGGCTTCTTTTGTTTTAAAGTATTTCCCCTTAATCCAGCGTAAGCCTTTATTAGGGTGTCTGCGTTTTGACCATTGCCATAAGGCTTTAAAAATCTCAGAATCCACTTTCTCATAAGCTTTTCTTGCGCATATTCCCCTGTGGTAATAGACCCACCCTCGAATTTGAGGTGTGAGCAGTTCTATTACTTTTTCTTGGGTTGCTGCGCAGTTCTTACGAATCAAGCACCGGATGCGCTTCAGAAGTCGGTTTGTACTTTCTGCTGAAGGTTTGATGATTATCTTCCTTTCGTACTGTCTGACCTAGAAAATCAAATCCCTGTTCTACGTGTGTGATCTTGGTTTTTCCTGTGGATAGAGTTAACCCTCTGTCGCTGAGGAAATCCTCTACTAGCCTTTTAACTTTAGTCTCAAGAATTTCTTTTGATTTTCCAGTTACTATGAAGTCATCCGCGTAGCGAATCACGTGCACACCATATTTCTTGCGTTTTCTTGTTCCCGAAATGTTTACTGATAACATTTTCGAAACCATTAAGGGTCAAGTTAGCAAGTACAGGGGAGATAATTCCTCCTTGTGGAGTCCCTGCTATTGTGAAGCGGAACATTTGTTTTTCTATGAACCCAGATTTTAACCATTTGCTGAGAATATTCTTTTCTATTGGAATTGAGCTTTCTAACCAGCAATGGTCTATTTCATCAAAACACTTCTTAATATCCGCCTCTAGGATCCATTGCGATCTGTCGCGTCCCGCCAAAGTTTTGTGGATCTGGCTTATCGCATCAGCAGCTGAGCGATGTTTCCTAAATCCGTATGAGTGTCTATCTCCTATTGTTTCTGCAACAGGATCAAGTCCCATAAGATATAAGGCCTGCATCGCTCGATCTTTCATAGTGGGAATACTAAGAGGTCGCTTGCTGCCTGTAGGTTTGGGGATATAGACTCGTCTCAAAGGTTGAGAGCGATATCCTCGTTGCCTCAGGTTTGCAATTCCTTGAGATTTTGCTGAAGGGCTCTGCCACAACTGGTTGTCAACACCAGCTGTACATTTTCCTTTATTTGAAGTTACGCGTTTTACTGCCAACGCTTTAGCACTAAAACTACGTGTGAGGAGGCGTTGTAAAGTTTTCACTTTATTCCATCTCCTAGCTTTTGTTGCCTGAACAATACGAGCTTGTAGCCTTCTGGTATTTTTTTTACACTGAAACCAGTTAATTTGATTCCAGTGTTCTGCCGTACCGAAAGGTGCACTTACAATTTTACCTGTAACCATCTGCTTTCCTCACTTAAAAGGTTTTACAAACAATCTTGTTCAAGATGACCGTAGTGGACGTCAGTTCTCTTTCGAGCCAGATAACGTTTAAACCTGTATCTCATCCATTACAGATGAGCATTCACTTTTTCCACACTCCCAATCCCACATATCCATCAGTCTTTCTCATGATCAACCTTACTGAGTAAAGAAATTACCCAGAGATATATGGGGTTTCCGTGTTCCACCTATCAAACAACGAGCGGGTTAGGATTGATCTATACACCGGTGGTGTTTATGTTTGCGTATCAGATGCGTTCACGCTGATAACCTACCACATACCTTTTGGTCCAAGCCTGTCAGTGTCTTTGGCTTGTTCGATTTAACGATGCTTACGATCATTCACTTCTGTTATCCATACCGTTCACCCTAGCCCCCGTGCCAACTTGACACTTATAGCATCGTTCCTTCTTCACAGACCGAACTTCTCCTTTTCGGGCGGGTTCATTGTCCTAAACGCTTTGCATAAGACATTACTGTACTTATACAGTTTAGTAGGGTACGAGTGGCAAAACACTCGGTTTAGTCAGTGCTAAACAGTTCAATAGACGACTTTCACGTCACACAAAAGCATAATCATTGCGTGCATCAAGAAATTTAGATAAAGCCATAGGAAATCCACTTAAAAAGCATTAATAATTATACACAATTGTGAAGAAATATTCAACTAAAATTCAAACATAGAAGGAAGCATCCTTTTTATATATCTTTATTTGGTAGTATTAACCTGTATAATATTTATGGCAAATATCTCGATAAGGTACCAGATAGCACAAAAAGTAAGGAGCTGGAGGTTAAAGAGAAAATATACTCTAAAAGATTTAGTAGGCAAAGCAAACATAAATTACCATACACTGCTAAGATACGAGCAAGGAACATGTGGCATTCCAATTGAAAGGCTAAAAGTGATAGCAGAGACATTATCAATCCCTATTAGAAATCTCTTTCCAAGACAAAAAGTACTAAAAGAAAACAGTTGTTTCGACAAAGCTAAGACCCAGGAAATGTATAATTTTATAGAAAAATACAAAAGAATAGAAGGACGAAAAGCAATTTATGCATTAACCAAATCTATCCGAACTGAGGAAGAAAGTAATATAAAAGCAGCAAGAATAAGAATTGCAAAGAATCTAGTTAAAGCTGGGTTTGCTACTGACATTATCTATCGAGCAACGGGCTTATTAACCGAAGAATATGCTGATAGAGAGAGTATCGGCTGTACAAGCCAAAACGGAGGACAAGAGATCAAGAAGTGGAGAATAATCAGAGGCTATACGCAAGAAGAATTAGCAAAAAAGCTAGATGTAGGTCCCTCACAGATACATCACTATGAACAAGGTAGCGTTACTCTTTTAAGTGAAAGGTTGGGGGAGATAGCAAGAGAATTATCAGTGAATGCTGAAGATCTGATAAAGGAATACAAAGAAAATGATTGCGAAGGAGAAAATGAGTTATTAGGTTTGGCAAGAGAATATAGAAAAATTGACAATCAAGAATCACGAGATGAGCTAAATATATGGGTAGAATTTTTATTGCAAAGAAAGCAAATTTACAAAGAGAAGATTAATAAAATAGAGGAAATGAAAGTTGCAAATAATTTACTTCAGTTAGGTTTTTCTACTGATGTTATTTCTAAAATAATTGATTAACAACAACCTTTTTACATAACTTGAAAATAAATATGTATTAATATCTTTACCTATTTATGAAAAAATAAGTAAAAAAGATTTAAAAATTGATTTGACTTCACTCGGAAGCTATGGCTTTATGCCAATGCTGATAAAAAACAGCAGTAAATAATTAAAAACAATTTGTTATTAACGAGGAGTATATTTTATGAATAATGGTAAAAAACTTACAGAAGAAATAGAGAGAGTACTACAGAGCGGAGGAGGAAGTGCTCTATTTGATCGTGAGATAGTGTCAGTGCTTCTAGGAGCAGTTCACGACAGAAAGCAAGCACAAGATGTTACTAAAACTCTAATGGATAACTGCCCAGGAATAGGAGAAATTTTGGGACGAGAAATCGATGACCTGAAAATGATAGACGGAATGACTGAACATGCAGCCGCAGCGATTGAATGTGTTAAAGAAGCTTACAAGAGGGCACTAAGAGAAGGGTTAAAGAGAGGCCCTGTAATGGATAGCCAAGAAAAGCTAATAGAGTATGTAAGGGTAAATATAGGCTTTTCAGCAAAAGAAGCTGTCCTGATAATATACTTGGATAAACAGAACCGTCTGATAAGAGATGAAGTGTATTTTGGTACAATAGATGAAGTACACCTATCTGAAAGGAAAGTGGTAAAAAAGGCGTTATCAATGGAAGCAGCGTCAATAATATTAGCTCATAACCATCCGGGAGGGAGTTTAGAACCATCAGAAGATGATAAAGTAATGACTAGAGAATTAGTGTCAGCATGTCAAGGAGTGGGAATTGAACTAGAGGATCACATTATTATGACAGACAAAGGATATTGCAGTTTTAAGGAAAGAGAGCTGTTATAAACCAAATTTCAATTGCTTGAGAAGTTTGGCTACTACACAGTAGCAAAAAAACTTAATCAAGAATCTGAAGAGCAAGAACTGCACAATATAAAAGATCTTTGTATAGCTTGTATATTAAGTCGTGATTAAAGAATAAAAGTCCCAAAAATCTATTCTTTTATTATAAATAGTTGCAAGATATACAAGATCTTTTTATAATTTGCGTATTAAGTTAATCATAAAGCAATAAATTGCTCTATAGACTTGAATAACATGCTTAATAGGAGGCTATATGACTACTAAAAAAACAGTATCATTTGATGATATGGATGGAAATACTTATGAGTTAATCATTGATTCTAAAAAGTTACCAAAAGGACTATATAGTGCTATTAGGCGTACTAGCAAAAAAAATCAGCAGCTTATACTTTTAGACGAGACTGATCCGAAAATATTTGATGATAAAAGCAGGTTTGAGAAGCCTGAAGGTGTGCCTTCCCCTAGCGATGTTTCTGGAAAATCAATCAATCTTGGAGAAGGACGTAAGATTTATAACACAAAATCTTCAAATCGTCAAAATCCGTTTATTCCAGCCTTAAGCAAGATAGAGCCAAGTGCAAGTGAAAATGTAGAATTGAGATGGTTTAAAAGTAGAGTAGTAAAGGCAAAAAGCGTAGATGAACTGAACAAAGTGATAGACCAGGCACTAAGCGCTGGAATCAGGATAAATGCGTATAGCGAAGGACAGAAGAGTTTTGCTGATACGGTGATATCGAAAATGCCTTTGATCAAATGCAAAGAAAATGAGAAGGAAGACATAATATGTGAATTGATGCTAAATGGAGCAATATTCAGTTACGATCTATTGCAGGATAAGGGAATAAGTGAAATGCATAACAAACTGTATCAAGAGATTCATCCACAGATAGATGAGTGGCTTAAAGAATTGAGAGAAATCGGTGAAAGTGCTATTGAAAATGAGGGAATCATAGAGGATGTGGAAATAGACAATCAGACATTTTTTATGAAATTTTCTGATAATAGCAAGGTAAATATTGCAAGAGTATTGGAAGGTACAAAAAATTTAGGGTTAACCACAGGAGAGGTAAAATTAGGAGGTGATGTTATAGAAATGGGAAATAGTAAGGTTGAGGTTAGAAGTGGAAAAGAAGGTGAAAGGAATTATGTTGATGTGTCTGACAATAGTGCTTTTGAGGTAGCATTTCCCACAAGTATTGGTAGCCTAAAAATTGTAATATACCATAATGCAGAAAATGACCATGAGATAGAGGTCAGAGTAGCAGATAAAGAAATGTGGTCTGAACTACAAAAGAGAGGGGAAAATATAGGAAAAGAGTGTTTTTTTGGAGGGATGACGGTCACAGAAGCGGTAGAAAAAGGAAGTTTTCCTAGGAGTGGCAAGTGGAGTAAAGATAAGGTTGAAAAGACAATTAGTAATAGCGAAACATTATCGTGGGTTGATAAGGTATGTGGAGGTAGTAAAGAAACTTCCCGGAAACTTTAAACGAAGGGAGGTTTTCTCCCTTTTTACTTACAACCACAAAATTGCGAACTCTTTATAAGCTAAATATAGCAAAATAACAGATGTTTATTTCGGTAAAATTGTTACGATATGGCAAATATCTCTATAAGATACAAAATAGCACAAAAAGTAAGAAGCTGGAGGCTAAAACAAAAGTATACCCTAAAAGATTTAGTAGAGAAAACAGGCATAAAATATCATACATTACTAAGATATGAGCAAGGAGCATGTGGCATTCCAACTAAAAAATTAAAAGTCATAGCGGAAGAATTATCAGTTCATGTTGGTAGCTTATTTCCTAGACACAAAGTACTGAGAGAAAATTGTTCTTTTAACAAAGAATGGATGTACAACTTTATAGCAAAAATAAAGGGACAAGAGTCATGCAAGTTAATTAGCGACTTAACTGGATTTATTCAAGCTGAAGAGGAAAATAATGTAAAAGCTGCAAGGGTAAGCATGGCCAAGAACTTAGCGAAAGTGGGGTTTGATAATGATATTATCTATCGAGCAACAGGCTTATCAACTGAAGAATATGATAATAAGGAGAAAAAAGGCTCTGAGCATTCAAACGAAGGACAAGAGATAAAAAAATGGAGAATAATAAGAGGATATACTCAAGAGGATTTAGCAAGAGAGCTAGATATAGGACCATCACAGATACATCACTATGAACAAGGTAGTGTTACTATTTTAAGCGAAAGATTATGGGAAATAGCAGAAAAGTTATCAGTTAATCCTGAAGATTTGATGAAGAAATATGAAGAAGATAATTATAAAGCAGAAAACGAGCTATTAAGTTGGGTGAGAGAGTCTAAAAAGATTGACAATCAAGAATCACGAGATGAATTGGGCATATGGGTAGAATTTTTATCGCAAAGAAAGCAAGTTTACAAAGAAAAGATTTACAAAGCGGAGGCAATAAAAGTTGCGAATAATTTACGTATGTTGGACGTTTCTATTGATGCTATTTCTAAAATAACAGATTTATCTGTTGAGGAGCTTGAAAATTATGCTTTCAAAACTTAACCTGAATTAAAAACCTCAGTAGTTTACTGACTCATAAATAATATATTAAAATATTAGAGAGAATAGTTATATATTTAATATTTCTATACAGAATTTCTCTATCACTTTCTGATTATCCTCTATCATTGCATTTGCCTCCTCCTGCAGAGATTTGATATTTTTTGATGTAATGTTATCCATATCAGGTGATGCTATTTTTAATTGCGATTGTATACGTATATATTTATCACCTATAACTTGATCCAACTGATAATTTACTGCATCTAAACTTGAGGCAAACATCACATGTAGTAGTGGTTTTATCCAGCTTATTTTTCCAAATCTCCTTGAATTAGCTATGCTTCTATCTGTTCTACCAGTACCTAGTGATAACAGTATAATCTCATCATTTGGAAACAATTTTTTACCACTTGCATATGCACAAGCCGCTGGATTATTGGCAAACACCCCACCATCCACTAATACTCTGTTTATCTGGTTAATTTTTAGATGTTTTGGTATGAAATAAGTAGGTGCAGCCGTTGCAGCTCTGAGTGCATCTTTCAGCTTAATATTACCTTCTTTCCAGCTTTTGAAGAAAAATGGGCAGTTATTCTGAATATCGTAACTCGTAATCAACACATTACTTAAAATGTTTTTAAGGATATCATCGCCAAAATATTTATGAAGTACATACTCAATATTTTTACTGGGTATTGTGCACAGTTAAACCAAGATATATTGATTCTAAAAATGAAGACTTAAAATATATGCTCGTACTTTTGGTAAAGCTCGATAATCATTTGCTGAATATTGGGGATTTCCCCGTTCATCTTTTTGGCATAACCCTGCTACAACAATTCCACCGGTTGAAGTACCAGCCATTAGATCAAAGATTTGAGAAATAGGCTTCCTTGCTCTCTTTTCTATTTCTGCTAATATTATCGCTGGTGTGATGCCTCTTATGCCTCCGCCGTCAACGGACAAGATGTACTTTGTCATTGTGAAATGTGAAAATTTAGATAAAGGTATTAAGATTTAATTTTCCCGCTTAAGACTTGTAATTTAAACTCATCAAGTTCCTCAGAAAGATTTTTTACCCGTTCTTCCAGACGATATACCGTAACGGTCAATCCGTTGTTCTGCTCTATAAATTTATCATGAATGTGAACCCGTAAATCTAGCTTGGCAAGCCACCATATCGCCGCTACCGTCTGTATTAACATCGTTAATATAGCTCTTTTCACAATAATCCGAACAGATCATAATAACACACTGCTGGCCTCCTGGCTTACAATAGCTATAAAGACGTTTTTACCCACGTTCGGACTATTATAAGAAGGGCTATATTACTGCAACTGGGATCTTTTGATTTTGCATAATGTAATGATTTATTGTGGATAATTGTTGAAACTGTATGTTGTACGCGTGCGGTTTATTGCTCTGGCTTGTACTGCTTTTCTGCTTCATCAAGTAAGTCTACGATTTCTCTATAAGACTTCTTATTTCCACTATAAGATGACCTCTTCATTGCTATAGTTTTTGCAGTTCTTCTTTTACGGCCTTCAACATGAGGGTTAGCTCCTCTTTCTAGTAAAAGTTTCACAACCTCTAATTGGCCACTGTCAGCAGCACTAAGTAGAGCTAAACTAGTATTTATATCTACTCCTTCATCGAGCAGAAATTTGACAACTTCTAAGCATCCTTTCTCTGCGGCATCATATAATGCTCTTTCACTAACTCTTGAATCACCTCTACTCTTTTTTATTAATAATTTCAGAATGTCTAAGTCACAGTTCTTAGCTGACACTTCCAACATTTTCTGATGATCTTCAGCAGCCTTAGATTTTTGATAGTAATACGTAATAACAATAAATACTATTGCTACTATACACCACAAAAACTTGTTTCTTGATATCTTGCTCATGTTCAGCATTAAATCAGCAATTTACTTATTTTCTCTTAATACTTACTCAAAGACGCTGATAATGTAGTAAGATAACCTAAACTATTTAAAGTATGTTCTGCTTTATCAACCACCCATTCACCATCTATGTCTTGATTGAATCCTACAAGATTAAGTTTTGCTTCTGCAAATAGCTCTGGATTACCTGGTATTGTCATCTCTAAAGTCTCATTATTACGCTGCAGTTGCTTAAATCTGGCTTTTGCTGCACTAATTGCTGATTCTGCATTTGGATAAATTGTCTGTATGGCGTAACTTGGTTCACCGCTGCCTACTGTTTCTGATATTTGCTCTCCCTTTTCATAACTATACCATTTTGCTATCACTGAGTTGTATTTATTACGTACAGTAAAATGTACTTTCCAATTGATTGTGTCTTCAGGTCTGATAGTTGTTGTTCCTAAAACCTTTCCTGTTGCTGATTTTGCTGCACCTTTTGGAATAAATAATATATATCCTCCTGCTAATTTTGCCATGGCTTCTCGCTCTATAGCTATCCTAGTTAATAAATTAATATCACTTTCCTCAGTCTGATCAATGTGTGGTATTAATATATCTTTAAATTCTTCAGCAACTTTGTGCCCATATCCATGTTTATTTGCTATTTCTTTGACTAGATCACCCAGTGTAATCTGGTGCCACTCCCTAGATACTTTTTCCTTTAGTGATATCATCAAATTTGTTGCATGAGCTTTGATCGTTAAGGTTTTTGGTGGACTTTGTACTGTAACTTCATTGACTGTATATACACCTATGGGTAGTACTCCTGTTTCTCTATATCCCAAAGCAATCTTTAGCTCTTTTGGAACTTTTATGTTATCATCCCTGTAATCAACACACACTTCAACTACATCGTCTATTGTCCCAGATTCATCGGTAAGGCGCAATGATATAACTCTATCTTTAATTGATTCACATTTATCTATTATAAAATCTGGCTGCATTTATTCCCATACCTTTAATTTTGACTTTTGTACTGGTTTCTGAACAACGGGAAGTTTTATCTTTAACCCTGCTGGCAAGCTCCAGTATTCTGCAAGGCCTGGATTTTTAAGCAATACTTCCTCCACTGCTCCACTACTGTATCCATAATGTTTCCAGCAAATCAGATCTAACATTTCATTTTCTTTGCTCACATAATATATAGTCATCTATAGCTCTTCAAATTCAAGCTCAATTGAACTTTTCTTGGTAATCCATTAGGTAAAAAATACATCTGCTTTTCTTCTAACCTGGTAATTACAAATTGTCCTAAAATATTACCTAAACTATTTACTAAAACATGTGGTTTTTCAGCTTCTTTCATATTCTTTAGTTGATTTAGGCCGTTGAGATTATGCAGATAAATCATTCCTTCCAAATCTATATTTTCTACACCTTGGCCGATATTTTGCAATAGTGGCATATTTCCAATGCACTCAATCGTGCTCCAACGATTTTCTCTGCTATACTTTAAACTTGTGGGGGCAAACTTATACGGACCAAGAGATAGCATCAATAAAATGTCTCTACTGTATCAAATAAAATATCACGTGACTTCTCTCTTATCCTTTTTATTACTTCATCTGCAAGGCTACGGATATCTTGATTTGGCTCTGCTTTAATGCTGATAGTATAATTATTAGTGATGTTCTGAGTTTTATTTTGTTCTTTATTTTCAAACTTACTCCTTGCAAAATCTGCAAATATCTTATCGCTCTCTGTAAACTTTTTCTCCTCAATAAGGCTTTTGACTCTGAAGCTATTTTTATTTCTCTTTGAAAATTCTTTAATTATACTGTTACCTAGCACAGGATTTCCACTGTTGAGAATATTACTTTTTAGGGGAGTATGCACTGCTTTTACTTCAGTTTTTCTTTTTTCAAACTCTTTCAGTGGGCTATTTTCCAATACTTTTCCAAATACACTTTCTCCTATCCATGAAAAAGCTTCTCCTATAGGTTTAATGAGTGATTTTATGTACTCCAAAAAGTTAGAGAAAAAGTCTTTTACCTTTTGCCAGTTAGTTATAACAAGTGCTGCACCAGTAGCAAGACTTGCTATTAAAAGTCCTATAGGGTTACTCATTATAGCGAGTGTTACTGCTCTTAGTCCTGTTACTACTGCAGGAAAAACTGTAGCTGATAAAAATGAAAATACTCCAAGTAGGTTTGCTTTCAGACTAAAAATCGTACTTCCTAGCAATGTAAATCCGTATCCTAGTCCTACTGCTACAATTTTTAAACTTATCAAGGCTGCTACAGTACCCATGATTGCTTTGGTTAAAGTTGGATATTTTTCTGCAAATAACGCTATGCTTCTAGTTTTTTCTTGTAAAAATTCAGCTATAGATTTTAAAGTAGGCAGCATCACTGAACCCAGGTTCATACCAACTTCAGCTATTGCGTTGCGAAGAAGTCGTAATTTACTGGCTGTGGTGTCTACACGGTTTTGAAATTCTTTCTGCAACGAGCTCTTGTACTCTTCTGTGTCAGATAGTAACCTTATAGCATCTTCGTATTTGTTAAAACTTCCAGCTAATAATGCAATATCATCTTGATATTCCTGACCGAAAAGTTTCATAAGGATTGTAGAACGTTCCTGGTTATCCATTTTCTTTAGAGTTTGAAAAAAATAGAGTAATGCTTCTTCGCCGTTTTCGCTTATTCTTTGTACTATTTCTTCTGCAGTTATGCCCATTTGCTCTAATGCTGCTTTAAAATCCCCTCCTTGTTCTTCAGCAGTCTGAAGTTTACTAAGTAGAGCATTTATAGCAGTTGCAGCTTTTGCTGGTTGTTTACCTAAACTAACGAAGGCATTTACTAAACTACTTGTTTCCTTGATGTCAAGACCAAATTGTTTTGCAGTACCACCAACTATTGCTAGAGCTTCAACCATATCTTTTGCTTTGGCAGCAGTGTTATCTGATAAGTGATTGATTACATTACCAACGTATTCCATTTTACTAACATCAATTCCATAAACGTTAGAGAGTTTAGCTATAGAATCACCTGCTTGCTCTGCAGACATATCAAATGCTGTTGACATTTTTGCCACTGTTTCTGTAAACTTAAAAAGATCTTCTTTCTTGATACCAAGTTGACCACCACTTGCAGCTATTTGTGCCAGTTCTGCGGCTGATAATGGTATAGTATGTGACATCTCTTTTAACTTCTTTGCAAATTTAGTTGCTTCATCCGTTCCTTTTTTAAAATCTACCACTTTTGTAACATCAGCCATAGCACTTTCAAAGTCAATTGCAACTTTAACTGGAGCTGCAAGTGAAAGTCCCAGCCCAATAGTTTCTATAATTTGTGACTTAAAATGTGCTTTACTTGCTAAAAAACTTTGGTGACTACGTATTGCAGACCCAAGCTTACCATACTTACCTTTTAGTATTTCAATAGAAGAACCAAGTTTATATTGATCACTTACTAATGACTTAATATTCCTTCCACTTTTTCTGATTTCTTCATTTAGTGAGTACAAAGTATCTCTCTTTTTCAAGTAAGCTTCTTTTGCTTTTGTTGCAGAAAATTTAGCTTTATCAAACTCAGCTTTTAAAGTTTTGCTTGGTTTCTCTATCGCTTTCATTTGTTTAGCTAAAGATTTTACTTGATCTTCAAAGCCCTTCCACGACCTCCTGCTAGTCAAAACATCATGACCCAACTGCTTAAACTTTGATACTGATTTTAAAGATGAGTCAAGCTTTCTTATATTCTCACCAAGACAGGTAAGTTGACTACTACTTCCCTTTATTACAGTATTAAAACTGCCATCAAGTACCGCACCTATTTTTATCGATAATACTGACATTTGAACTTCCTAGCTAATTTGCTCCATAAAATAAACTCACTAATCTCCATATCAAGAATGTGCTCAACTCCACCACCTATGATAGAGCCAAGCACTAGTATTTCTAATCTCAAGTTTTTTGGATAATCGGTGAAAAAAAATCCTTTAATACCTCTTGAATTTTCACATAATCAGCAATATCTAACTCTTCAATTGCTTCTTTTGCAACTGATGTCAAATTGGCAGTCAAAGTTACTTCCTTACTCAGATCACTACCATTAAGTCTCTCAATAGCAAGATAATCTCTAACTTTTGGACGTCTAACGGTAAGTTCTGAGACAGAAATACCATCAACTGTAATTGGGTTGTTTAGTGTTATAGCTTGCATACTTTTCCTGAAAAAGTTAATTAAATAAAAGTCTATATCGGCTTTTACATAACTAATTTTTTTTATTACAGTTTTTGTGTTTGATTGAAGAGGCAACCTAATATAAAAGTTGTAGTAGGGGTTATTTCCTTTCCACTTGGATTAATTCTTGAACTTCATCAACAGAAAGACCTGTACACTTGACAATAGTGTTAATATCAACGTTATTGGTCAGCATCGCTTTTGCAACTTCAATCTTTCCTTCAATCTTTCCTTCAATCTTTCCTTCAATCTTTCCTTCAATCTTTCCTTCAATCTTTCCTTCAATCTTTCCTTCAATCTTTCCTTTCTCTTCTCCAATTTGGATTCCTTCATGTTTAGCATCATCGAGTTTTTGAGCAAGGACAGCCTGTTCATCACGAATACGCTTGGTCTCCTGTTCATATGCTATAAACTCTTTTTCTGACCAGTTAAACCTATTTAGCTCTTCATACGCTTTTTTGATTATTACGTCACTTCCTGTTATCCTTTCCAATTCTTCTTCACTTGTTTCATCAGCGTACTTAAAAAAATATACCCACTTCTCAACTATATTTGAAAGCTGATCTTCTTTGGTTTTTGTAAATTTAGGCAGTTCAATAAATACAAAGTAAAAATCTTTTAGATCATGTTCATTAGTATCTTCATCGCGAATAGTGTGTTTTGATTTATACTCAGACTTATCAGGAAATAGTATACAATCTGCTATAGCAATAAAGATAATTTCCTTAAGGTCATGGTATTGATCACCTTTATCCGCTTGTCTTGAGTAAGCTTTAGCAGCGTAGTATTGGGCACGTTTTTCAAAGCCTTTGGTTTTAGCGACCTGCATCTCAATTATCCATTGCACTCCTGTTGAATCTCTACATAGCACGTCAACAATACTTTGCTTTTTAGATGCAATATCAGGATCTTGAATAGTACTTAAGAACTCTATATCCTGTATTGCATTTTTGCCAGTAAAACTCAAAATATCATTTAGAAAGTGAATGAGGATATCTTTATTCTTTTCTGTACCAAAGATACGGCGGAATGCTATATCATTCTTAGGGTCGAGAAATTTAGATAAAGCCATAGCAAAAATGCCTAAAAAACGTTACTAATTATACAGTATTATCAGTAATTTTTCAATAAAAAAGTGGTTATATAAAAAGGCATCCATCTATTCCATTAAATCCCTAGAATCGTTTGCAGCAAGGCCATTTGATCAACATCATTTATCTTTCTAATCATATTTTCAGCATCGATTTCTATTAATTCATTACTACCTATCGCAAGTTTATAGTAATGAGCAGCTACAGTACACTTCAGCGTTGCTTTTTCAGCAGGTTTCCAGCTACCAAAATCAAATTCTTTGAATATGCCCCTTAAATTGATTATTACTCCTTCAATATCATTACTTCCACTTCCTTGTAATCCACCTCTTAGCGTCAAAGAAACCGAATTTCCATCTATCAAGCCAAAAAGCCTAAAAAGTTCTGAATCATATTCTGCAAAAGTAAAATCAGCTTCAAGTTTCTCCATCCCCATATCAATATTTATTGGAATATCCATACCACCAGCTCTGTACTCTTCGGTTTTTATGGTAAGCTTTGGTAGGGTAATTTCATCTATTTTTCCTGCATAACCACGACCATCAACAAATACGTTAAAATTTCTCAGTATTTTTGGTAACACTTCGCTTTCTCCTAACTTATTACACTATTATTTACAAGATGAGATCTGAATATTATTTGCTCAGCCGGATACGGTGGTGTAAATTCAAAGTCAAAATATACTTTTCCACTTGCAATGTTTGCCGGCGTATTGAGTTCTGGGGTTGCATAACATCTTCCACTGATAATCGCTCCTTGGGCTTTTAAATTAGCCAAATAAGAATTCACCCCCTCAATCACATCATCTATATAAGTTTTAGTGATATTGCGATCAACTGCCCATAAATGAGCCCTAAGTAAACTATCGTTAATTAAATCTGCAGTTCTTCTCACTGATAAAAAAGCCCATTTTGAGTCATTTGAACATGTTCTATTTCCCCAAAGCCTATAGCCATTTTGATGAATTATCGTTGTTACTTCATTTTCATTCAAGTGGTTTGCTCTACAATTTATATTACCGAGCGTAAAATCAATAGGCCTGCTTGTTCCAACAATACCATTTATCTCTTTATTTGAAGGTGAGTGCCAGAAGCCTTGCTCGCTGTCTATCTTAGCTATTAAACCAGCTACAAATGGGCTTGCTGGCAAGATTCCTTCTTTTCCTTCAATAAATACCTTAACCCAAGGATCAACTACGTAAACTCTTGAGCTGCCTACACTTTTTCTCCATTTTATTGCTTCTTCATCATTAGTATTTGGTCCATCTGCTACTATTATGCTTCTCAGCTTTTCTGCTACGGAAATTAATGCTGCAACCACTGCATCTTCTGGTAGTTGGTGAGTAAATTGAGGTGCAATTAATATTCTTGGGGCAACATGAACTATACTTTCATTGCTGAGGAATGCCTCTATCCCTTGATACTCTCCAGTCTCTTTATCAACTCCGCCAATTATACTTTGAATAGTTTCACTTTCTTTGAGCTTTGAATCGCTGTTTTCACTTTCTTTAACTCTAATAACTACTACTGTTGCACCAATTTGGGAAAATATTCCATTTACTGCAGAAGGTAAACTGCCACTCTTTCCAAGCTTTGCTGCTTCCTTTAAACTTCCTGCTATCAGTACTGGTTTATTCAGTGGAAATTTTTGCTCATCAGCTTCGAATGCAGTACCAATTACACCTATCACTGATGATTTAGCTGTGCGTACTGTTCTTGACCCTGAGGTTACCTCAATAACATTTACACCATGTAAAAATTCTTCAGCCATTTCTTTGTATTTTTTTCCTGAAATCATCTAGCAAAGTCTGTAGCTCATTTTCACTTTTGGCTTCTTCAATCTTTCTTTTGGCTAAATCTTCAAGCTCTTCACATTTAATTATTGCTTTTACTGCTTTTTTCACTTTTTCCTCGATTATTCCTGCCATTTCAATAACCGTAATACCACGTACTTTTGCTAGAGGTTCTATAATTTCTTTATCCTTTTCATCTATAGATTCTGGTGCTGCTAGAATGCTTTTTGCGGCTTCCGCTTGAATCTCATAAGATTTAGCTTTTTGGTGAGAATGACCTGCATATTGGTGAGTATGATTATCATAATAGAAACGCATACTATCAAATGCACAAAGCTTCGCATTATCCAGTAACTCCTTTTGTATATCTTCTTTAGTACACTGAGCAATTTCTCCTCCTTCTGTTAAACAATAGCTTTTTTGCCAATCAAAATTCTTTGGCGCTTCATACCAATCATTTCCTGTTGGCTTGTTTTCAAGTGTTGTTGTTTCAATCTGCTTGTGGTTTTCAAAACGTATATAAATAGTCACAAATTCCTCCTCATTGCCATATTTGATCAGTTCGTTCTAATCCTGGACATTGCCAAGCCCTGAGCGTCCTTTCCACATCTACCTCAAGCCCTGTGGTGAGAAAATTGCTACGTATGTCCCCACTGGATAAATTGACCATAGTTGTATACATAATTTGATGCAAGCATACCTTGACTGACCTGTGTTCTGGAATACAGGTAAGATGATGTGTAAAGTAATATTGCAACTGTTTTTCCTGCTGGAATCTCCACATTACCAGATCCGGCTAACTTGCTATCAGAACTCGTGTATTGGTAAACATTTTTCCATACTATTTTTGAAATACTTGATTTATTAGAATTAGTATTATCAGGAGTTCCCACAAATAATCCTGCTCCCCCATACTCCGTACTCGAATACGATGATCCAACAAATTCCATTGTCTTATTTATGTTCACATTGGTTGTATTTTTTACAAATACTACTCCAAGTGCAGCATATGGGTAATAGTATATTTGATCATAACTACCAGAAAAACTGTTTGTGTATAACTCTCCGTAAATAAATGTTCCTTTACTTCCCTCTATAAAACTGAGTTGTCTTGGCCGATATAAACTAACATAATCTGTATCGTATGTATGGCTACCTGCTAGTAGTTGTAACATATAGTCAGTTTTTGTTATATCACTACTCCACTTTCCAAGCTCTGTCATAAAAGTTCCGTGGCCAAAATAATTATTTTTTCTTCCAAGTACACCAAATAAGAAAGGTAATGAACCTGGTTCAACCATATTGCGCTTTTTTATTTCGTTTGTAAGCGACACTTTTAATTGATCATCTCGAGTCTTTACATCATTTGTAAGAGATGTTCTTAATTGATCATCTCTAGTTTTTACCTCATTAGAGATGTTTTCAATTCGAGTTTCTATTTCTCCTATAATTGATGAACCAGGTGGTACATTATTAATAGCACGAAAACTTTCTACTACACCTTTAAGACCATCTTTATGACTGTTGCTAACACTGTTTATTGCTGCAATATTGGCATTCTTTCTCGTATCAAGTAGCGATATATGTGAATCTGATGATGCTTTTAAAGTGTTTAAGGAATTATCCCTAAGCTTGTTAATTTCATTGACAGAATCTGTTTTTGCTTCAGTTATTGCAGATATTGAATTTTCCTTATTGCTGTTTATGTCACTTAAGTGCTTCCTTGCAGCGCTTAAAAGTTCATTTAACTTACCATCTGTCATCTGTACAATTTCAGAAACCGCACTTTTGTCGATTATTGATTCCAGTGCTTTAGCAAGATATGCTAATTGATCTGGAGTACTGTTTGCTACTAAATCCTTAAGTCTTTTTTGTAGTGCATCAATTATTTCTTTTACTTCAGTCATTTGCACAACGTTGGAAATAGCTTTTTTATCTGCTATCAATTCCAGAGATTTTGCAAGATATGCCAGTTGATCAGGTGTGCTACTTACTGCTAAATCCTTTATCCTTTGGTGTAATGCTTCTATTGCTTCTTTCATTCCCAAAAATTTAAAAAAGTTTCAAAGTTAACCCGCTCAAAATTACTCTTAAGTTCATTTTCTCTCTCACTCATATCTTCATCTATTTTTTCTATAGCTCTTCGAATACATACTACATCTTCCACTGCAATATTCTCTGGATGAGGTAGTGAATATCCTCTGCTTGTTTTATCATCTGACATTCTGCTACGTGACAATGATTCGTAGATTTTTGACTTTTGGCCGATAGACAACTGTTCCACTTAAAACTAATTTTATTCTTGTCTCATTGCCATTAAAGTTTGTCAGTACGTGAGTTCTTTCTACCCAATTTTCCCCTATTGGTTTTCCTAATGTTAAATTTACTAATTGCCAATTCACGTTTTTTTGCACATATGCTTTAACATCTGCAGTGCCAGGTATCAGCGCATCATAGGTAATTGTTATCTTAGTGTTAGCTCCCGCTGTAATGCTTCTTGTTACATAATCTGCACTCTCAGAAAGATTACCCATAACTAGCTGTAACCCAGGATAGAGAACAGGACTTCTTTCTTTTGACCCTTTTAAATTTGCCTTTACTGTTAACTCTCCACTGATTCTTTCACGTAGTGCGAGTGGCAAATTATCAGACAAAAAGTTTTCTTTTCCCTCTTCATCTGTTAAAATAAATTCTACATTGGTATCAAATGCTACTTTTTCGACGTTCGTCAAAACAATTAAATCTGATACGTTATTTGCAGTAACTTTTCCAAGATCAATAACATGAGAATTTTCACTAAATTTTGCAGCTAGTAGTCGAAACGTTAAATCTAAATTTTGATGTGGAGTCCAGGTACTTGCATTGCTCGATGAAAGTAATACTCCCACTTGATATGGCTACCCAACGGCTATTTACTGCATCATATTTGCCAAGCTCTGCTACCTTTACTGCAGTATCTGCATCATCGGTAAGTAAAACTATTGCATATTCTCTGCCAGCTTCACACCAGACAGGAGACCAAGTAATACGTGTTGCTGTGCCATCTATCTTTATATCTTTTGGCTCAATATAGCTTTCAGCAATGACAGTCTGCGAGGGCATTCCCACTGCTGTTGCTCTAATCTGCACAACAACACGTTTTTTGCCGCTATTTGTGAACCATATCTCTACACCTCCTATGTGTCTGCTTTCATTTGGTGTAAATGTCTGGGCTAACTCTTCTTGCTGCAATAACTCTTCTTCTTTCTTCTATGGTAATAGTTTTTTTACCAGTATAAGTTGCTTCTCCATAACTGCCTTTATCACCGTAAAACTGTACTAATTTAGTACCTGCTGGAATATTTGCTGGGATTTTTATTTTTCCCTTTAATTTTCCCTGGTTGTTAGCTCTTTTTTCCATTTGCCTTCTATGCTATGGGTTGAATACTGATGCCATCAAATTTTATTTCCTTAAGCTTTTCACCTAGCTCAAAACCTTCAATTTCAAAATCTTGTACTACTTCTCTCATAAATTCAGCTTCGTATGAAGTACTTGACAGCAATTCTGTTGTTTCTTTAACATTAAATACCCTGGTTATTGGACTTTTCCAATTCGTGGTAACCTCCGTCCAGTGATCAATGTTTTTATTTAGAGTAATTTGAACCGGTACTGGGTCAAAAGCTTGATATGGATTAATCTTTTCTCCTTTAGTCTGTAAAAGCTGCTCAAGCACTGGCTCAAGTTCATACGGCAATAAATAAGGTTCTTTACCTCTTTCAACATCAATAATTTCCACGTCTATCGGCAAAATTAGTTCCTTGTTTACTATTGCTGCAAACTGCTTGATCACGCATATCATCATCAAAGAACGAATCAACAAATACTCCTTTTTTGGTAGTAGGTTCTCTTGAATTTGCATCACTGCGTAGACGTTCCTCTGCAACCAGCGCATAAAGATCATTTATTCCTTTTTTCATTGCTTCAAGCTCATTCATCGGTACAGCATGAATAGCATTATTCACTATTTTTACCCCTTCTTTTTCTCCGTTTTTCCATGTCTGATGAATGTAGCAGAGCAAAAGTTGTCCGCTAGGTGCTTTAGGCATTGATGGTCGCCAAGGGTGAGCTATACCTTTTATTCTCCTTACTGCTCCTTTGCTATCGATAGTAATTAAATCATAGCGTGGCATTTTCCAGGTGTAATCAATCAGAACCAGACTGTTATCAACGGCACCTCTTACTTTACATCCCTCTTCATTTATATCTTCAGGACTTACCTGAGTGCGACAGCGATAGGTTATAAGGTAACTACTTCCAGGTGCTGGTTCTTTGCCGGGTAATGACCAATCAACGTTTCCTGCGTTTAATTTGTAATCTATACTATTTTCATAAATAACATTGCCTTGTTTAATCTGGATAATTTCTAGCACTGCAGAATCAGGAATAGCTCCAGAATATGAACCGTGAGTAACGGCAAATGTTTTTTGAACAGTTATATCTACTTTTTTAATTTCACTTATTGGAAAATCATTAACTTTTAGTTCCATTACTCTTTGGCTATTTGGCTGAAAAGTATGTGGCTCTGATTCAACTGATTTTATATTTCATCAAAAGAAATGCGAATACTATGTGGTAACTCAATTTCATAGCCATCAACATGAGCTTTGCCCTCATTAATCACGAATACTTGCTTTTTGCCCTCTTCTTCCTTTTGCAAAAACATTACTTCAAGGCCATTTACAACGTAGGAACCATTTGCTTCTTTGTCATAACGAGCAAGAGCAGTAGTTACTATGTTTGCTTGTGGAGGTGGTGAATGTTCTATTAATATCCCATTTTCAATGTTGTAAATTGGGTAAAATTCCCCATTTGTAGAGTTAACAGTAACACTCTCTGCTTGATGACCCCAAATGGTGGAAACTTTAAGCCTTGCAGCTCCTACTTCCTGATAGTTTCTTGTACCAACAGCAGGATCACGAAGATTTTCATCCTCAAGCTCTGTAATGGTAGATTCTACGTAATAAACACCGATACGAACTATAGTATTAAGAGGAACAACAAACTCTTCTTTTTCGACTTTTCTAACTGCTCCACGAAGATAGATTTTTCCTGATTCAAGCGTAACTTTACCAGTTTCTCTTCTATAATACAATTGCTGCCTGTTATAACATCACCATCACGAAATATTGCATCACCTATGCCTTTGAGCCTCAAAAGGGCGTAATCTTGAATCTCATTTAATTCTGCTGATTGTAGACCTCTTCCTGCCAGGAACAAACTTTTTTCGTATTCTTTGTCAGGATTAAAGCGATTATAATAACTATTTAAGGTCATTTTGTTTCAAAAAGTTACAACAAATGAAAAAGTTTCCCGAGTTGCTGAAGTCCTAATGAGCGGTACTGTATGTTCTAAAACTAATAAGATCCCTGGGTCTTCTATATCTTGAGGTTCAAAATATCTTTGTCCTCTAGGTAACCCTTCTTTTACTTTAGTACCAACCATAACTCCTAGCTCCCTGATAACTTGATTTGCTGCGTCCGTGAAATCGAAAGTAAACTTGAGATAAAGATTATTGGTTGGTACATTAGAAGGGTTAAACCTCCCTGTTGGAGTCAAAAGCTCTCCATTCTCATCACCTGTGCAAAAGAGAACCTCATCGGCAGTACGTCTGCCAAGTTCATTGAACAGTTTTTGAGACGTAATATGCTCCGGTGGTGTGCTTTCACTATACTCTACAGTAACTGCACTATTTGCCGTGATAGAGCTATTTTCCGTACGTTTTATTACACCACTACTGCTATCAACTATATTTGGCTGATAAGTTGTTTGTCCTGTAAAAACCCTTACATCTTTAATAGTGTGGTGATCTAGAGCTGTTTCACCCTCAACAAAAACTTTTTCGACCTGATGGCTACTTTCCCAACCACTGCCCCAAGCAAGATGGATAGATTGCTTTTTTATGCTGGCTGCTATTGCTGCTCTTCCTGACTGTGTAAGAATTGACATTTGAAAGTTTGACTCCTGTATATATATTCACCAAAATTACAAAAACTGTTCAGTTTTTTTAGGAAAATTCTTCTTTTTTTTCATAATAAATTTTTGTTGACTAATCTTTAATCTATTTTAGACATAATATATTTACTTTTAGATATATGATAGCTAGTGAGGAGTTTTGGGAAAGTAATTTAGAAATGCCAGTATCCTTTCTGCTTAAGGACTTTCAAAATCCAAGTTTACGTGAAAGTTGGCTTAATTCTCTTTCTGGTAGACAATTAAGTGTGATTTTTAACCACTATTTTCAGAATAAGCAAAATAGGCAATTATTTAAAGACCACGAACAATGCGATGATATTTCAACTCAGCAAAAGCGTAAAATGCTTACTAAAATTTCTGAATCTCTGTTTGATTATTATTTAGTCAATCGTTTTAGTCGTACAAAATCAGATACAACTATAGCTGAAGTAGCACAGTCTGTATTAGGCCAAGATCTTCTGAAGTCATTTCTGCTACAAAATAACAAATATGACAAAAAGTCCTTGTTGTTCACTCTCTTTATAACTAATCGTAACTTACTAAAACAAATTTTCTGCTTTAATCAAGTACAGAAAAAAGGGTTTTTACCTTTCATATTAAAAAATCCTCCAAGACAAAAGGCCACTTCATTTAAGGATTTTTTATCAGAAAGTACAATACAGCAAATATTAAAACAGCATGATCTATTTGAAAATGATAGTTTTGAAAGTCAATTTCAAGAACTCTTTTACTACCAAAATAGTATTTACTTATTTATACGACGTGCTAGTAAAGATGAAGATTTATTAATCAGTTCAAATAAGGTAATACACGGTTATAAACCTAGTAGAATTATTATTGACTTTGCTTTAAATGCTAACCAAGTAAACTTATCTATTCAAAGTTTTGATCAAGGATTAAAAATAGCAAATAGAATAGTAAGCTGTTATTTTCAGCGAGAATGTTCATTTACTAACATGCGCCACCAAAATACAACAGCACAAGTGAGGACTTTTTTGAATGACTGTGTAAAACAACATGTACCTGATATTCACCTATTTGAATTGAAATTTGGTCCATCTAAATCTAAAACTAATCTTACGTTAAACACAGATAATATTGAAGAGTGGTTGCAGAAAATAGAGCCTTCGGTTGGTAGTGTACTGCATGATGTTTCGCTTGTTCAGCATATCAAAGTATTGTTTAAAAGTAAAAAAGTTACTTTATCCTTTCAGACAGACACGCAATACGCAAATTATATAGAAATTGATTACTCAGAATATGTTCTCAATAGAAAAGAACGAGATGATTTTAAGTCTTTAATTAGAGATAGCTATGGAATTATCGTTTTGTCGAAAACACTCTCAAGATATTGATACTATGTTAGTAAATAGGTCCTGGGTAAATCCTAACGAGAACTATATAAAGGCTGCAGAGCATCTCAGTCAGCTTGATTTTGTTAAGCTTGAGAAGTATTATTTTGTTATTTGTGCTAATGATTTAGATCTTGATTTTCCAAATATACAAAATCCTTATTGCAAAAATGAGGTTATCATTTCTCATGATTTTGATGAAGATTGTGATGATCTAGCTTGCGAGGATTGTGGTCGTGATATTTTTCCTGATACTTACAAAAAACAGCGTTATCTTGTGCTTTCAATAAAACTTAATACGGAAAAAATTATAAGTTGGTTTGAAAAACTATTAATAGGACTCATATGGGAAAAGGCGGCAAATGGGATATATCATATAAGCTTTAAAAGTAAAATAGTAAGCATTATAATACCAACTTTATGTACTGATAAGTCATATTTAACTGTAGATAGGTTAAGAGCTAATGTTGCTGTTCTTATAACTTTTGGAAAGGAAGACTTAAAAATATTGTTAAGCCTATACACTGTTTCCATGGCTGATTTAATTTGTGAATATCAAACTCTAAATCAAATACTAAGCGAAGCAGTTGAAAAAGGAGTACCAGAGCTATTACCTAATGTTTCTTTTCAAGCATTCCCTTATGTTCCACTGCAAGAAATAACTCTTCCAGAAAAAAAGATACTGCGATTAAAAGTTGAAGATAATATTATTTATGTTAATGATATTGAAATTATAGGCAAACAAGCAATTTCGAGCATCCGTATTTTTAGAGTGTTACTTAAACAATTTTTACGTGATTTTGAAGCAGCTAAAGAATATAAATTTCTTAGTATCATTCAAATAGCAGATAGTTTAGGTATTGAAGACCCAGAACAGCAAGTGCGCAGACCTCTTAATAGAATGCAAAAAACAATAGCAGAAAAGCTAGCTAGCACCTTGGGACTAAATATAAAACGCGATGATGTGATACAAGCATGTAACTGGTCAGGCTATCGGCTTAATCCATCTACCATTAACTTAAGTGCTAGCTAAGCTCCTTAGTCAATGTTGGACAGAAAACGCAGAAGGATACTTCTTTACAATATACCGATACAATTCTTCAGCGCTTTTTTTGTCACCTGCAATGAAGGTAAAAAATTCAACTACGTCTTCTTTAATTTTAGCTACAATCTCCGGCTCTTTCTCCTGTTGTCTCAACTATTATTTTATCTCCACGTAAATCTCCAATATAAAACTTACTTTTGTAAAACTTGCCACCAGGTAGTAAATGGAGTTTCAATTCTATCAATTACTAACGCTTTTATTTCTTCTAGAGATCTATTCATAAAAGGTGCCCTCCAATAATTTATGATAAAAAAATGATTCTTTTATTTACTTAGAAAGGTATCCAATCAAGCTCAGTATTTTGATGTTGCTCTGGGATAATAACCGTAGCAATCTTATTTTTTTCTCCATATCGATCAGCTTCAATACCAACTTTTGCAGTAAACTCTAACCCATTAAAATCAGCTATAGAGTTGACTTTTCTAGCAATAACTGCTTTTTCTGAAGTGTCATTTGAATGAATGTTCCGTGCTGACTCTAAAATACTTCTAAGCATAGAACGTCCAGATTCTCCCCAAACATCTTCTCCTTCAACGCTTGCTTTGCCACTTTTGACACCTATAATCTGAAAAATCTTGCGTTTTGCATATGGACCTTCAGTGACAGTAAATTCAACGTTTAAATAGATGCTGCCAGTAGTGTAGCTTTTAATGAACCAATTTTCATAATCTCCTGGTTTAATTGCCATTTTTACCTTGACTATTGTACCTTTTGGTATTAAATTACTTTGTAATTTTGCAGTATTAAAATCAGTTAAAAAATCTGATAACATATTGTCTCCTATAAATTAAATGAAAAAAAGAAATCAACTCCATTGGTCTGCAAGCTTCCAACGACTATCTATCTTATCAACAAGCTTACTTGCTACACGTTCACCATTACGAAGCTCAAATACTATTTGACGGACAGTGCTTTCCTCATCATGAGCAAACATCACCATGCCAGTACTATAAAATCCCCTCAAAGAACCAGCTCCGCTTAAACCCTGAAATGGATCTTCTTCCAGCATCTTTTTTGATAATTTTTTTGTATGATGAGTGAGTACAATGCAAGCATCTGGATTGACAGCACTGCGTAGCTTTTCAAGAGTCTTTTGCAGAAAAAACAGCATAGCACTGTTATCATTTTCATTTCCATACTCACTGCTAAAGATGTTACGCAATGGATCTATGGCCAAAACATCAGGTTTAAAGCGTTCTTTCACGATTTCCTTGATTTCACTTATTTCATCATGATTAAATGATAAATGCACTTTTGGCGTAATGATTAAGTTGTTAGCAGCTACATTCAAAAGTTCGTTATCAAGTTGAAGTTGTTGCAACCGTTCTTTCATATATTCATATTCAATTTCAGTTTGCATGTAGAAGATCTTCAAAGGTCTACTCGGCGTCATGCCAAGAAACGAAACTCCAGCAGCCATGTGGACAAGCCAAGAGATCAAAAAGTCACTTTTGCCGATTTTAGGTGGGCCACCCAGTACCAACAAACCTCTTTTAGTTAGAATTCTAGGGGAAATTATGTCCTCTGGTATTGGCGTTTGATCACTTAAATACTCCTTTACGCTGAAAAAGGGGATTTTTTGACCGATATTGAAAAAGCTTTGTTCCATATCACTCCTTTTAAAATTAAATTTAGGCAACAGAAGCCAAGGTTTTGGCTTTAATTTTCGCAAGTAATTTACCTAAATGCGGTTCTTCAACCATATTCAGGCAGCCACTGCGATCTTTAGCGGGATATCCCCAAGAGTTAATAGTCTGACAGACAAATGAACGTTTCTCTGTACCATCATCTTTCTTGATTCCAACCATGATAATTACTTCATCAACAATTCCAGGGAGTTCACTGGCAGTTTTAGCCCCTTCACATTGAGGAAGCCAGGTTGGACGATTGAAATCATCAAGATACTGACCTAAAGTGCCAACTATGATGATGTCTTTATCCCGAATATGTTGAAACTGATTGAGCCATGCCATCATCTCCTGAGCAAGTGTTCCGTAAGCAGCTCTCATGTCCTGTTTCCCTGATTTCTCAGAAAAAGCTTCAGGTTGCATCTTTGCCCAAAGTAGACATAAACGTGATGCAACGGTTATACTGTCGATAAAGATAGAGCGGTATTTAGAAATCTCCGAAAGAAGATCTTTGTACTTACCAGATACATGCTCATAGTGTCTTTGACTATATGCTTGATCAGATTTTAATGCAGGGTTTGGACCACCAATAAGGCAAGCTACATCCCGTGCTTCATTCCAGGTACGAATACTGATAGAATCCCCTTTCCACTCCTGAACGGCTAAAAGTCCTGCTTCAAAATCAAGGCAAAGTGTTGTTGACTCATCAAGAGTTTTAAGTAGACTGGTTTTGCCAATTCCGTAAGGTCCAAAGATTACTATCTTCACACCTGTTACCATTTTTACTCTTTCTTCGCTGTTTATTATTTTTAAAGTCATATATCGTGGCCCTCCTATAAGAGTTATACTAGAACTGTTACTTATTGTTTGATTTGCTAAAAAAAATTTTTTATGTGCCGTCTTATTCGTTGCAAAGTGTTATAAACCGTTGTGCGTGGTATTCCATTTATTTCAGCTATTTCTGGAACACTGAAAAATTCCAGTTGTCTGCATAGTACTTGCCATTCTTGGGGTAGTGTTGAGATAACGTCGTTCACATCAATACGAGTTGTTATTTCAGTGATAAAACGACATCTATCATCGACCACTTCATGTAGCTCATCAGGATCAACATAGAATATACCTTGTCTGCCGCCGCGTTTTTTGCAGAGTTGCTTATTGATTAAATTAATAGCTCGACACTTAATAAGTTGACATACAAAGGTAGAAAAAGAGCTTCTACTTTCGTCATATTTCTCAATAGCAGGCCAAATCATACAGAAAAGTTCTTGCTCAATATCTTCAAGGCTTTCATGAACAAAACACTTTAAGTTTTTTATACATTTTGCGTAATGTCTAACGTATTTAACAATTATGGGATCAATTCCCGAGCAAGAATTCTTTGATTTCATAACTTTTCTTGAATAATTAACTTCTTCAAGAATGGTTGTTTTCGGAAACTAATTGTAATTGCGGAGCAAAATTAAATAATTGTGATGCGATTTTTAACTTACTGATATTCTATGCTTTTTTTCTGAGAATAATGGCGATAGCAATTTAAATAATGGTGATGGCGCACAACAAGCAGCAATTACAGTATAAATCATATAAGAAATGATTGAAGGTTTTGAACTATGAATTTCGGTTTAAACAGTGAAAGATTAAAAGCAGAACTATTGTTGCAGATAAGATCGTGTCTTTCGTATTTACTACCTAATGGCACTTTTTGCAGAAATGAGTTTCAAGTAGGGGATATCTGGGGTAATAGAGGAAAAAGTTTAAGAGTAGAGCTAAGTGGCAGTAAAGCCGGGTTATGGAATGATTTCGCAACCGGGGACGGTGGTGACATTATCGATCTTTGGGCGGCTGTGCATAGAAAAAACGCCAAAACAGAGTTTTCTGAAGTAATGGCTTCTATAAGTGAATGGCTTGGCAAACAACACACTAGAGAAAAAAAGAGTATCAAAGATCTAGAACAATACATGACTTGTAGCTGGAATTATTACGATGAGAACAACCAAGTTATTGTTATAGTTTACCGATATGATCCACCTGAAGGAAAGAAAGAATATCGTCCTTTTGATGTTAAAGAACTGAGATTTAAAGAGCCAGATGTAAGGCCACTCTATAACATTCCAGGAATTTTAAAGTCTGATAAAGTTGTTCTGGTTGAAGGGGAAAAATGTGCTGAAGCGCTTATAGAACAAGGTATCACAGCTACAACAGCAATGTTCGGGTCGAATGCATCTCCTGATAAAACAGATTGGACACCGCTTAAAGGTAAACATATTGTCATTTGGCCAGATAATGATGAAGCAGGCAAACGATATGCTGAAAATGCTGCCAAAAAGCTGTCAGATCTTGGTGTTGCATCACTTGTTACTCTTAAGATTCCACAAAATAAACCAAAAGGTTGGGATGCTGCTGATTGTGTACAAGAAGGTATAAATGTCAAAGAATTTTTAGCTTCAACTCCGTTACTTACTATTGATACTCCAGCTACTGATACTTCAAATATGAAAAGTTTAGAAAGATCCACAAAACAGCCACTTAACATTTTAGATTGGAGTGCAGAGCGCTTTGCAGGTCCGGTACCAGAGCAAAAGTTTCTCGTTGAAGGTCTATTTCCTTTAGGTGTTACTTCAATAATAGCAGCAATGGGAGATACAGGCAAAGGTATGCTTCTTCTTGACCTAGCGCTTAAGGTTGCAAGTGATAAGGATCAGATGTGTGGCTTTGGTTCACTTGTTACTGAACATGGATCAGTAGTGATTTTTTCAGCAGAAGATGATGCAGGTGAGGTACACCGCCGCTTAGAACGACTTGACCCTAAATGTGAAAGATTAAAATATAAAGACAAACTATTTATTGTACCACTGCCAAACGTTAGAGGATCACTTACAATACTCAGAAATGTTCGTGGTAAAATCGTCGAAGTTTCTCCTGAATTCGAATCCATAATGAAACAGCTCGAGGAAATTAAAGATCTGAAATTGATAGTATTTGATCCACTTGCTTCATTTATCCATGCAGATATAAATGCTGATCCTGCTGTAGGGGATTATCTAATGTGCTTATTATCTGATTTAGCATGTAGTACTGGAGCTTCGATAATTACTGCTCATCACATGAGAAAGCCAAAAGGAGAAAAACCAATATTAACTGCTGAACAAGCACGCGATGCAATTAGAGGTACCTCTGCTCTTGTTAATGGTGTTAGATGCTCATACGCTTTTTGGCCAATAGAAAATACAGCTAGGCTAGAAATCTTTAAGGCAGTAGGAGAAACACCAAGACAGAATGCTTTATTTCATGGGGCAGTTGTGAAGGCCAATGGGTTAGCTGATCGCACTGTAAGAACTTATCTAAGAAATCAGGAAACAGGTCTACTAGAAGATATAACAATACAACTAACAGTTAAAAATGCTAGTGAAAAAGACCTTAAAATATGTCTTATCGATGCAGTTACACGATCTGCTGCTTCAGGGCATCCATTTACTCACACAGGAAGCACAGGAGTATATAAGCAACGACATAGACTACCTGAAGTTTTTCACAGCATGGGAAGGGATAGACTAGAGCGTATGGTACAGGAACTTTTGCAGGTAAAGCAGTTAGTTAAAGTGATGTCTACAGGTTCAAGAGAGGATAAGTGGCTTGACATTCCAACTGGACCATTTGCTTGTGGTATAGGAAAATTCACTCTTGGAGCTGAAGATTTTAGCTATAGGGAAAATTTAATGTTAGGATAAGTCTTTTTTTATGGGTAAAAATATTTTAGAGTTTACCCAGTTTTCTCTATTGCCCTTTCAATCTATATAGCTACTATCAATTTACATCCACTCAACTAAAACTTAGCACTTAAGAAATAGCACCATCAATGATTGTATTACATTCCTAATTCCTAGGTTCCTAAATCAGTAATTAGAAATCAGGAATCTAAATTCTGCGTGAGAGCTAGCTTTTTTACCTACGTTCCTAAAAGCGTTCCTAGAAATCACATGTCTAAAGTCAGCCAGTGAGGCGGATTCTAGCTTCCTAAAACCCTTATATATTATATATATATAATAGTAATAAATAATAACAGTAATAATAAATATAAAATATATTGGATAAATAGAAATAAAGAAGACCTAGAGAGATTACCACAAAACATTACTTAAATTTAATGAAAAAAATACAACTTTGAGACAATTGCATTTAGTGCGGATTTAAAGTGATTACACGACTCCAGGGTACAATTTACTACTAAGACCTAAGTTACTTATGTAAGGTAGCTTAAAACTCGATTATGAGGCATTTCTAAATTATCTTTTACCTTAAATTTTTACTTACTACAAAAAACCCTCTTTCATTTTATCATGTTTTTTATTCGTTGTAAAATATTTTTTCAAAATAATAAGCTAGATGAACTGCAAAGTAGTTGTCAACTGATGTTTGAATTACGTATGCTATTCCATCAAAATATAAATCAATAACTGCTGGCATATCAGAGGCTTATAAATAAAGATTATGGCCAAAAGTTAGATGCAGAACGTTCGCGTAGGTATTCTACAATTAATTTATACGGAAGGGACGTCTATATACAATAAATTCGTTCTGTCAGGCATTTGAGAATAAAGCAGGTCTTGGTAGTCAACATTCGATCCGTGAACGTATTGATACTTTAGCTACAAAAGGCTATGTAAAATTTAATAGAGAAGGTAAAAATGGAGCAAGAACTAGATATGGTGTGCTTTGTGTTGCAGGCATGGAAAAGAAAAGTACGGTATTTGATCATCAACTGAATAAAGAAGTGACAATTTATGAAAGGATTTTACCGACCGACTATAAATCACTGGAGAATGGTAGCATCTTACCAGTTGAAAATCCGAATACTTGGGTTCATCATAGCATCTGCAATTAATAAAGTTTTCATAGAAACTATGAGTTACTTCAGTCTTCGGATTTGCTCAGTTTGTCTTCAGAATTTGCTTAGTCTATGCAGACTGAATTTAGTGAAGGCAAAAGAAATGCGAGATTTTCAATAACTTAGAGGGATTGTCGAATTTTACAGCCGCAGACTGAATAATAGGGGAAAAAGCCAGGATTATAGAGGGTTTTGTTCGACTTTCAGTTTTCAGAATAACTCCTATTATTATATAATAATATAGTAGTATGACTTTAAAACATACTACTCTGTTCGTTTCTCTTTTACTTACAATAATAAGCTATGGAAAGCTCTCTTTCAAAGTTATCTGATAAAAGAAATGAAAGACAAATGGCCTGTAATTGCGTTTTAAGACGATTCTATGATCTGAGATACCACCCTGACCTAACTAACGCTTGTAACACCCTTTAAAACTCGAATAAAAGGCACTCCAAACAATTCTATTGTTGTAAAACAAACTTACGCGTAAGTTTAACGTCATTTTTATTCATTGTAAAGAAAAAATTTGTATGAAGGTCTTATTTAGAAAACTCACTTTGCAATAGCTTTACTTCTACCATAAGTTTAACAGGCTTCAGAAGGCTCTTACTCTCATCTTTTTTTTATGCTGATAAAACTCAAATAAACACTGAGTTTGGTCAGGTCTCCGTGGAATACTCAATAGCCTCTTGGTATCTGATAGCAAAAAAAAGAAGTGTAATCTGAGGTGAGCTTTTGGTGAATTGAGAAATTTTCAATTCTTTCAAACGACTTATTGTTTTTTCAAATCTAGCTCATATCAACTTTTTGGAAGAAATAACTTAACTAAAACAAAAAATTTTAGTGCAAATCAAATTTCTGACCTCATTTCTAGTATATATCTGTTAAGAGGTGGTTGAAAGAGCTACTATAACGTAGACAACCTCGACCCACATACTTCTTAGGGGTAGCACATGATTCTTGGATTTCCGTTGTTGGCCAATAAAAAAACTATAAACCGCTTTTTGATAGTACATTTTGACAGAACCAAACGATATTTAGGAATTAGTGCTACTTATAGTTTTAAATAATAGCAAATGCTAACACTAGACCTCGGCAAACAAACAGGCTGGGCTATTCTCAAAGACGGAGTAATTCAAAGTGGCAGTGAAAACTTTCATGGTAGCCGTTTCAGTGGAGGTGGCATGCATTTTTTGAGTTTTCGCAATTGGCTTAATTCCTTGGAGCATAAGTTCACTGCGGTTTATTTTGAAGAAGTAAGAAGACATCTTGGAACTGATGCAGCGCATTGCTACGGTGGTTTCCTTGCCGTTCTCTCTGCTTGGTGTGAGGAGAACAATATTCCCTACCAAGGTGTTAATGTTAAAACTATCAAACGCTTTATAGCTGGTAATGGTAATGCAAGCAAAAATGAAGTTATTGAAGCGATACGTGAAAAAGGTTTTTCACCTCGAGATGATAACGAAGCAGATGCTTTGGCATTAATGTTCTACGTTAATAATTTTAGTAAAGATTTTAATATGCTAGATAGCACATAGGAAGTGGGTCCTTTCGGCCAGGCTGGCGGGTTTGGTGGGTTCGACCCCAGGCCTTCTCTAGCGTCAGATATATTTTGAATATTAACTTTTTAATTATTAAGATATGAATTTAGCAATCCACTACTATCCTACTCGAAACCTAGTTGAATATGAGCGTAACCCACGTAAAAATGACGATGTGGTCAACAGAATGTGTGCTTCTATTCGAGAATTTGGCTTTCGTATACCAATAGTTGCAAAAAGTGATGGCACTGTGGTTGATGGTCATTTAAGACTTAAAGCAGCAAGAAAACTTGGTATGGAAAGTATACCAGTGGTCTTAAGTGATAATTTAAATGAACCACAAACTAAAGCTTTTCGATTACTGGCAAATCAATCAGCTAATTGGGCAAAGTGGGATGATGAGCTTTTGAAAGTAGAAATTCAAGAGTTAGAAGATTTACAGTTTGATCTTAAAATGACTGGATTTGAATTAGAAAAAGTTCAACATTTCCTTGATGATTTAGATAGTGAAAAAGAAGATTTTTCTGACTTGGTTGGTGATGACAAAAAAGTAACAAAACCAGGTGATTTTTGGATTTTAGGTGATCATAGAATCTATTGTGGTGATAGCTCTGTAGTTGAATCATATAAAGCGCTGTTAGATGATAAAATGGCAGACATTACTGTTTGTGATCCTCCATATAACGTTGATTATGGTAGCAGTCAAGAAAGAGAGGATAAAAAGATACTAAACGATAATCAAGGTGAAAAGTATGAGCTTTTTCTCTATGATATTTGTACTCATATTTTAGCATATACTAAAGGTGCAATTTACATCTGTGCATCATCATCAGAGTTTTCAACGTTGCAAAAAGCATTTGAGGAAGCGGGAGGAAAATGGTCAACTTTTATCATTTGGGCGAAGAATCACTTTACGCTAGGAAGATCAGATTATCAAAGACAATACGAAGCAATGCTTTATGGATGGAAAAGCGGCAATAAACGTGAGTGGCATGGCGGTAGAAATCAAAGTGATCTGTGGTTTTATGATAAGCCAATACATAACTCACTGCACCCAACAATGAAGCCAGTAGAGCTAATGGAGAGAGCAATAGTAAACAGCAGCAGATCAGGAGACATAGTACTTGATCCATTTAGCGGTTCTGGAAGTACACTGATTGCATGTGAGAGAACAGGAAGAATTTGTAGGACAATAGAGCTAGATTCAAAATTTGTAGATGTAACCATAAAACGTTGGCAAGTGTACACAGGTAGGGAAGCAATTCTTTCTGGTGCTGGTAAAACTTTTTCAGAGATTCAAGAAGAAAAACAGTAAGAAAAAAGTGGAAAAGATAACGCAAACAGAAATTTAGTAAGCCTTGGTAGTTGTAATATTAATTTACTGGTATATACCGTATTTTAATGAGTTTAGCGTAACAAATAACTTTGGATTAAATGTGGTGTACTCAATGAATCAAGAAAAGACGTTAGCTGGAGTAGTAACGTCGCAAACAAATAATGAAGCATCGTTTTCTGAAGAAGTAGAAAATAATGTTTCAAATTCTACACTATCTGTTAAGGAGAGAATTGAATTGTTTGAAAAAGGTACGAAGCAAGAACCTGACCTGAACACTGAATGCAAACTAGCTTCTTTAAATGTGATTAGCAATAGTAGCGATAGCAGTATTACAGCAAAAATAGACGAAGCAGGTGCTGATTTTTCAGTGAGTTGTTCTTCTTTAGTATTTGATGATGGTAAAGACATAGAGGACGAATTTAATGCAGTTTGTGAGGCAAATGGAATAGAATATAACCGTCCGTATTCTCTTGATCAGCTTGAGGCAGCATCCAACACATCTTCCAACCCCAAAATAGACAATACAAAAGAAATGCAAAAAGAGGAAGAGGATAAAGAATTAGGAGATAAACCAAAGCCGTTACCTAGGAATGGAATGTTGGAGAAGGACAATATTAGAAATGTAGCTCCACCTTCACCTAGAACAGCAGAAAATCATCGGTTGAGTATTATTCAGGATATTGCACCACCAAAGCTACCACATTCTTCTTTCCAATTAAATGGAGAAAAATGTGATGAGCAAGAAGCTATAGGAGAACCTATGTATGCAACTATAGACAAAAATAAAAAATTCTCGAAAAGAGGTTTAGATGGTGAAATAAACGATCAAAGTCCGGAGATGGAAAAGTCAAATTCTGAAGAAACATCAATTAAGAAAGGATCAGAAGATATAATTGGTGAACCTGTAGATCTGAATACAAAATTTTTAAAAAAGAGTTTGGAAGGAAGTGATAGTGGAATAGACAATAGAAGTGCAGAGATGACAAGATCAAATTCTCAAGTAACAGAAATGAGTGAGTCTTGTGGCAATCAAGGATGGGAGAATATGTCATTAAATCATGATAGTCCAGTTACACTTTCAACTAGCTCATCAGAAAAAAGTGATAATGAAGAAACCCCGTTAATTAAAAAAGAAAAGAAAACAAATAGAATTTTGCCAAGAGTAAAATATGCAGTGCAGCAGAAGGAATTTATAATTTTCGGTATAGCTGCTGTTGCACTTAGCGTTTCTGCAGCTTTGGTATATTTACAGGATAAAGCACAATTTATTGCATTTTTTGCAAACAGTGTCATCTATGTAACTATACCAATTCTAGCTGTTGCATTATTGGTTGCAATTAGTCCGATATTTTGTGGAATAAAGCAATTTAGAGATACTGAAGAGTGTCAAATAGGGAGAAAGAATGCGAATGAAACTTTGAATCAGGTGCGAGAGTATCAATCAAAAGATAAAGTAATAAAATCAGTCAAACTGGAATACGGCAATGGTACTCATTCGCATTTTACACTTAACGCTTGGGAGGGTAAGAACAACTTCATTAATATTGACGACAAAGTCATTAGTAGAAGAAATAAAGTAGAATCAGTAATCAAAGATAGGCCATTATTTACAGCATTATTAAGCAGTTTGGTTGCTGCAAATATAGTATTGCCTTTATTACTGTATGTAGAAGGTGGTATTAATAGTGTACAGAAGTTTTACCAGAACGCTTTGATTAATAACGTAGGGTTATCACTACTTATAGGCTCGAGTATACTTGCACTATCAGTGATATTCCTTGGAGTACATTACTACAGAAAAACAAATTGCACAAATCTTGTATATTGTGAGGAAAGAATTGAACCAGAAAAAGTTAATGGAAAGTTCATTGAGGAAACAAAGGAAGCAAGGACAAAAGTGCTTGAAGAAAACCATAGTAAAGATGCTAAATGCAGCAGTTTAACGCTAGAGCAAGTAGTGGTTGAATCTCATAACTACAAAGATGTAATTTATAGTATTAGTTGAAAATAGCCAAATTTCACTATGTAAAAAGAAAGCAGCTATAAACCGGAGTACTTCGCTCTATATTAGTAAAATATCTCTAAGACGCTGGCAAGTATAAACAGGTAGGGAATTGCTGATACTGGCAAAACCTTTTCAGAGATTCAAGAAGAAAATTCGTAGAAACAAGAGAGAGGAGAAAAAAAAGTGAAAATCACACAAACAGAATGGGCAAGAGAGATAGGAGTATCAAAGCAATATGTCTGTTATTTAGTAAAAAAAGGAATAGTTGAGTTGGAGGATGGACTCATTGACCGAGAACAAGCAAACAGGGCTATAGAAACAATCAGAGATCCAAGTCAGCCACTGAGGAGGAAAAATCCAGAAAACGAAAATACAAGTAACCTTTCCACGATGTTGCTAAAAACTAGAATAAAAAATGAAATGGAACGAGGTAAACTGCTTGAGGCAAAGGCAAAAGCTGAGATTGGTGAACTTGTAGCAGTAGAGGAAGTAAAGCGCGAAGCATTTAATGTAGCAAGAGTTGTCCGTAATAATTTGCTTAATATTCCAAATAGAGTTTCAGCACTGCTTGCATCACTGAGTGACACTGAAAAGATTCATATGGCGCTAACTGAAGAGATTACAAACTCATTACAAGAATTATCTAATACTAAATTTCAAATATAAAAAAGATTTTGAATATAAAATGGCTGATAACTTAAGTTTAGAGTTAATAAAATGCCTCATTAATCAACCTGGATTAGATGTTAATGTCAGAGGGTTAAACGGAAAAACTCCACTGCATTGCGCTATAGAGTTTAAGCATGGTGGATTTGTTACTCACGAAGAAGAACATTAATCCTTTTGTGGAAGATAATGAAGGTTCTTGATTACGCCAAAGAAGGGAAAAAAGCAGAAATATTACAAGCACTAATTAATAACAAGTACGGGTCAGAACAAGATAGCTTACTTCATTTAGCTGCAATGATAGGTGAAATTAATGCAGTGAGATATTTGATCAGAAAAGGTATTGACGTTAATGTACGAAATGCTTTGCACCATACTCCATTACATCTAGCAGCAGGCATAGGACATGCAGAAGTTGTAAAGATTTTGATAAGAGAAGGAAAAGCTGAAATAGATGTCTTTGATGCACGAAATCAGACACCAATGCACTATGCAGTTAATAATAAAAAGTTGGAGATAGTAAAGTTACTGCTGAAGCTTGGAGCAGATGTGAATAGTGCACGCATGGGACAAAACTCAATACCTGTGCATATAGCTGTAAGTAATGCTAATTACGATGAAAGAGACTTATGTCTTGATATCCTCAAATCCTTAATAAAGGAGCCTAATGCTCAAGTAAATTTGCAAGACTACGAAAATAAAACACCACTACATTATGCTGAAAGACTAAAAACAATAGAAGTTTTACTAACGCGAGAAGATATAGACCCTCTGGTAAAAGACGATAGCGGTAAAACACCATTTGATTACGCTAAACCTGAGATAAAGAAGGCTTTGATGAGTAATAAATACGGTTCTGAAAAGAATAGTCTACTCCATTTAGCTGCACAAAGAGGAGAAATTGAGATTGTAGATGCAATTTTAAGAGAAGAAATCGATATTGATATTGTAAATAATAAAGGTTTATCACCGGTTTACCTTGCTGCGGAAAAAGGGCATTTACATGTAGTAAAGTTATTGCTGAAAAAAGGAGCAAATTATACACCTGTTTTACATTTAGCAATTAAATCAAACAATTTAGAGTTACTTAAAGTTTTGTTTACTGAAAAAAATGGGTCTTTGCTCTGCAGAGATACCGTTGTTAATTTTCCAACCCTTCATAATAAATATATAGCACAGAGAGAAATAGCAGATAAAAGGACGAAAAAACATAATAATATTATCTGCATCTATACTACAGTCAGCGCAATAGCAGTAGCAGTATATATAGGGTTGATAACAACAACAATAAGCAGTGCAATCATTTTTGCAACAATAACAGGGGTATTTGTGCTTGTTATAGCAATAATGATAAGTGAGATGAGCAAAAGATATATAGAAAAGGAATTTCAGAAAAAGATGTTTATGGAATTGGATGAGTGTAGTTCTATTGTTAATGATGTCGAGATAGAACCAGTTATGAGTAGATGCAGACAATGATATACGCTACATCTTTTTCTGAAGGTTTAAGGCCAGATCCCCAGCTTAAAGTATCAGAGTGGGCGAATGAGTATCGAGTTTTAGCGCCAACTGCAGCATCAGAGCCAGGTAAATGGAGAACAGAAAGAACTCCTTATTTAAAAGAAATAATGGATTCACTATCACCATCTTCACCTGCAGAAAAAGTAGTATTCATGAAAGGAGCGCAGATTGGGGGAACAGAAGCTGGCAACAATTGGATTGGCTATATCATCGATCAAACACCAGGTCCAATGCTGGTAGTACAGCCAACAGTTGAAATGGGAAAACGTTGGTCAAAGGGAAGATTTGCACCACTGATTGAAAGTACACCATGTTTAAAAAGTAAAGTAAAAGACCCAAGGTCAAGAGATTCAGGGAATACTGTACAAAGTAAGGAGTTTCCAGGTGGAATAGTAGTAATAACTGGAGCGAATAGTAGTGTAGGACTGAGATCTATGCCAGTAAAATATCTCTTTCTTGATGAAATAGATGCCTACCCAGGAGATTCAGGAGGAGAAGGAGATCCAGTACTGCTCAGTATTGCTCGAACTAATACATTTGCAAGGCGAAAGATTTTTTTAGTATCGACACCAACGATTCATGGAATAAGCAGAATTGAGAAAGAATTTGAAGCAACAGATAAGAGATATTTTTTTGTTCCCTGTCCGTATTGTAATTACTATCAAGTTCTAAAATGGTCACAAATAAAATGGGAAGATAAAAATCCAAGTACAGCACACTATATATGTATAGAATGTGGTGAAAAGATAGAAAATCATCAAAAGACAGAGATGCTTGAACGTGGAGAATGGAGAGCTACAAATCAAGTACACAATAGCAAAGTAATAGGATTTCACCTTTCAAGTCTTTATAGCCCAGTTGGGTGGTATAGTTGGCAACAAGCAGTAGAGGATTTTCTCCATGCAAAAGAAAGTGAACAATTACTAAAAGTTTGGATCAACACAACGCTTGGAGAAACCTGGGTAGATAAAGGAGAAGTACCTGATTGGAAGCAATTATTTAACAGGAGAGAATTTTTTCAGATTGGCACAGTACCAAGGAGAGAAGTGGTACTTACTGCAGGAGTAGATGTCCAAAAAGATCGTCTAGAGGTGGAAGTTGTAGCATGGGGAAAAAGTCGTGAAAGTTGGTCAATAGACTACCGAGTATTTGAAGGAGATACAGGAAGTAGAGAAGTATGGAAAAAGCTTTCTGAGCTCCTCAATCATCATTTTATTGGTGAAAATGGGCTTGAATATATGATAAGTATGATGGCGGTTGATGCAGGGTATGCAACGCAGGAAGTTTACAACTGGGTGAGAAGTCATCAAGGGTCTGGAAGAGTAATGGCAGTGAAAGGTGTAAATAAAGCACTAGTGCCGCTGAGCAGCCCAAGTAGAGTAAGTTGGAGGGCAAAAGCTGAAAAGAGGAATAAAGCTCTGGCCAGTCGGAGTATCGATATTAAAGTCAGAGCTTTTTCAATTACTTAATATTTTAAAAGAAGGTGAAGAAACACCGCCAGGGTATTGTCATTTTCCCGAGTATGCACCTGAGTATTTTAAGCAGCTAACGGCAGAGCAATTAGTCAGCAAAGTAGTAAAAGGATATACCAAACAAGAGTGGCAAAAGGTAAGAGAAAGAAATGAAGTACTAGATTGCCGAATTTATGCAAGAGCAGCATCGATAGCACTGGGAATAGACAGATGGCCAGAGAGTAAATGGAATAGTTTAAGTGAAAAACCGGAAAGTAAAAAATCAAAGAAAATAGTCAAAAGCAAATGGATCAGCAAGTAATAAATGTATAACGAAGATTATTTAATTCAAGTCGAAGAAGCGATAAAGAAGCTGCAAAACGGAGAGCGAGTAGTATCAATTGCATATGGTGATCATGTGGTAAGATATGCAGAAGTAGATATAAATGATTTACTAAACTTAAGACAACGAATTAAAGCTGAGCTAAAGATTGCTGGAGTGGAGCCAAAGAGGAAAATTATTTTTTTAACGAGTAAAGGAATTTTATAAATGCTACTAAAAACCTTCAAACAATTATTCAACAAGCCAAAAATCAAAAGTTCAGCCTGGGATGCAGCAGGCTCAGGAAGAAGATTTTTTCACTTTCAACCAGAGTTAGGAAGTATAAACAATTTGCTGTCTCAAAGCCTTGAAACTTTACGTAGTAGATCACGTGATATGGTGAGAAAAAATCCTTACGCTGCAAATATAATTGATACGATAGTAAGTAACTCTATTGGAACAGGAATAAAACCACAATCAAAAGCAAGAGATGGAGAATTTCGAAAGAAGGTGCAAGAATTATGGCTAAGATGGACAGATGAAGCAGACAGTAGTGGAGTAAGTGATTTTTATGGATTACAAGCTCTAGTATGCAGAAGTATGATAGAGGGAGGAGAATGTTTTGTACGTTTAAGAACGAGAAAGCTGGAAGATAGATTTTCTGTACCACTACAACTGCAAGTACTTGAGTCTGAACATTTAGACAATAAAACAAATCAAACTTTAGCAAATGGTAATGTAATAAGAAACGGGATTGAGTTTAACAAGCTTGGGCAAAGAGAAGCATATTACTTATTTAGAGAACATCCAGGCGAAGGCTCATTTGGAGAATCAGTAAGAGTACCAGCAAATGATGTTTTACATATTTATAGACCACTAAGACCTGGGCAAATTAGAGGAGAGCCATGGCTTTCGAGTATACTGCTAAAGCTCTATGAACTTGATCAATATGATGATGCAGAATTAGTACGAAAAAAGACTGCAGCAATGTTTGCGGGATTTATTACGAGACTTGATCCAGAAGCAAATATCATGGGAGAAGGTGAAGCAAGTGAGCAAGGAGTAGCACTATCTGGCCTGGAACCTGGAACAATGCAGCTTTTAGACCCAGGAGAGGACATAAAATTTTCAGAGCCATCAGATGTTGGAGGAAGTTATATGAGACAGCAACTGAGGGCAATAGCAATAGGTACAGGAATAACATATGAGCAGCTAACAGGAGATTTAACAAGCGTTAATTATTCATCGATTCGGGCAGGGTTGATAGAGTTTCGCAGAAGGTGCGCAATGTTACAGCATAACGTGATAGTGTTCCAGTTTTGTAGACCTATTTGGAATAGATGGCTAGAATTAGCAGTGCTTTGTGGAGAACTGAGTATAGATGAAAAAGTAGTAAAAGCAGCGAAAGAAGAAGTAAAATGGATACCACAGGGATTTGATTGGGTGGATCCACTGAAAGACCAGCAATCGCAGCAAATGGCAGTAAGGAATGGATTTAAGAGTCGATCGGAAGTAGTATCAGAAATGGGTTACGATGTTGAAGAAATAGATCAAGAAATAGCAGAAGATCAAAAACGTGCAAATAGTCTCAACTTAATGTTTGACTCTGATTGTAAAGGATTATGATGCTCTTAGGAAAACCATTAATGCTTGAACCAAGGAGTTTTGAGCTATTGTCACTAAACAATCAAAAACATCCCACGTTTAAAAACATAAAGTACTCCATCAAAAGTAACGTAGAAAGAACTGCAATTATAGCAATACATGGAATCTTGACTAAAAAACCAGGTGCGTTTGATGAAATGCTCGGGATGACATCATATGAGCAAATAGAAGAACAAATCAAACAAGCATTAGCAGATAGTAGCATAGAGACAATTATGCTGGAAATAGATAGCCCCGGAGGAGAGGTAAACGGTATATTTGACCTAGCTGACTTTATTTATGAATCAAGAGCAAAAAAGAGGATAATAGCGATAGCAAATGATGATGCATACTCTGCTGCATATGCTATAGCTTCAAGCGCTGAGAAGGTATTTGTGAGCAGAACTTCTGGTGTTGGCAGTATTGGAGTAATAGCAAGTCATATAGATCAAAGTAGATTTGATGAAAAGCAAGGTATTAAGTACACCACAATCTTTGCTGGTAGTCGAAAGAATGATTTAAACCCACATGAGCCAATGACGTCTGAAAGTCTGGGAAGCTTACAAAAAGAAGTAGACCGACTATATGAAATGTTTTTGCAGCTAATAGCAAGGAACAGAGGTCTTTCAATTGAAAAGATTCGATCAACAGAGGCAGGGCTATATTTTGGGGAGAAAGCAGTAGAAATAGGCCTTGCAGACGGAATGACAATTCTTTCATCTATTAATAAAAACAGGAGTATTACTATGAATGAACAAACTACAAATGACCTAGAAACTGATAATTTAACCAAGTATCGTACTGAAGTTCTTGAATTAATACGTTTATGTAATTTATCGAAGATGCCAGAAAAGATAGGAGAATTTATTGAGCAAAGTGTAAGTGTTGAGCAAGCTAGGGAAGTTTTAATGGAATTACTTGCAGAGAGAACAAAAAAGACAGAGATACTGAGTGCAATACCACAGAATTCAGGAGAAGAATTGATGATGCAGGTAGCGAAAAGTCGTAGGAGTTAAAGTATTTTTATAACCGCCGTATATAGCATTGATAAAAGCGGCGGTAAGCAGTTAAGGAGAGAAATTTATGAGTTGTATAAGTGAACAAAATAATCTGGGTGACTTATTAAAGTATGAGGCATCAAGTCTATATTCAAGAGATCAGATAACAGTAGCAAAAGGGCAGAACCTAAAGCTTGGTACAGTAGTGGCTCTCGATAAAGATAGCATGGTTAAGATAATAAATCCAACTGCCACAGATGGTACACAAACAGCGATAGGTGCAGTAGTAAGTGATGTAAATGCGACAGAAAATGCTAAAGCAGTAATTATTACTCGTTGTGCAATACTAGCAGATCATGCGGTTGTGTGGCCAGCAAATATCACTGAAGAGCAGAAAGCTGCAGCAATAAAGCAACTTGAAGCACGAGGGATCATTGTCCGCAAGGGAATTTAACTAAAATTAATAGGAAAAAAAGGAGAGAAAAAATGCAAAATCCATTTACAAATACAGCATTTAGCATGACGGCACTAACAAATGCGATAAATATATTGCCGATAAATTATGGACGAGTTGAAAATCTAAATTTGTTTCCAAGTAGGTCAGTAAGATTTAGACATATTACCATAGAAGAACACAACGGAGTATTAAGTTTATTACCAACGCAAGTACCAGGGGCGCCAGCAACAGTAGGAAAAAGAGGAAAAAGAAAGGTAAGAACATTTACGATTCCACATATTCCGCATGATGATGTAGTGTTACCAGAGGAAGTACAGGGAATAAGGGCATTTGGATCAGAAAGTGAACTTAAAGCGCTAGCAGACGTAATAACTGACCATTTACAGCTAATGAGAAACAAACATGCAATAACATTAGAGCATTTGCGAATGGGAGCGCTGAAGGGAATAATTTTAGATGCTGATGGGTCAGAATTATTAAATCTGTACAACGAATTTGAAATAACACCAAAAGTAGTAAATTTTGCCCTTGGAACAGCAACAACTGATGTAAAACGTAAGTGTCTGGAAGTATTGCGGCATATAGAAGATAACCTAAGTGGTGAATATATGACTGGAATTCATGCCTTGGTAAGCCCTGAGTTTTTTGATGCACTAACTTCTCATGCAAAAGTAAAAGAAGCATATGAAAGATGGCAAGAAGGAGCAGCACTTCGAAATGATATGAGGTCAGGGTTTACATTTTGTGGCATAACGTTTGAGGAATATAGAGGGCAAGCAACTGACCCTGAAGGAACGGTTAGAAGATTTATTGAGAAAGATACAGGGCACTGTTTTCCACTAGGAACAGCAAGCACGTTTACAACATATTTTGCACCAGCAGACTTTAATGAGACGGTGAATACTCTCGGACAGCCACTCTATGCAAAACAAGAGCCAAGAAGATTTGATAGAGGGACCGATTTACATACGCAGTCAAATCCTCTACCAATGTGCCACCGCCCGGCCGTTTTGGTCAAGATATCATCTTAATACCCCCCTCAACAATGAAGTAAAAATATTAACTGACAAGATTACAGTTACAGACCCAACTCATCCACTGTTTGGTAGAACTTTTACCATAGCCTCAAGGGTCCATTGTGGTAGCAATATATTGGTTACTTACCGTAATGATATCATTTTAAGTATTCCGTTTTCTGCTACCAATTTAGTTGATAGGGAAGATTTTATCGTTAGTAAGCTAACATATGAATCATTATATGAATTTGTTTCTTTAGCAAAGGAGTATAAATTACTATGCCATGTAAACCATATCAACTGTGGCAGCGAATGTCACAAAGTTCTAAATTGGAAGTCTTAGAAAATATATTGTTAATATCTCAAGAGGTTATTCATGAGCACGTCAGAGCTAATCACAGTACAACACTTAGCACGCGAAGCAATAATTTATATAAGACAATCAACACCTCATCAAATATTAAGCAATCAAGAGAGTCTAGAACTACAGTATGCGTTGAAGCAAAGGGCAATTGATCTTGGTTGGAAAGCTGATAAGGTTATCATAATTGATACTGATCTTGGTATAACTGGTACTAATATTGAAAAGCGTGAAGGGTTTAAAGAAGTTGTTACTAAAGTTACTTTAGGACAAGTAGGGATCATACTTTCTTATGATGTAACCCGTTTATCACGGAATTGCTCTGACTGGTATCCGTTACTGGATATATGTGGCTATAAACAGTGTTTAATAGCTGATAGGGATGGTATCTATGATCCTGGTAGTATTAATGGTCGATTGTTACTGGGTATAAAAGGGCAACTTGCTGAAGTAGAGTTATCTACTATAAGAGCTCGACTAAATGCTGGATTATTGAATAAAGCAACACGAGGTGATTTAGCCTTAACTCTTCCAGCTGGCCTTGTTCGTTATCCAGACGGTTCAATACATAAGGATCCTAATCTTGAAGTTCAGCATCATATTGAGCTTATTTTTAAAACTTTTTTAGAAAAACGATCAGCAGGAAAGGTTCTAAGATATTTTCATGATCATCAACTTACTATTCCTAGGTATAGCTATTTAAAAGAACTACAATGGGAAAAACCGAAGAGGTGTGCAATTCTCTCGATACTTAAGAATCCAGCTTATGCTGGAGCATTTGTTTATGGTCGTCGTACCACAAATTACAAACTATCCTCTGCTGAAAAAACGACAAAAAGATTGCCAATAGAAAAATGGAAAGTTTTGGTAAAAGATAAATATCCAGCTTATATAGATTGGGAAAGTTTTATAAAAATTCAGACAATGCTAAAAGATAATTATCCAGAATATATGCATGGAAAAACACGCGGAATACCTAGAAAAGGAGCCTTGTTATTGCATGGAATAATCTATTGTGGAGAATGTGGATACAAAATGATAGTGAAGTACAAAAAAGGAAACCAATATATATGTAATCACTCGTACAAACATGGTCTTGAACCTATATGTCAAAGTTTACCTGCTGATGCTATTGACAATGAAGTAGTTCCTAAATTTTTTGAAGCACTTAGTCAAATTGAGTTGGATGCTTATACCAAAGCTATTGATTCACAGTTACAATCTGAACAAGCAATTAATAAAGTACGTTTGCAACAATTAGAACGCTTAAGATATCAAGCTAAGCTGGCAGAACGACAATTTAATCAAGTTGATCCTGATAATCGTCTTGTAGCTGCAGAACTTGAAAAGCGTTGGGAACAAGCATTGAGTGACCTTAAGGATGCGGAGGTTATATTTGAACGTCAACATCCAAAAAAACCTACTCCTCAATTATCTGAGGAACTGAAAGAGGTATTTCTAGATATAGGTAGGAAATTACCTGAAATTTGGTATAAACCAGTTCTGTCACATCAACAACAAAAATCTTTTCTCCGTTGCATAATTGACAAGGTAGTAGCGCACCGAATTAAACGTGATTGCTTACAAATACGTATTGTATGGCATGGTGGAGAAACTACCACTTTTCAGATTCCTATTTCAGTGAATTCTTTTCGTGAATTAACCAACGCAACAGAAATGGAACAACTTATAGTAAAGCTAAGCAAAGATGACAAAACAGATATAGAAATTGCTCAGTACCTGGAAAAACAAGGATATCGCTCTCCCAAGAAGAACACTGTTTTAAAAAGTACAGTAGAAAGGATTCGATTAAAAAATAATATTTCTCAAAAAAAGTATCATCCACTTCCCATTGAAGTACCTGGCTACCTTACTATTTCGCAAGTTGCAAAAATCCTTAAAGTTTCTAGGCATTGGCTTTATGATAGAATTAATAACGGTAAAATTAAAATACAAAAAGATACTAGTAAAGCTAATTGCAAATATTTATTTGAGGATAAATCAGAAACTATTAGAATGTTAATAGATTTTAAAAATGGTAAACTCAACATCATAAATTTTTTATAGGAGCATCAATATGAACGATCAGTCAAGATCGTTGCAGCATAACAATACTGGTAGAGTAACTACAAGGTGGTGAGGCACAGAACGACTCTACCGGTATGCGCTTTCTTAGCATGTAAAGGTTAGTATATCAAAAAGAAATATGCAAGCATCGAACAGACAAAATCTGTCGAATCAGAAAGAAACACACAAATTTAAGTTTTTAGTAATTTTCAAGTATAGTTGTAGAGGGAGCGCCTCTGCAGTTATGATCGACATTTTCAATGGTGCCTAAGTGCCCGTATGCAAGCATGGTCTTGGAAGGAACGGTCAAATCATTGATGGAGTCCATTTAGACTACCTCGGTTAGGAGATTGTACTATCAACCGTTCCAAGCTGAAGCGTTTCCCTGTAACAAATTATATGTAGGAGTTACCATGAAAAAAGCAAAAAGTAAATTAGAAATAGTGAATCCTAATGCAGCAGATTGGTTCAGCTGTACACTATGTGTGTGTACCTGAAGGAGGAGATGAACAACGCGTTCAGAAATTTGGCTGCTTTACTGAAGACCTTCATAACTTAGCACAGTGGTTGAAAAAGTGTAAAGTTACAACAGTAGCTATGGAATCAACAGTGGATTCCTTTATTTCAAATACTTGAGTCATATAAATTCGAGGTAAAATGCACGGCATGTAAACTGGTAGGAAGTCTGACGTTTAAGATTGCCAATGGCTCCAACAACTGCATAGCTACGGACTGCTTCATGGATCGTTTAGGCCAGATAATCAGATGTGTGTATTGCGCAGTTACGTGCGGCAGCGCAGAAATCTCACTGAAAGTGCATCTACACATATTCTACGTATGCAGAAGGCATTAATTCAAATGAATATACAATTACACAAGGTTATTAGTCATATTACTGGGATAACTGGTATGAAAATCATTGAAGCTATAATTGAAGGCGAAAGAGATTCTGAAAAATTAGCAGAATTCAGGGACGTGCGAATGAAAAATGATCAGTCTACTATTGCAAAAGCGTTAGCTGGTGACTATAGAGAAGAACACTTATTCACGCTAAAGCAAGAATTTGAACTATATAATATTTATCAAGAAAAAATAGCAGAATGTGATAGAAATATTGAAGCCTATTATAAAACGTTTGAAACAAAGTCTTGTGAAAGCAAACAGCTAAGTAAGCAAAAGAATAAAAATAGCAAAAGTAAGCCAAGCTTTGCTTTGTATGAGGAACTGCAACGAATCACTGGTATGGATTTCACTAAAATTCCTGGATTTGATGTATTAAGTATACAAACCATAATTTCAGAAGTTGGTATAAACCACAGTAAATGGCCAACAGAAAAGCACTTTTCGTCGTGGTTGGGACTCAGTCCTGCTAATAAAGTTACAGGGGAAAAAGTGTTTAATACAAGAACACGTAAAGTCATTAACCGTGCTGCAAATGCTTTGCGAATAGCTGCTCATTCTGTAGGAAAGAGTAAAAGTGCGTTGGGTGCATACTACAGAAGATTGAAAAAACGACTAGGAGCACCAAAAGCAATAACAGCTACTGCAAGAAAAATGGCATGCATATTTTATAGTATGCTCAAATACGGACAGGAATATGTAGAAAAAGGAATGGAATACTATGAAACACGCTATAAAGATAGAATTGTAAAAAATTTGATCAAAAAAGCGAGCGAATTTGGCTACATATTAGTTCAACAAGAAGAGTTAGTTGAGTGAGTTTCTTAGGAGAGAATATTAAGCGATTATTAGAAGATTGTTTTGCCCATTTAGGAGAAGTGGCTTTATATAAATCAAAGGATAAGTCATATATGGTACAGGTGTTAAAGCAAGAGCCAGATAAATTATACGAGATTGGTGAAGGGCAATTTGTAGGAGAAACTTTAGTGTTGGAAATAAGTGCGTTTGATGTACTGCAGCCAATTGTAGGAGATATTTTTGTTATAGGTGACCGTAAATATAAAGTATATTCTCCACCGCTGCAAGATAATTCAGGAATGGTATGGAAAATTCGAGCGTCAGGAGTATAAATGCGTATTAACACCGGTAGTATTATACAAAGTATAGATGCTGAAAGGAAAAAAGTGGAAAAAGTGACGGTGAGTGCATTAAACAAAACAGCAATATGGCTAAAATCAAAAGCAGCTAAGGAAATTAGTGAGGAAAAGAGAATAAAATTAAGTTTGATAAGAAAGAGATTAAGAATTTTTAAAGCAAAAACAAGCAGATTAGAAGTGTTAATTAGAGCAAATCTCTACGACATTAGAGCATCGACAATTGGCAAAATACAAAAAACAAGAAGAGGATCGAAAGTAGGAAAGCATGAGTTTATAGGAGGATTTGCAGCAGTTATGCCAAAAGGAAATAGCGGTATGTTTAAACGTGAAGGAAGGGCAGCATTGCCAATAAAGGAAGTTAAGTTGCCACTCGAACCTGAGGCTTCAAGGATAATATTGTTAATTATGAAGTTGAAAAGGTATTTGAAAAATATTTTATACATTACATGAGTTAAATTATATGCATGACAAAGTTCTGGAAAGATTTACATAAAGCAATTTGCAGCACACTGAAGGAAGAAATACTGGCTATACAGACATGTGAAATTTATCCAGCAATAAGGAAAGAATTAGTAGCGCCAGCGGTGTTTGTAGAACTAACAAGTTTAGAACCAGGTAAAGATGCAGGTACTGATGAATTAGCATTGAAAGCCAGGTTTGAGGCGAGGATTGTAGTTGATGGAACAGTAGAGGATTCCTCGGTAGTTGTTAGAACATTAGCTGCTGAGGTTGCGAGAGTAGTAAATAAAAATACTTGGAATGTGGAAAATGTTTCACCAGGAGAATTTATCTCTGCGGAAATTGACGGATTTAGGCCAGAGCTCGATGCATATTTAGTGTGGATGGTTGATTGGAGTCATCAGCTTCATTTAGGTAAATCAGTATGGGAAGAGGGGAAAATTAAACCACATACAATAAACGTAGGAAATATAAATGTTGGATCATAGTTTTGCGATTTCAGAGCTGAATAGGAAGCTAGCAAACGTTATTCGTATAGGAATTGTAAAAGAAATAGATTATGAAAAAGCAAAAGTAAGAGTGAAAATAGGAGAATTTTTAACAGATTATTTACCGTGGATAACAAGTAAAGCAGGAAAAGATAGAGATTGGTCTCCGCCAGATATTGATGAACAGGTTATGATATTTTCTCCTCTTGGTGAACTATCATTAGGAGTGGTATTAGGAGGAATATATCAGGAAAAATACCCTGCACCAGAGAATAAAAAAGAAATAAATAGTGTGAAGTTTCAAGATGGAACAATATTGTTATATGATAAGGAAAAACATCATTTAGAGATTGAAGTAGTAGATAAAATAACACTGAAAGCTGGGGAATCGAGCATAGAAATGACAAAAAGTGGAATAAAACTGAAAGCAGAAAGGATCGACTTAAATTGAACAAAGGAATAGTAAGGTTAGGAGACTACTGTGGAGAAGCTATACCACATTTCTGCATTAGCGGAAGTAATAATGTTTTTGTAAACGGTAAGTCAATATGTAGACAAGGAGACAGTTTTAGTGAAGGAAGAGCATTAACTGAAGGATCAAAAACAGTGTTTGCAAATGGTCTTAGTGTAGGAAGAGTAGGAGATATAGTTTCATGTGGGTTTAAAGTAATAAAAGGCAGTGAAAGCGTCTTTGCAAAATAGAAATGAAGGGTATGGATGCTAAAACAGGAAAAACGTTAGAAGGAATAGAGCACTTAAAGCAGTCGATAATTGATATACTGACCACTCCTATTAACAGTAGAATAATGAGGAGAGATTATGGCTCAAGATTATTTGAATTAGTGGATAAACCAATCAGTAGAGATTTTACTTTGAAGATCTATGCAGCAACAGCAGAAGCACTGGGGAAATTTGAGAAGAGATTTAAGTTAGAAAAAGTAAAGATTGCTGAAGCTAAAGAAGGAAAAATGACTCTTGTACTTGAAGGTATGTATCTTTCAGAAGGCAAGTTCATAAATATTAGTGGAGTAGTTGTTTAGAAATGCAAACATCTAATATTATTGAAAAACTAAGCTATGAGGAAATATTTTCGAGAATGAAAGAAGAGTTAGTCTGTAGAGATGAAACCTTTTCAGGATTAGTAGAATCGGATCCAGCAATGAAGGTATTAGAAGTAGCAGCATGGAGAGAGTTGTTACTCAGAGAAAGAATAAATGAAGCTGTAAAAAGTAATTTACTAAAATTTGCAACGGGAGAAGATCTTGGTAATTTAGCTGAATTTTATGGAGTAGAGAGAGAAAAAGAAGAAGAGGACGAACGATTTAGAAAAAGAATAAAAGCAAAAATAAAAGGCTGGAGTACAGGAGGAAGTAAAGAGTATTATCGTTATCAGGCACTGTCAGCAGATAGTAGAGTAAAAGATGCATTAGTAGAATCACCTATACCAGGGAAAGTACAAATTTCAATCTTATCAACACAATTATCCACAACTGGCATAGTGTCAGAAGAACTACTAGAAATTGTAAAAAAGCAGGTTACTAGAGATGATATAAGGGTTTTAACAGATACGATAACAGTAATTGGTTGCAATATTACGGAAATAGATATTCACAGCAGAATGAGCATGAGTCCTGTAATATCAGAGGAAGAAATCAAGAAGCAGTTTATTAAGAAGTTTGAATTAGCAAAAAGATTAGGGTGGAGTGTAACAAGATCATGGATAATAGCGAATCTATTTGTAGATGGTGTAGAAAATGTGGAATTGATCGAGCCAAGAGAGGATGTTGTGGTTCTGGGAAATGAATCTGCAAATTTGAAAAATTTAAAGATTGAGTTGAATTAATGTTATTGCCACCAAATGCAACAAAACAGGAAAAAGCGCTAGTAGATGCGATAGATTATAAGGTTGATCCAAGCTGTATTAGAGGATTTAAATTTAGATTGGAAGAAGAAACATTGCCGTGGATAATAGAAGAATATGGTTTAGAAGAGATACTGCGTTGGGTAAAAAATAAAAGAAGAGCTATAGTAGAAGGAGTAAAATTTCAAAGACTGCGAGGAACACCAGCGTCACTGAAAATAGCATTAAAATGGGCAAATATAGAAGATATTACAATTATTGAAGAGCCACCCGGTAAACACTTTTTTGAGTTGCAGGTAGGGATAAAAGAGGTACCAAATGACTTCTTCGTAGATGCAGTAGTAGAGCTTGCAAAACTATCATTACCTGCAAGATCCAGATTGATGAGGATTTTTAACGATTATTATAATGCGCAGAGATTTATATTGGATGAGAGTTTATTTGGAGATCTTCTTTCTGACTATTCAGGGGTAAAAATAGAAAAAGATGGACCAGTGTTATCATTTGGAAGAGTAAATTTTTTCAGGTCTAGTGGTCCAGTTATTAGGATAATAGAAAACTATCTACGCGATCATTATGAGCAAGCATTTAGTAATGACATATATCGATTAGATGTAGCAATACTTGGAGAAACCGAGCCTCACACAAAGAATTATAACGGTATTTATGAAAGAAGTCATCAGTGGAATAATTTACAAACGTTATATCCGCTACCACAGAGCTTATTACCGGCAATTAAGTTTGCAAAGGCGCAGATAGTATTATCGGACAGTTGGAATTTGGGAGAAATAAATGCATGTTTTCCAGTTAGTAGCGTAGAAGAAGAAGGAAATAAATTTGTATTGGGAAGTAGTAAACTATCTGAACAACTGTGGAATTTAAAATACAAGCCAATTTTAGAAAGGTTTAGCGTTACTCACCACTACAAGGTAGAAGATTTTACCGATCAAAAAGTTATAAGATTTGGTATAGCAGAACACAATGTTCATTTTGAAAGCGATGTAAATTCAGAGCAAAAGGATTCAATACACGAACCGGAAAATTACATTTTAGTATTTTACCCGGGAGTACTGAAGTGGCACGAACATCGACATTTGCACAGAAGTTGGAAAAATAGCCAAGTAATATCTATAACAAGTTAAGCACTTATGTTTAAATCCTCATATATTATATTAATAACAGGTTAAAGTGTATGAAATAAAAAGAAAAGGACTTGCTTTCTCATGCTAAAAAGGACATGACTTGAATAGCAGCAGGTAAATATAAGAAATTTGTCTGGCGCTGGAAAAGCTAATTTTGTGAGGTATGAAATGAGTTTTAGCAAGAGTAAGTTTTTTAAAGAAGTATCAAGTAACGGGTTTAAAAACATTAATAAAAGAAATGAAGAAGGAGAGACGATCTTGCATCAAGCAGTAGAAATCTCTGATTACAAAACAGTGAGATTATTAATAAAAAAAGGGGCAGAGGTTGATGCAAGAGATAAAAATGGTTATACACCACTACACTGTGCAGTATTCGCAAAAAGTTTAGAAAATGTGAAAGTGCTGCTAAGGTCTGGAGCGGAAGTAAATGCCACTCAATATGTCAGTGGATGTACGCCACTCCACTCTGCGTGCAAAATAGGAGGAGCAAAAGTTGAAATAATAAAAGAGCTAGTAAAGGCCGGAGCTACAGTTAATCAACTGAATAAGTACGGTGCAACACCAATGTATTACATTTGGGAAAGTGAAAAGTATCGTCTATGTGATAGCAAAGAGAGTGAAGAGGCGAGTAAATTTCTGAGAGAACAAGGAGGAATAACAAAAAGTAGAGAACTGACCTGCTATGGAATAGAGAGGCTAGTGGGAGAAATAGCAGACATGTTGAATGGGAGTTATTTGCCGGAGCTAAAAATAATAGAGATAGGAGAAATAAGGAAGAGAGACAAATCGCTAATAAAGGAAGAATGTAAAAATTTAGCAAGCAAAATAATGAGCCAAGTGAACGAAATGATAGATGAGGTAGCGAAAAGGAAGGTTTAAAAGAGGGATTTAAATTTAAAGAAAAGGTGGGGTGGATTATGTTAAAGCTTGGCAAATTTAATAAGTCAGCAAAAGAATTATTAGAGAACTCATATGAAAATATTTATGAAAGAGACGAAAAAGGAAGAACAGTTTTACATTATGCAGTAGACGCAAAAACAGTGAGATTATTAGTTGAAAAAGGAGCGAATGTGAATGCAGCAGATGTAGAAGGACACACAGCACTGCATCTAGCGGTAACAGAGAAACGTCTAGAAACCGTGAGAGAATTGATAAAATCAGGAGGGAATGTAAATGCTGAGGAATATGGAAATAAATGCACACCGCTGCACCTTGCATGTATGGTAGGTGAAAAAGAAATAGTGGAGGAGCTAGTAAAAGCAGGAGGAGAAATAGAGCAAGCAGATAAATTTGGAATGACAGCGATGGATTATGCGAAAAATAGCAAAGAAATAGCCGAGGTATTAAAGAAAGAAACGGACAGAATTGAAAAGTTATTTGAACAGCAAAGTGGGAAATCTTCTATGAGAGGCTAAAAGCATGGAGGAAGAAATAGAAAAGAAAGTAATGAATTTAGAGAAAAAAACATTAGAAGAGCTGAAGAAAATATGGAAGAAGGTATATGGAAAAGAAGCGCCTAGATACTCAAAGAAATATCTGATACCAAGATTAGCTTATAGAATGCAGGAAAAAGCATATGGAGAAATGTCAAGAAAGGGGATAAAAAGACTAGAGTATCTGGCAGATCGGCTAGAGAAGGGAAAGAGAATAAGTAGTGACAAATTGCCAGTAGCAGGAACAGAGCTAATATTAGAGAGAGGTGAAGAGACGCATGCGGTAATGGTAACAGATAAAGGTTTAATCTATAAAGAAGAGTTTTACACGTCATTGTCAGCAGTAGCTGGAAAAATAATGGGAATGAGTTACAATGGGCCGCTCCTATTTGGTTTGCGTGATCAAAAGGGAAGTTGAAAATGCTGAAAGAGGTAAGATGCGCGATATATACGAGAAAATCAAATGAGGATGGGCTAGAACAAAAGTTTAACAGTCTTGATGCACAGCGAGTAGCATGTGAGAAATATATAAAGAGCAAAGAAGGCTGGGTGATATTGGCCAAAAGGTACGATGATGGCGGATATTCAGGAAAAAATTTAGAAAGACCAGCAATAAAGGAATTATTTGAAGATGTGAAAGCAGGGGAAGTAGATTGTGTAGTAGTATATACATTAGACAGGCTATCAAGGGAAACAAAAGACAGCATCGAAGTAACGTCATTTTTTAGAAGGCATAGAGTAAATTTTGTAGCAGTAACACAGATATTTGACAATAATACGCCAATGGGAAAGTTTGTACAAACAGTGTTATCAGGAGCAGCACAGCTAGAAAGAGAGATGATAGTGGAGAGAGTAAAAAATAAAATAGCAACATCGAAAGAGCAAGGGTTATGGATGGAAGGAACTTTGCCGCTAGGGTATGATGTAAAAGATAAAGAATTAATAATAAATGAAAAAGAAGCAAAGGTGGTAAGGTATATATTTGAAAGATATTTGGAGTTGAAGTCAATGGCAGAGTTGGCGAGAGAGTTAAATAGCCAAGGGTACCGTGCGAAATCAGATATCTTTAAAAAAGCGACGGTAAGGAGAATAGTAACAAATCCAATATATATGGGAAAAATAAGGCATTATGAGAAGCAATATGAGGGAAAGCATGAAGCAATAATAAAAGAGGAAAAATGGCAAAAAGCACAAGAATTGATAAAGAATCAGCCATATAGAAAAGCAAGATATGAGGAAGCGCTGCTTAGGGGAATAATTAAGTGTAAGAGCTGTGATGTAAATATGACGCTGACGTATGCAAAAAAAGAGAATAAGAGATATCGATATTACGTATGCAACAATCATTTAAGGGGAAAAGGTTGTGAATCAGAAAACAGAAATGTAATAGCAGGAGAAGTAGAAAAAGAAGTGATGAAGAAAGCGGAGCAGCTATATGAAAAATGGGGAGAAAAAGCGGAAGAGTGGAAAAATTTAAGTTTCAGAGAACAGAAAGAAGTGGTGAAGAAATTAATAAAAGGAGTAATGGTAAGAGAAGATGGAACAGAGGTATATTCTGAGTCAGAGGAAACATTTATTCCAATAAAGAAGAAAGGGAATAAATGCACAGTAGTAGAGCCAGAAGGAAAAACAAATAATGCACTACTGAAAGCAGTGGTAAGAGCTCATTTGTGGAAACGTCAGCTAGAGGAAGGAGAATATGCAAATATAAAAGAGCTGAGTAAGAAAATAAACATAGGTACAAGACGTATACAGCAAATTTTAAGGTTAAATTATTTAGCGCCAGAAATTAAAGAAGACATAGTAAATGGGAGGCAACCAAGAGATTTGAGGCTAGCTGACTTGAGGGAAATACCGATGTTGTGGAGTGAGCAACTGGAAAAGTTCTATGGGTAGCGCTTGATTGAGCAATTAATAAGTTATTAATGTAACTAATATATAAAAGCAAACATTATGTAGAGGAAGAAATATAATGCTAAAGTTCAAAAATATCGAGAACAAGAAAAATACAACCTATGAGTTAGTATATAATGAGGGTAAATTGTATGATTCATATAGGTTATTACAATAAAAATGTAAGATAAAATAGAAATTTGTACTTGTGATAGTTTATATACCTTATTACAATCATGGTGGAAAATATATCAACAATAAAAGCCGCAAGTAAATGGACTCTAAAGTTAAGCTACGCCTGAATTGGGTAAAACTATATAAAAAATTAGGTCATGCAGGAAAAGTATGTCAGCACTATAATATTTCACGCTTTACCTTACGCAAATGGTGTAAACGTTACAAGGAGTTCGGTGAAAAAGGATTAGAAAATCTTAGTAGCAGACCTAAAACCTCACCTTTACAAAAAACCAATATATCTAATGATCAACTTATTCTCCACTTAAGAAAAACTAGAAAATTAGGAGCAAGACGTATTCAAGCTGAATTGAAACGTTTACATGATCTCTCTTTTTCATTGGCTACTATACACAAAGTTTTCAAAAAATATGATGTAAGTCTTTTACGTATTAAACGTCATTACCGCAAACAAATAAAGCGTTACAACTGTAAAGTACCAGGAGAGCGTATACAGATGGATGTATGCAAAATAGCTTCTGGACTTTATCAGTATACCGCTATAGATACGTTATAAAGTTGTTACATTGTACCCAAGACGTACTGCAGAAAACACTCTAGATTTTCTTGAACAATTAAGAGAAAGAATGCCATTTCATTGTCAAAGAATTCAAACCGATAGAGGACAGGAATTTTTTGCTTATGGGGTGCAAGAATATTTGAGAAAATGGAAAATCAAATTTCGTCCTATTAAGCCATTTTCCCCGCATTTAAACGGTAAAGTGGAAAGAGCTCAGCGTACAGATTTAGATGAATTTTACAGTAGTGTTAACATCAAGGATCCTGACCTACAAATTAAACTCAGAGATTGGGAAAACCATTATAATAGACAACGTCCTCATAGCTCTCTTCAAGGGAAAACTCCATGGGAAAAATATAAAGAGCTAGAAAGTACAATTCCTTGTTTAAGTGAAGTGCAAAAAAATTATATTCCGTCAAAGGAGCCTTTTGTCATGCAAAATTACAAGCATGATCAAAGATTAAAATCAATTCAAAAACACAACGTTACTTAACTATTTAAAATTCAGACTTAATCTGACAAATCAGTTGTTATGACCTATATGAATCACACATATTAACATAAAATAGCGAAGATCTTGATATATATTAACAAACAGTTAAAAGCAGGAAAATCTTTCCAGTAAGGAATGACAGGTTACTTGTGAGTTTAGTTCAAAATTTTAGTTAATAAATTAACTTATATTGACTTATATAAAAATATTAGTTACACTATTAGTAATTTATTAATAAAAGAGGCTAACATTATGACAGATTTTATAGATTTTTTCAATAATGATTCAGAATTTGTTGATGATAACTCTTATTATGAAGTACACAAATATAATAAAGATGATCAGCATATTAAAGATGATTTTTACTTATACTCGCTGGTGCTTCACCCGTGTGGAGATGAAGATGAAAATTTAGCATTTTTTCATGAAGATCATGAGAGAACATCTCTTATAGGGCTAGACAAAGAGTATTTGCAAATATCAGAGGGTAGCTGGAGAAGCGGAAGCTATTATAGTGATCTTTTGAATTCTGACTATGTGGTAAATGATGTAACTTTGGATAAAAACATAGTAGAATTTAATGTAACTCCAACTGTAGAGAGCCACTCAAAAGAGGTAAATAAAATTGTAATCTCAAAAACCGGCTTGAAGAAAGGTAATTTATAACCCTTGGCCTTGCCTAAAAATCTGTTATTTTAACCTAGAGCACTTATACTCCTCCTATTTCCACTTGACTTGCTATGCTGCACTGAGTGACTTGAGTTGATACTAGCGCCCTGATTTTCTGCATAACCTTCTCTACAGGAATTTGACGAAGAGTTTACTATATCGCCATACTCTAAATCTTTTACTGCTTCCAAGACTCCCTCCTCAATTTTTTCAGATAAGCTAACTCTTTCAGAAGACTGACAAAGTTTTCTAGATCGTTCAAAATACCCTTGTTCTATAGCTTCATTAACTAATAATCCACCAAGGAAGCAATTTTCCCCTATTTTTTCGTTACAGCTTTTCAATTTCTCTAACTTTTCTTGATCTCTTACTTCTACCCCTATGAGATTTTCATCCTCCTCATCAAGATATAATTCAACTTCTAACTCCCCCAAGCTGGTGTAGAAAGTTAACACTATACCGTCACTACCTGCAATGTCAGTGTAATTTCTGTCTTCCCCTTCAATGTCAATTCTTACTATACTTCCTCCTATTTTCAACGTGCAGACTTTTAATTCTAGAGGTTCTACCTCCAATTCATTTGTAATTTTTACAATCTCAACAATACTACCTTGTGGATACTTTATATAAGAATATATATTATCTATGTTTATTTCTAACTCATCTTGAATTTGTTTGTTTTTGTTCACAATGCTTTCATACACAGCACTTTCTAGCTGGCTTCTAATTTTTTTATATTTACCAAAAAGATAGTCATCAAATTGATCATTAAGTTTATTTACAAATCCCATAGTTGCATGTGACATCCTATCGTTATAGAAAAAACGTCGCTGCACTTTCCCGCCTTTTAATATTAAATCTTCAATAATATCTTGTATAATGCTCACATTTTCTTTATCTGCTGCTAGATCTTCACGATAGTGAATATGTCTACCAGAGGTTACTTCTGTAACATCGTCAAGAACATCTTGTATTTTCTCAAGTATTAAGTTCACTACAGTTATTCTATTGTCACCACAATATGAGTTTAACTTTATTCCCTTTTTAAGATACTCAATTACTATACTGTCAATATTTTCTAGAGCACTCTCTATCCAAGTTTTTGTAGATTCTTCATACTTTTGTATACTCCCTTTTATAATTTTCTCATACTCTTGTTTATTTTTCTCCGCTATATCATTCATCTTCTGAAGAAATTCGTCATTTAACAAACTCTCTTCATCAGTCAATGGTATTTCTTCTTCTACCAAAGATGAATCTCCTTCTAAAAGAAAAGGGTTATCTGAATCATAGCTTGAGTTCGAGTCTTCCTCTGAGTTTAAATTGCTTAGATCAATATTTGGCTGTGAATCCCAATACTCTGAAGAATAATAACTTTTTGAGCTAGTTTGTTCTGCATATGCCACACATCGCTTGTTTTTACCTCACTATTCATAGCATGTACCTCATCTTTGATACTTATTGTAACATGCAAGCGAAAATTAACAAGAAAAACATCCTGTCTACCAGCTTAATAGTTTCATCTACCCATTTCTGGTCCGCATAAGTTCTCCACGGTTCACATTGTTCATGTTGCCATTTTGTTCTGCAGCTTGCAATAGAGCTTGGTTGTTATTAAATTCAGCAAAATGGCAAAGCAACATTTTCATTATTATCCTGTATACTAGCGTCTGCTCCGTTATCTAATAGAACTTTTAGTGCATCTAAGGAATTACTTTCGCAAGCTATATGCAAAGGAGTCATCCCACTTAGATCCTGTGTATCAGATAGAAGTGCAACTATACAGCTGTAATTCCCTAGAGCAGCATGATGTACAGGACTCCACTCATCGTCGCTCTCACTAATAGTTGCATAATTGTTATTATTATCTTCTGCACCAAAAAACTCATCATCATGCTGTTCTTCAGTAGCTAATCCACCAAATGGCTTTTTTGCACAAACCTGCTTACTCTCTAAAATATATTCTAACACCATATTCCCTCAATCTATAAATATATTATGTACAATAATTAGCATGAATAAAAGCTAATGAAAGCATAACTTTTTTAATTTTCGTATTTTTTAGAGAGTTGTGTTCTCCTACTGTAACTTCATATGACTTTGAGCCTGCTATCTTCTCAATTAGCTATGCAACAAAGCCCTCCTTTATCCACAAATTATGTATTACAACTTTATCATTTGCTTTTGAAAATATTATAAAATTGTTTCTCTCAAAGTGTTACTTTTTGTTAATTGAGTTACATCTACATCACTAATTGATCGTTCAACTTCACCATCATCATTGGCGATTAATTGGCTTGTGCTACCTCCTTGATTTCCTGAAACACCACCATTTCCTTGTGCACACTGCAATTTTATTATTAATTTTTCAGTACTGAGTTTGCCAACCATACTTATAGCCTTACCGGAATTCATATCAGACCTAACTGTTGTTAACACATCTACTGCTGTAGCAATACTTAATATTTTTATGTCATTAGTAGACTCAAACATTACTAATGGAACAACAGCCATCACCATTCTTGCGGCATCATTGTAGAGAAAATCTTGAAAGTATATGTTGTTGGTCAGTTTATTACCTATAAAATATTCGGTAATCTTACCAAAACACCAACTAGATGCTATCAAAGAGCCAAGACGCATAAGTTTTACTGCAGTAGCAGAATAGAACGCTGGATCTTCATACCAACCCATATCCTGGTTTCTGAGGGCAAAACAAGCGTATTCTGCAATTAATGTCAACACTCCAGCAGCGTAAGTTACTCTTGACCACATTTGGTATTTTGATATTTGTCTTCTTTCTTCATCAGAAACAATGTTTTCAAAATCCACACTTTCACTTTCTTCTCTAGTCAATGTTATGTAAATTTCTTTAAGCCTCTTCTCCTCTGCTTTATTTTTTCCAATTTGCTTATACATCAAGTAAAAAAACTTTTTGATATACTCATCAGCTACTATCTGCTTATTACCAACCAGAGCAGGTACTATATTAGTATAAAGGAAGCTCCTTAATCCACAACTCACAAAATATGCAACCTTGCCTTGTTCTTCTATCACACCAGTGGGCGTGAAAAAACGCATTGGACCCCATCTGAGTATTTGATCTTTAGTATCGTTCTGAAATAAATCGATAGGTTGTAACACTAAATTCCCGAACCACCTAAACCCAGCGGTTATCTTAGATACTTTATTATTTGAAAAGCTAGGAATGTTTCGATCCAAAAATTGAATCTCACTTATTTTACCCACATTGCCAAAATGCTCAAATATATGATTATTGGTCTTTTCTGTTTTTACGCTCGAGAATATAATTTGTGGGAAAGATACAAGAATTTGCACCATAGCAAGCACAGTGCTGGGCCACGCGAGCTTCTCATACAATTCACTATCTTCACTCATGTTATATCTTGCAGCTGTTATTGCAGCTATATAAACAGTATAGAGAACTGCTATTTTTTCTGAGTGATCATTTACTGTATTTGATATCTTTAATGACAAAGCAACGCATTTTCTTTCAGAGTCAAACCTTTCACTTGCATTCTGTATGATTTCAGAACATTCTTCAAATGCCGAAGTTCTACTTGAAAAATCTAAGCAAAGCTTCTTCTCATTCTCGTAACTTTTTGGCGAAGATGGACATTCTTCATCGGATATATCTCTTTCACGAGTTATTGCTTCAGCTAGGTAACGAAATAAGAAATACTTTTTGGTAAGTGGATATGCTATATCCTTCAACATCTTTGCTTCTTTTATGATGTCATTTTTCCTTTCTTCGTTTTCCTCCAATAATCTTCTAGCTGCTTCTGCAAATTCACTGAATTCCGTCGTCTCATCCAATGTTAATTCGTTACTAATAAGTAGTTCAGCATATCTTCCTACTTCTCTTCTTTCTACTAATCTTGTTTGTAAAAATCTGTCTAAACAATCACATACTCCTTCAAAGTCAACACTATCAACATCTTCACCTTTAAGTCTTTGTGCGCTAATTACTCCTATTACTTCCTGTGTGAATGAGAAGTTTTTTTCTTCCACTGATAGTGTATGAATAGCTGATATGTTTTTAAGGACTTCAAAAAATCTCTGAATAAAGTTTTTTTTGTGATTATAAAAATTAAACAGCTCTTCAAGTTCTATTTCAAATCTTTTCATAATACAAACGAACCATAAAACGTATAAATAACTTAAATTTCAACGAAAACAATATAAATTCTATTCTTCTATACTAATACCAAAGCGTCACCGCTGACATAACGCTATCATAAGATAGCCAAACTATAAGTCAACCACTTTTTCAAAAAATATTTTAGCTAAAATATTATACCAATTAGCATAACAAAGTTTTTAATTATTTACTTTCTCAAAAACCGCAAAAAGTTCGTACCTTCGTGAGAACAATTTAAATAAAAGCGGCATTGTAAAAATAAAAACGTAAAATTATTTCAACAAAGCTAGGTACGTTAGTTCATATCTAAATATGGTGAAAGTAGGCTATTATAGCTGGTTTTGCGGTATAGTAGAATTATTATATAGAAAAGTTCGAACGGTACACTTGGTAGACCAACTCATCCCAAAAAAACTATTTCTCATGTTCCTTGGTTTTGGGCACTGAAAATGGTTGTTTTACTTGAGATCTTAATAATATGTTTTGCTAAATTAATGATAATTTACTTGTGTAAGAATTTAGAAGTAGACAAAAGATCTTATATTAAGCTTATTTAAGAGGCTTTTATAGGAAATTACTTTTTAGGTTAGAAGATTTTTCTACAATAGTGATTGACAAGTTTTAAAGGTGGGAATACTACACCTAAAATATAATAGAAGCTAATTCATTATGGTACGTAAGAGGGTACAATATTTTTTCATTTATTTATTAAAGAATTTTTGGTAATCTATGCTTTTAGATATTGTTGCGTTATTTAGCAAACTTCCAGGACACTGATTGAGTTTTTCAAACTTACTTATTGCCCCATTTAAGTCTCTTTCTATAGCACTAATCTCTCTTTCTCTTCTTGTCAAAAACGGATCAGCTCTGAATATTTTTTCTCCCGTAAACATCCTGACTATTACATCAACTAGCAGAACCGTTCCATTAACTTGTGAAGAACTAATCGAGCCTCCAGCTGAATAGGCAACATGCTGCTGTGCAGAAATAATGCTTTTGCATAAGCCATTGACTACAGTAGTAGTTGAATCTTTCAAATGACCAACCGCACTATTAATAAAAGAAGAAGATCTGACAGCACTGCTTGGTACAGATGTAGATTGCGCAGCATCATCTGGATTGATATTTATACTTTCCGCAGCAATTTCTTGTACTATCTTATCGTAATAATATTTATCAAGGTCTGAAGGTGTTGTGCCTTCTTTATTTTTAATATTAATATCAGCATTATTATCGTATAACAGTTTTATTATCTGAGGATGTTGGGAACTAATAGCCAAATGCATAGGTGTGTTCCCCTGTTCGTTTTGAACATTGACATCAGCATGATATTTAACAAGAAGTTCAACTATTTTTAAGTAATTTTTTCGGACAGCAGCATGTAAACATGTATCTTGCGAATCATCATAAAGATCAAATTTGCTATTTGGACTAGCACCACGCTTAAGTAAGACCTCCACTTTTTCCAGACTATTGTCATATATAGCCCAACCTACAAGAGTGCGCGCTTCTCCAGCACATAAAAAATAGCCACCAATTTTAGCCCCCTCATCGATTAGAAGCTCTATCATTTCTGTAGTGCAGTGCCTGACAGCATAATATATAGGGGAAAGGTCAAAATAATCCTTAATGTTAACATTAGCACCATTCTTAATCAAATACTCCGTTATTTTTAAATTTTTTTTATTAACAGCAATCGATAAAGGTGAGTCACCATTCTTATCTTTAGAGTTAATAATAATATTGGATTTAAGAATATAAGCCTCTGCTATTCTTGCTTTTTTAACATATTTTTTAACTTCCTGAAAACTCTCTTCCCTTACTGCAAAGCGTAGATCATCTTTCAATTTCTCAAATTCCGTACTTGTTAACATAACTCATCCAAAAAAATAACATCTTCGACTTTATATCACACAATTTAGTACGCACAAGTAAAATTTACAGAAGAAATGAAAAGAAATTTCTGACCTTACCAAGAAAAAGTAGACAGAAAGTTAAGACGTTTTTCGAAGAGGTGTTTGATATGACAAATAGAAGAGAATATACAACAAAGTTTAAATTAGAAGCTATAAAACTAGTAAAAGGAACAAGTCAACCATCAGCAAAAATAGGAAGAGATTTGGGTATTAGCGGCTAAGCAGGTGGGTAAAAACATACAATATCTGGAACCAAGGAAAAGGAATTTGTGACAAAAAAAAGTTTGATTTAAAGAAAGAGCTGGCAAGAGTAACGAGAGAAAGAGACATTTTAAAAAAAGCCCTGGGATATTTTGCAAACAAAAAAGAGTTTTTATAAAAGAACATGAAAACTGCTATAAAACACGGGAATTATGAAGGTTTTTGAACGTATCTGCTTGTATAGATGGATTACTCAGAAAAAAAACAATAAGAGAAGAGCTCATACAAGATATTCAGAAGGTATATCAAGTTCTAATTATTCTTCTCAAGCTCAAGGGTTTAATGGATAAAATTTAAATCCTTAACTTTTTGATTTCATCTACCAAAAGGCCAGTGATTTCAGCGATAACATCAATAGAGACACCAGCCTTGAGTGAGTTTTTAGCGACTTCAATTTTACCTTTTTGATGGCCGATTTGGATGCCTTCTAGTCTACCTTTTTCTTGACCTAATCTAAGCCCCTCATCAAATTTTTCAGCAAAAGCAGCAATCTCATCCATTATACGTTTTTTCCTTTGCTCATATGCTAGTAATTCTTCTTCTGACCAGTTAAACTTATTCATCTCTTCATAAGCTCGTTTTATTATTACGTCACTACCAACTATCTTATCTAGATCCTCTTCCCTTGTTTCTCCTGCATAACGAAAAAAATAACACCACTTTTCGACTATATTTTCTAATTGATCTTCTTGTGTTTTTGGGAATTTCGGTAATTCTATGAAAGTAAAACTAAAGTCCTTCAGGTCATGTTCAAATGTTTTTCTATCAAGAGTAACGTGATCGGATTTGTACTCTGGTTTATTAGGAAATAGGATAAAATCAGTGATAGCAATAAAGACAACTTCCTTCAGATCTTGATATTGACCACCTACGTCAGCTTGACTGGAATAAGCTTTGGCGGCATAGTATTGTGCACGTTTTTCGAAGCCAGTAGTTCTAGCGACTTGCATCTCAACAATTGTTTGAACACCTTTAGAATCTCTACAAAGTACATCAACAATATTTTCCTTTTTAGCAGCAATATCAGGATTTTGAATGGGATTTAGAAACTGCACATTTTCTATTTTAGCTTCATCAGTAAGGCCTAGAATGTCATTGAGAAAGTGGATAAGAATGCCTTTATTTTTTTCAGTGCCAAATATTCTTTTGAACGAGTAAGAGTTTAGTGGACTGAGATATTTTCCACTAAACTCTCCTCTAGGAACCGTACTTGAAAGTTTCCCTTCATACGGCTCGAGCCATCTTAAGTCCTTTTCTCGAGAACCGGCAACAGCTTCCTTCAAATATTCTGGCATTTCAAATTCCTTACTAGGATTAACATTAATCATATCTTATCATCCTCATAAAGAGAAGGATTATTTGATCTACGTTTTTCAAAGTAGGCATACCATTCTTTATCGTAGGGATTTGCCTCAGCTTGAATTTTCTTGTGGCGACGAATTGGTACGCTTGTTGCTTGAAAGAGTTCCTTCCACTCAACTGTACCTTTATTCTTAGTCAGCGCTGCAAAGCACCATCTTCTGGCTTCTTTTGTTTTAAAGTATTTCTCCTTAATCCAGCGTAAGCCTTTATTAGGGTGTCTGCGTTTTGACCATTGCCATAAGGCTTTAAAAATCTCAGAATCCACTTTCTCATAAGCTTTTCTTGCGCATATTCCCCTGTGGTAATAGACCCACCCTCGAATTTGAGGTGTGAGCAGTTCTATTACTTTTTCTTGGGTTGCTGCGCAGTTCTTACGAATCAAGCACCGGATGCGCTTCAGAAGTCGGTTTGTACTTTCTGCTGAAGGTTTGATGATTATCTTCCTTTCGTACTGTCTGACCTAGAAAATCAAATCCCTGTTCTACGTGTGTGATCTTGGTTTTTCCTGTGGATAGAGTTAACCCTCTGTCGCTGAGGAAATCCTCTACTAGCCTTTTAACTTTAGTCTCAAGAATTTCTTTTGATTTTCCAGTTACTATGAAGTCATCCGCGTAGCGAATCACGTGCACACCATATTTCTTGCGTTTTCTTGTTCCCGAAATGTTTACTGATAACATTTTCGAAACCATCAAGGGTCAAGTTAGCAAGTACAGGGGAGATTACCCCGCCAACAATGTTGCAAATTTTTCTTTTCTTCTCGATTATTTCCAGGAGAGTTTGGTAGCTCTTTTACACGAAATACCACATTTACGTCCTCAAGGTTAATTTCAATTCTCTTGACTAACGTTCTAATAATATCACGTTTAGTTAGCCAGCCTGCGTTATCAAGGTTTGATGTAATATTGGAAGAAAAGTCTTCTAAATTGGTTACAACCAAAGTTAATTCCTGTTTTAATTTCTTTTGATCGAATATCCTTTTCTTCTCCTCTTCAATTGTTTTTAAACTTTGTTTCATTGCTTTAATTCGTGGTTCAAATTCTTCTTGATTATTGAGCATAACTATCAATAAGTCTAGCAATACCACGTTTTAATTTATTTTCTTGTTTCTCTAGTAAATCGCTTTTTTGATCCCATGATGATTTTTTAAGCTCTGAAAGTCTACGCCTGTATTCTTCTAAAACCCTATTTGGATTTTTCAATAAATGCTTAACCTCTTCCCACACGGCTGTTTCTAATGCATCTGTACGAATGTGTTTATTATCACAAATTTTATTACCACCAAAACGGTAAGAATCTCTACCTATACAATGATAATAAGCATAATGATCAATTTTTTCTCCTCGCTTATTTCTTACAGGACTTCCGTAATATGCATAACGACAACGCTTACATACTTGTAGTGAATGTTTTGCTCCTCTTTCTCTTGTCCTGGCTATTTTTCTATTTTCAGCTAGTTGTTCTTGAACTATATCAAATACATCCTCGTCCACTATATTTGGCACTTCAACATAAATCCAATTTGCTTTTTCAACAGAATAGGTAGAGTAATTATCTTTCGGTTGTTCACAAGAATGTTTTTGTGGTCTTATATGTTGTACCTACTTTTGTTTTACCAAAAGCTGCTTGTCCTTTGTAAGCAGGATTTTTTAACATACCCCAAATCACACTTCTATCCCAGCACTTTTTTCCTGTTCGTGTTATAATAGACATAGTGTTTAGCCGACGACACACTTCCCCAACTTTCTCTTCCTCCTAATAAACTCCTTCAATTAACTGATCCTTTCTCCTAAGAAACTCCTTGAACTAACTCATCTTTTTTTACCAGGATATAGCCAAATTCAGAAGCTTTTTTACTCAGATTTTTCATAACCCTGTTTTGATAAAGTTTTTCGTAAGAATCAATTCCTTTTTCGACATACTCTTGTCCATACTTTAGCATATTATAAAAGATACATGCTAATTTCCTTGCCATAGCAGTGATCGCTTTTGGAGCTCCCAGTCGTTTTTTCCACTTTCTGCATTGTGAACCAAGAGCAGTATTACTTTTTGATACACATTGTGCAGCAAGCCGTAAGGCATTTGCAGCACGATTTACGACTTTACAAGTTTTCGTGCTAAACACTTTCTCTCCAGTGATTTTATTACCAGGACTCAGCCCCAACCAAGACGAAAATGTTGGCCATTTGTTATGGTTGATACCAGTCTCTGAGATTATGGTCTGTATACTTAGTACACTGAATCCTGGAACTCTAGTAAAATCTATCCCGATAACCCGGTATAATTCTTCATACAAATTAAAGTTTGGATCATTTTTTTGCTTGCCTTGTGCTTTACTTGTTGATTTGCTCTCATCAGATTTTGTTTCAAATGTTTTATAGTAGCTTTCAACGCTTCTATCACATTCCTTTATTTGTTCCTGGAAAAAAGTATATGCTTCATATTCTTGCTTAAGTGTAAACAAGTGTTCCTCTCTGTAGTCACCGGTTAATGCCTTTACAATAGTAGATTTATCATTTCTTATTCGTCCATCCCTTAATTCAGCTAATTTTTCAGGATCTCTTTCACCTTCAATTATCGCTTCAATAATCCTAATACCTGTTACACCGTTAATATCACTAATTGCCTTATGTAACTGAATGTTCATCTGAATTAATGCCTTTTGCATGCGTTGAGTGTGTGTACTTGCGCTTCTGATTAGATTATTACGTTGTCTGACGTAGCCACGCAGTACGCAAATTTGATCATCTGGTCTAAATGATCCTTGGAGCAGTCCATAGCTATGTAACTGTTGCAACCACTGGCAATCTTGAACATCAGATTTTCTACCAGGTACATTTTTAATATGCCGCGCGTTTACTAATTTTACTTCAAATCCATATGATTCAAGTATTTGAAATAAAGGAATCCAATATACTCCCGTTGATTCCATAGCTACCGTTTTAATTTCACACTTCTTCAACCATTTTGCTAAGTTATGCAGATCCACTGTAAAACAACCAAACTTTTGGATATGTTGCTCATCTCTTCCTTCTGGAACACATACATAATGTACAGATATCTATTCCTGCCGCATTAGGGTTCATTACTTCCAACTTATTTTTTACTTTTGCCATTTTATATCTTTAGTATATAATTTATCATTGAAGAAGCGCTTCAGCTTGAGACGGTAAAATTATTAAGGCACTCTCCTAAACGAGGTAGTCTGAATAGACTCCATCAATGGTTTAACCGTCACCTTCAAAACCATGCTAACCAACGGGCACTGTGACACCATTGGGATATCGGTCATAACTGCAGAAGTGCTTCCTACGCAATTATACCAACAAATTACTAAAAACTTAAATTAGGGAGTTTCTTTTTGGTTTGACAGGTTTTGCCTGTTCGATGCTACCCACAAAAATACTTTCCTAACAACATTAGCTTCTTCTTCGTTTATTTCAAATAAAGCTTGTCCTCCTCCCATATATTTATCTATATAACGATAACCATAAGGAGCTCCTCCCATTACGCTTACACAACCTTTATTAGCTGCGTAAATCTTTCCGCGACGACTTCGTTCCATAATTTTCGCTCGTTCATATTCTGCTATCATACCTTGCATTTGTAACAGTAACTGAGATTCTGGATTATTGTTAATCTCATAATTTAAGAAAACCGTTTCTGCTCCTGCTTTCTCAAATTCTTCAAATTTGATATGCATATTTCCTAGATAAGCGATCAGGTGAATGAATCTATCAATTTTACCTTCTGTTACTTTATCACGTAATTTTTCTAGATCAGGACGGACTAACACTGTAGCCATTGTCAATAAATTTATACTCACTTGTACCCATCCGTACTAATTTGCTTCTCTAAAGCTGCAACTTGACTTGCTATTGTATTTTCTTGTGCTTGTTTCCCTGAAGAAACTCTTGCATATAAACTCACTGTTACCATTTGATCCTCCTTGAATCCCATTTTTATGTTTTAAATTTTTTTGGCTTACTTGCTTTGACACGGCTTTTTCATAAGCATCTAACAAATACTTTTCTGCCAACTGGTTAGTTTCATAGCTACAGCTAATCCGTATAGCTAATCTCTTATTCCCCATGAACTTTCCTTGAAATAATATGTTCATATCATTCATTGAAACTGATGGTTAATTGATTGTTGGCACTATAAATAAATGGCACTCTTGTTTTTGGACATAGAAGTTTTCGAGAAATGCTTTTCTCTAATTTTACGTTTTTTGCAACATTGTTGGCGGGGTAATCTCCCCTGTACTTGCTAACTTGACCCTTGATGGTTTCGAAAATGTTATCAGTAAACATTTCGGGAACAAGAAAACGCAAGAAATATGGTGTGCACGTGATTCGCTACGCGGATGACTTCATAGTAACTGGAAAATCAAAAGAAATTCTTGAGACTAAAGTTAAAAGGCTAGTAGAGGATTTCCTCAGCGACAGAGGGTTAACTCTATCCACAGGAAAAACCAAGATCACACACGTAGAACAGGGATTTGATTTTCTAGGTCAGACAGTACGAAAGGAAGATAATCATCAAACCTTCAGCAGAAAGTACAAACCGACTTCTGAAGCGCATCCGGTGCTTGATTCGTAAGAACTGCGCAGCAACCCAAGAAAAAGTAATAGAACTGCTCACACCTCAAATTCGAGGGTGGGTCTATTACCACAGGGGAATATGCGCAAGAAAAGCTTATGAGAAAGTGGATTCTGAGATTTTTAAAGCCTTATGGCAATGGTCAAAACGCAGACACCCTAATAAAGGCTTACGCTGGATTAAGGAGAAATACTTTAAAACAAAAGAAGCCAGAAGATGGTGCTTTGCAGCGCTGACTAAGAATAAAGGTACAGTTGAGTGGAAGGAACTCTTTCAAGCAACAAGCGTACCAATTCGTCGCCACAAGAAAATTCAAGCTGAGGCAAATCCCTACGATAAAGAATGGTATGCCTACTTTGAAAAACGTAGATCAAATAATCCTTCTCTTTATGAGGATGATAAGATATGATTAATGTTAATCCTAGTAAGGAATTTGAAATGCCAGAATATTTGAAGGAAGCTGTTGCCGGTTCTCGAGAAAAGGACTTAAGATGGCTCGAGCCGTATGAAGGGAAACTTTCAAGTACGGTTCCTAGAGGAGAGTTTAGTGGAAAATATCTCAGTCCACTAAACTCTTACTCGTTCAAAAGAATATTTGGCACTGAAAAAAATAAAGGCATTCTTATCCACTTTCTCAATGACATTCTAGGCCTTACTGATGAAGCTAAAATAGAAAATGTGCAGTTTCTAAATCCCATTCAAAATCCTGATATTGCTGCTAAAAAGGAAAATATTGTTGATGTACTTTGTAGAGATTCTAAAGGTGTTCAAACAATTGTTGAGATGCAAGTCGCTAGAACTACTGGCTTCGAAAAACGTGCACAATACTATGCCGCCAAAGCTTATTCCAGTCAAGCTGACGTAGGTGGTCAATATCAAGATCTGAAGGAAGTTGTCTTTATTGCTATCACTGATTTTATCCTATTTCCTAATAAACCAGAGTACAAATCCGATCACGTTACTCTTGATAGAAAAACATTTGAACATGACCTGAAGGACTTTAGTTTTACTTTCATAGAATTACCGAAATTCCCAAAAACACAAGAAGATCAATTAGAAAATATAGTCGAAAAGTGGTGTTATTTTTTTCGTTATGCAGGAGAAACAAGGGAAGAGGATCTAGATAAGATAGTTGGTAGTGACGTAATAATAAAACGAGCTTATGAAGAGATGAATAAGTTTAACTGGTCAGAAGAAGAATTACTAGCATATGAGCAAAGGAAAAAACGTATAATGGATGAGATTGCTGCTTTTGCTGAAAAATTTGATGAGGGGCTTAGATTAGGTCAAGAAAAAGGTAGACTAGAAGGCATCCAAATCGGCCATCAAAAAGGCAGAGCGGAAGGTATTCAAATTGGCGCGGAGAAGGGTGAAAAACAAGCTAAGATAACAGTTGCAAAAAATCTACTTAAAGCAGGATTTTCTACTGATATTGTCTATCAAGCAACCGGTTTATCAGCTGATGAGTATGAAAACAAAGACTTAAGCTGACTTTATCTTTGGATGAACATCTTTGTATTAGACGAAAATCCTATAATTGCAGCAAAAATGTTATGTGATAAGCATATAGTAAAAATGCCATTAGAAACTGCTCTATTACTTAGTAGTGTTTTTTCAATAGCATTAAAAACGCAAAATCCTTTAGTCAGCATTACAGACCAAAATATAGAAGTTCCATATAAACTTACTCACAAAAACCATCCTTGCTCTTTATGGGCTAGGCAATCAAAAGGGAACTTTTATTGGTTGATAGAGTACGGAAAAGAATTATGTAAAGAGTACACTTTGCGATACAAAAGAAAACATAAATCAGAGGAAGTAATAGATTGGTGTGATAGTAATAAGGATTTACTCATTTTTCAATCAACTGATATGCAAGCTTTTATACAAGCACTGCCGGATCAGTATAAATGCAGCAGTGCTGTGGAAGCTTATAGGGGATATTATCTCAAGGAAAAGATGAGATTTGCTAAGTGGGAAAATGGCAGAGAAGCACCAGATTGGATAATCTGCTACACAATACCACAGCTAATACAGCTCATAAATAGAGAAGCCATCCAAATCGGTCATGAAAAAGGTAAAATTAAAGTTGCAAAAAACTCGCTCAAGGCCGGTGTCTCTATTGATGTTATCGCTGAAATCACTGGCCTTTCTGCAGACGAAATTAAACAACTTCAGGAAGAAATGGCATTTTGTAACTGTTTGTCCACTGTTGTATTATTTAAATAGCTTCTAGGTTTATTATTAGCAATGTCGTTAGGCATTTGCACTTGGCCACTATTAACTATCTGCTGCTCATCAAACATCTTTTCGATGTTGCCTTTTAAAACATTGTAAACTTCCTTCTATCTGGCATATTATACCACATTTCTTGCAGCTAAATCTGCCTACTGAAGTTATTTCCAGACTCGGTTATTCCTACATCAGAAAGATGAGTTGTTACTTTTGGTAGAATATTTGTACAAAAGCACTTTTTGCACTCTTCTAAAACATCATCTAACCCAACATTACCACTAAATTTAATTCCTCTCTCCAAGCTTGTTATTATTTTTGGATACGCTTCTTCAAGCTCAGTATGTATTCTATCTTTTTCTTTTGAGTCTAAACTTCTTATTTTGCTTTCTACAAATGAATCAAATTTCTTAAGCGCAAATCTAACTGCAATATTGATATCTGGTATAACCTCTACTCCTTTACTTGTTAAATTCTGATAGTGCCTACTCCTAGTATTATCTAAAGCTTCAGCAACACAACTAGCAAAAGCAATATTCTCACTACTCAAAAAACTACTAGGGCTGCTTGCTGAGTGGATAATAGATTGCTGAGCAGAAGGTAAAACAGGGACATTGCGGAACAAGCTACTGAGTGCAGCAGTAGTTGAAGCTCCCATCCAACTAAACACATTATCAATAAAGGAAGAAGGTTTGACTACATTGCCTGTCACGTCTGCAGTATCGCCAGCTTCTAACGCTTTAAGATTTCTAGTGGGCAATACTGCTTTATAATCAAACTCAATATCACCTTTCAACATGGATAATATTTTTTGTATTATATGGTCTTCACACATAAGTTCTGGATTATCTCCAATAACATCAGATGCCGTTTCACCATTTACATCTCTTACATTAGGGTCAGCATTATTGCCGATGAGAAGTTTTACCATCCCTACTCGACAATGGAAAGACGCTAAGTGCAAAGGTGTCTTACCCATTGTGTCTTGCAAATTGACATCAGCAAGATGAGAAAGTAGAAATTGTCCTGCTTCTTCTCTACCATATTCAGCGGCAACGTGCAAAGCAGTTCTCAAATCTTCACTATTAGCAGCATTAACACTAGCACCACTGGTAATCAAAAGATTCAATATCTCCAAACTATTCTCTTTAACAGCAAAACTTATAGGTTTTATACCATATTTTTCACCATTAAAAACCTTGCTTACACCTATATAATCTGCAGTTATAATACATTCTTCAGCTTTCAAAAGATTATGCTCTTCTATAGCAGCAAATAACTCGTCTGTAAAAACTTCAGTCTGTTTGCTCATAAAACACCTCATAAAGAATAACATTTTTGGCTTTATATCATATAATTTAGTATGCACAAGTAAAATTTACAGAAAAACCTAAAAACTTCTAATAGTGATAATTTGAGAGTATTATTACCCTTTTAACGCTAATCAACTATGTGACCTTACTCAGAAAAAGTGGAGAGAAAGTTGAGACGTTTTTATAGTAAAAAATGTTTTCATAAAGGGGTGTAATATGACAAATGGAAGAAAGTATACAGCAGAGTTCAAAGAAGAAGCTGTAAAACTTTTTAGAGAAAGGGAAGAAACAATTTCACAAATAGCAAGAGATCTAGGTATAAACCCTGGTGTATTAGGTAAGTGGATAAAGAAGTATAACGAGAAAAAGTCAGCAGCAAATGCATTTCCAGGCAGGGGTAGAGTAGCTCCTTACAATAAAGAGAGAGTTAGCAAAAGTAACAAGGGAAAGAGACATTTTAAAAAAAGCCCTGGGATATTTTGCAAGTTACAAAGATTTATTTATCAAAAAGCATAAAAACTACTATAAAATACAGGAGTTATGCAGGATTTTGAAAGTATCTGCTAGCAGATACTATAAATGGATTAGTAAGAAGAAAAGCACCAAAGAGTTAACAAGGGAGCTGCTGCTAGCAGATATTCAAAAAATATACCAAGCATTTAATTGTAGATATGGGGCACCTAAGATTCATGCTGAACTAAAGTCTTTAGGTAAAAATTGCAACATCAAAATAGTGCAGGATATTATGCAAAAATGGTATTCACGCTAAACTGAGGCGAAGATTCAAAAGCAAAAAACAGCAGACTGACAATAGAGTGATAGCCCCTAATATATTGGACCATTTACTACTGATCGGCCAAATAAAATATGGGTTTACATACATAAAAATTAAGGATGGCTGACTATATTTAGCAGCAATAATTGATCTATATTCACGTATGGTAGTTAATGAGTAGTACAATAGCTAAGCGATTAGTTATAAATGCCTTATTGATGGCTGTTGATAGGCGCAAACCCGCCAAAAATCTGCTATTTCATAGTGATCAAGGTTTACCTCTAAAAATTATTAATTTTTGCTGAACACAAAAAACATCATTTCCAGTATTAGTCATAAAGGCTGTTGTTATGACAACTCTGTTGTTGAAAAGCTCACTCAAATGGGAGCTTCTTATTGATACCTTGCAACACTCTGCTCAGCAAACTAGAACTGCTATATTTGAGTACATAGAAATTTTTATAACAAACAGCGTAGACATTCTACATTGCATTCCTGAAAAATTTGATTCATCATTTTTATAATAAAAATAGCTTAACTTCCTCTCTACTTTTTTTGGGTAAAGTCAATAACTTTAGTTGAGGATTTACAGGAAAAAATATCACAAGATGAAAGATTTGATGTAAATTACTCTCACTGTGAGCTTGAAGACATGAATCTAGAAAATGCTGACTTTTCCAATTCAATACTCAGCAGAACAAAATTCAAAAATGTTAACTTAAGTAAAGCAAATCTTGAAAAAGCTGATTTGCGTTATGCTATTTTCGATAACTCCTCTCTCACTGGTACAAATTTGACAAATTCTAATCTAGATTACTCCAATCTTTCAGAGTCAGACTTAAAACGTGCTGTGTTAAAAACTAGCAAGTAAAATTGACATTTAGTAAAATTCTTAATATATTATATTAATATACTTTTAAATTTATTTTATATATAGAAGATTTTTATGGTAGATGCAATTAATACGCCAGGCACAACTAATATACTAAACGCAACCAAGAGAAAAAAGATTTTGGATGTCTCAAAACTATTTCTCTCTGATAGTGATGGAGAAAATGGTAATCAAGAAATTCAAGAGATCAAAAAGCAATATAAAACATTATATAAAATACAAAAGAACGTTTTAGGAGACATGCTGAAGCATATAGAAAAAGGCAAAGACCCTGATATGCTATTGGATATAACCACAGGATTTGGCAAGTCATTCATTCAAATATCGTTCGCTAGTATTTTAAAAAATGCTAACACTAATTATAGAATAATAGTCCCTGATAATTTAGTATTGCAGTTTCAAAAGGAGGTTAATAAATTCTTTTACGGCGCAGAAAATGATGTTGAAGAATCCTCTTCTAACTCAACAGCAGAGCATATAAGAAAGCAAATAATAGGACATAAAGAGTTTTTCATAACAGACTGGCAAAACTCTACACAACTTCCAGAACCAACGGTTTTAATGATTGATGAAATAGATCTGGCAACAAAAGAGGACTTATATAGGAAACGTTTTAAGCATTTAGCAAAAAAATATCCGTGTATCAGCTTAAGTGCAACACTACAGGAGTGGTTATACAAAAGCATCAAGGAATCTACAGGTAAAATCAGCATTTCCTTGAAAAGGAAGATAGAAGAAATGGGAATTATTAAAGCACTCTCGATAAGTGCTACTGCAAGTAGTGTTATGAAAAGAACTAACAAGAGGTCTGGATTTGCACCATATGCTTGTATTATAGCAATATCGTATATGTTAACTGCATTATTTAAAATCTATTTAAACTCTTATGTTACAGAAAAATTTATCGCTTTCTCTCTCTTATATGATTTTTATAATTTTTATATTAATATATTTATATATCACCCTATCATAGGGCAGGTTTCACTTCTTCTCATTGTCCTTCCTGTCGTATCACTTATCAACCTAGTGGTGGATAAAATAGCCGATAGGGATATATCTAGTAGACTTATAGCAAATTTATTAGATGATGGAGCTTCTAGTCCAGCACATGAAGACGTTTGCAAAATTGAAGAGACTTTCATATGCAAAAAGAACCCTAAAGGGATAACTACTTACAGCCCTAGGGGTTACGAAACCTTAATTTTGACATCTAATTATGATGTGATTAGAAATTTAAGTGGTATCTATAGAGATGGAATAGATAAAGTATATAAAAATGGCAAGTTATCTAACTACAGTTACTTTCATGATAAATATGAACTGGGAAGGAAGCCTGGAGGACAATCTGTTGGGAAATTCGATTTTTCCTATAAAGAAGCGCAAAGAAGTTACTGCATAGAACAATGTAAAACGACAATAAGGAATTGCTTAAAGAGTGATAAAAAAGTAAAAGAGAAAGTAAATGAAATAGACTTCAGCGACACAGTAACTTACTCAGAATATAGAGTAATGCACGGCATAATTAACAATACTCTTTTAGCATTACTTCCAAAATATCCTGATGTTATTGCATTAGATAAAGCAAGAGCAGAAAATCTAGGAGAATTATGCAAGGAAGTTAAAGAAATATTTAAAGATAGTAATATCCAGAGAAATATAAAGGAATATCTAGAAAAAAAGGGGTTTAAAGATGATCTGCTTACTGAGCTGACAGAAAGCATTGAATGTGTAGTTAACGCTTTAAAGACTGGAGACCTAAATACCATAGTAAAAAATTGGGAACTTGATAAAAAACTCCATAATATGATGAAAATAGGAGATGAATATCAGGTATTAGATGATATATGCACTAAACTTGAAGAGATAACAACAGAGTCTGATAATCTTAGTTACTTTCGATCAGGTCGATATAAACTTCCTACTTACGATGTGTATAAAGATCAGCTAGAGCGGTATTTGGAAGATAATTTTGGATTAAAAAGCGATGAATTTATAAAAGAGACATATAAAGAACTGCAATATGAGAAAGGTGATAAAGTTTTCAATTGGCAGCCTAAAGATTACCCAGCCGTCGCTGCATTATTTAGAAAGCATAACCTTATAGAAAAGATAAATGAAAATGCAGAAAAATTTCCTCTATATAAATTAAAAGAGATATGTAATAGAAATAAAATAATTTTTGATAATTTTAGTCATTTAAAAATAGAAGGGCCATTTACTGGCTTTGATGAGAACGGAAAACCTAAAGCATATCAATATGCGTCGGAAGTAGTAACGGAATTATTCAAAGCAGGCCTGTTAGGAAACCTGGTGGACCCATCAAAAGGCACAGGATTTCAAAGCAATGTGCAAAGCATTTCTATGCTCATAGGCAAAAATGATGATAAAACTAATAATCCAGATGATATTAGTCAAGGCTATGGTAGAAATAGAGGACGAAACGAATATAAGAGGCCATGCTTTAGGCTAATTGCAAATCAAGGCGTAAAATTCTGTTTTGATGTAGAAAAATTAACGGCAGACAATTCTACTACACTTCTATTTGAAGCCAGAAACGAACGTAATAAAAGATTACCAAAAACAATTGTAAGAGAAGCCTCAGAGGAAATAATTCAGTATATCAATGATAGAATAGATAATGGCGAAGAAGTTAACTATGAGCATTGTAAAACACATATTATAGTTAAAAAACTTAAAGATCTATATAACACAAATAACCATGTTTTAGAAAAAACAACAAAAGAATTTTCTCACATTTTACAAAAAGTAAAAAAGGAGCTTACCTCATACAAAAAAAACATAAAAAATCAAGGTAAACCAAGTGCATTATATGCAGTTCCATATTACATTGCACGCATCTTTAGCATTGCTTTCTACTACTTCTGGGCTTTCCCTAATTATTTAATGTTTTGTCTTAGTACAATTGGTGAAGATAAAATAACAAATGGTGTTGCAAGTGCTGAAGCAACTTATGTTCGTATTATTAAAAACTATACCTTTATGGGTAGTATTGAAAATCAAAAGACAATAGATAAGCTCTTAGAATTATCAAAAAATAAACCTGAACTGTTTGATAAATTGATAAACAGTTCAGTAGGTAAAAAAGTGCTTAAAAACATCACCTCACCATTACAAGATGCACATATTTTAACAATACTAAACTCTATTTATCCAGAAAATAATAAAGATAAAGTAAAAAACATTAGATCACTTTTGAGTCAGGTAAAAAATAAAGAAACAATAAACACTGATGATAGGGAAACTGTCAATTATATTCTAGAAATTAGTAAAGAAATTGTAGCTGCCCATGCTTGGTATCATGACTCTAGCAAGATAATTGATATCAAGCATGAGCTAGCATTAAAAAACTATAGTACAGATAAAAAGGTTTTCCATATTAGAAATGTTGGCAATTCAACAGAATTTCTTCTTAGCGCTAAGGATGCTTGCATGACTTCTCTCAGGAAGAATTTTGGAAAAACTACTCTATTATCCGTAATGTCTGCACTAATTATATATCTATTCACAAATAATCCGATAGTATTTATTATAAGTGCTGTAATTTATTTACCACTGGCAATTTATATTTTCCGTCACTCAAATGTCGAGAATCCAGAAAAAAAAGTATATAGAGAAAGTTACGGTAACACAGGTGCACAAGTGTTTGTATTTCTTGTGAAATGGTTCCCATTGCTAGTAGTTCTTCCACAAGTTCCATATCTATTTATAAGTAATCTACCACTTGTATCGGCTATAACTACTTTTGGCTGCATTCCACTTATGGCTTTTGTTTTTGGTTATCCAGAAAGATTCAGATCAATTACTTTTAATAAGCAGATTGCTGATTGTAACAAGCTAGAATTTATGGCAAATGAAGAAAAGTTTTTACCCATAGAGAAAGCTTCTGATGCTATTGATGAAATTAGCTCTATACTACAGGATATAGAACCACTGACTGAATATGATATTATTCATGGTAGTGGTGAACATACAAATCCTATAGATAAGCTTCTTGCAATGCCAAAGCGTAGGTCAAATTGCATACCTTCTACAATAGGGTCAATTCAACCTATCTCCACCTAATTAATGGTGGAAGGCCGAAAACTTCTCCTTTTTTTCATTTAGTATCATAAAGCTTGCGTTTTCTACGTATTTTCACATTTTTTGTCTTTTCTCCATGAGAATTTCTATAGACCCACTGCGAAACGGTATGGAACTAATTTCAGAGTAAGAGAGGGCAACAGCAAGAATCAATAGATCTCTTTCGAAACTCATTTCACCAGCTTGAAATTGTAAATTCCTGCTAAATCTAAGAACCTGTTCATAATCTTTTGAGGAGCAAAGAAGTGAAAGCCAATTTGTAAGCTGGTGTTGAGTTTACGCTCGCAATTTTTCCATAACCGTCTACATTTTTCCAACCAAGCAAAAGACCTCTCTACAACCCATCTTTTTGGCAATACAGCAAAGGTATGTAATTCGCTTCACCTCAACAGTTGCACCAATAGTTGCTTTTATTTGTGTTGCAAAATTTTCTCCTGTATAGCCAGCATCAGCGAGTATATTTTTGACTTCAGAGAGTTTTGCTTTAGCATTTTTAACCATTTTTACAGCATTGCTACGATCAGCTGCTTCTGCCGTTGTTATATGAATTGCGTGTGGAAGACCTTGTGTATCAACTGCGCTTTATACCTGAAATTTTTTTGCCTGCATCATAGCCCTTTCTTTCAGCAGTATTTGCGTTTTTAACACTTTGAGCATCAATTATACAGAAACTGTTTCCTACCATTGTTGATACGGACCTTTCTAACTAATTTTTTTTAAAACACTCTCCAAAATACTTTCTTTATCTTCGCTTGGTTTTTCGCTCCATTTTTTAAAGTAGTCGTAACAACTTCTCCATTTTGGAAACTCTTGTGGGAACATTCTCCACTGGCAACAGCTTTTTAGGACGTACAGCACTCCACAAAATACATCATAAGTCTTCTTGGCTTTGTTTTTTTCTACAAGATTCTAGATCTGGTAAAATTATCTTGAATTTTTCACAACTTATGTCACTTGGGTATACACTTCTCATATATCTAATTTATATACATTATCTCCTACTTTATCCCTTCTTTGAGATCATGTACAGGTTCTAAGGGAGGGAGTAGTAGTAATACTGCTTTCCTTACCTGACCATAACAAACTGTATCAAGAGGTTCGTCACAGATAGATTAATACCTTATCATCAACGGAAATACTGCCAACCACCATCCCTCCCTGCTCTGAGGTTTTCGATGTTCGTATCATTCAGTCTTAAATCTGGCCTATTATCAGCTCGACTTGCAGATCCTGAAGCTTCCGTAATCGCTTGATTAGAGTAAAGATTACACTTATTTTTAAGCCTATGAGCCATTTTGTTTAACACTTTACTACAACAAGAAGGAGTCCTAGCACCTTTTTGATCAGAACTTAAATTTTGACAACTTTCTACATTAACACTTGCTTCACTCACTTTGTTTAACACATCGACAACATCAACATGATCATTAAACTTAGCAAAATAAAAAGGAGTATTTCCTTGCTTATTTTTTGCATGAACATCTGCTCCATGCTTCAATAGTAATTCGACTATTTTTGAGCTACCTTCCCAAGCAGCAATATGCAAAGGAGTATTTCCTTGCTTACTTTTTGCATTAACATCTGCTCCACGCCTCAATAGTAATTTGACTATTTCTGAGCTACCTTTCCGAGCAGCAAAATGCAAAGAAGTATTTCCTTGCTTACTTTTTGCATTAACATCTGCTCCTTCACTTATCAGACGTCCTACTTCATCAATATTACCTCCTTTAACAGCATCAAATAATTCAGTATTCATATCTTTGTTTGAATCGCTCATCCCATACCTACTGTAAAATTGTATTACTATGGTAAAGTTATTAATAATCCGTAAGCTATGGATAAAATTTTCTGGATTACAGCGTCACATGATAACTTATAGCCTTTCTTATAATTGACCTTGACAAGAAAAGGTAGAGGAAAAGTCAGGGATGTTTTTTGCAAAAGGAACAATATGAATCAGAGGAATTCCATTCTATTTAAAGCATAAAACTATTGTAAATCTCAATTGAGTACTTAATGCCCCTAACTTACCATATTAAAAACAGAATTAAGACACAAGAAAATACAACTTTTTCTCAAACAGATTGATATTAACTTAATACAAAATATTGCTAAAAATTTAAATAATACAACCATTTCCAGCGCTTAAAACCATCCAGTGTGAGAACAAGTTTTTTTGAGATGGGTTGGTCTGGTAAAGTCACTATGAAAAAATCCTGAGAACACTTCTAATTTTGTTATAAGCTTCTTCAAGCTCTGAAGTACTGATTGAATAAGGTGGTAATAAATAAACTGAATTGCCGAGTGGTCTGATTAAAAGTCCTTGCTCTAAAAATTTTATCTTTAATGTCTGTGCATCATGAACATTAAAAGCTCCTATTGTGCCAGTAACACGTGTATGCTCGACGTTCTTACAAGCTTCAGACAAATTTACTAATTCCTTTTTGTGTATACTATGAATCCTCTTAATTGACTCCATGGTATCGTGCTTAACTAATAAGTCTAAAGAAGCAACTGCAGCTGCACAACCTAAGGGATTGGCAGTGTAGGAGTGACCATGAGCGAACGCTTTAGTAAAATGTTCATTTAAAAATGCTGAGTAGACTTCTTCGGTAGTAACTGTGAGAGCAAGTGGGAGAAAACCTCCTGTTAATCCTTTAGAGATACATAAAAAATCAGGTATAATTTGAGTTTGTTCAAAAGCAAAGTAAGTACCAGTACGTCCAAAGCCGGTCATAACTTCGTCACAAATTATCAAAATTCCATGCTGGCGTACTAAATTGACAACTTTTCTAACAAACTCTGGACGGCACATCCTCATACCACTTGCTCCCTGCACCAAAGGCTCTAGAATTAATGCAGCAATTTTACGAGAACCAGCACGTAAGTGACTTTCTAATACTTCCAGAGAGTGTTTTTCTTTGTTTTCTATTTCTTCATCTTTATCCCAGGTTTCTGGGAAAGGTACTGTTAAAACGGAAAACAATAGATTTGAAAATGTATCGTGAAAACCAGACTTAATACCTACACTCATCGCACCAAACGTATCTCCATGATACCCTCCTTCAAAACTCAGGAAAGTAGTTCTTTCACGGGTACCCTGATTCCACCAGTACTGATAGGCCATTTTTAGTGCTACCTCAACAGCAGTAGAACCATTGTCTGAAAAGAAAAATCTGGATAATTTATCTGGTAGTAGAGTTTTTAACTTTTCGCAAAGCGTTACTGCAGGCTCATGAGTAAAGCCTGCAAAAATTACATGTTCTAAAGTCATGCTTTGCTCATATATAGCCTGAGCAATCTTGGGATGAGCGTGACCGTGCAGATTTACCCACCAACTGGAAATCAGATCGAGGTATGGTTTATTATTCTCATCATAAAGATATGACCCGTGAGCTTTCTTAATTGCAATAGGAGGTTTGGCTACTTTCTCTTGCGTAAAAGGATGCCATATGATTTTTCTGTCACGTTCGCTTAGATTCATCTTTCCAAGATAGCTTTTAATCGATTTGAGAGTGGTGTTTGCATCAGATGTTCTCTGTCAATTTGCTGTAGTTTAGGTACTGATGCTAACACCTGTACTCTACCATAAAATTCTATTGCTTCAAGATTATCTTGACTAAGTAGTCCATTTAAGATCACCCCCAAAATAGGAACATTTCTAGCATGTAGTGCCTCTAAACTAAGCAATGTGTGATTAATTGTGCCAAGTGTGGTCCTTGCAACTAAAATTGTTGGAGTGGCAAATTTTTTGATTAAATCAACCATTAGTGTGGTTTTATTGATTGGAACTAAAACTCCTCCAGCACCCTCTATGATTAAGTTATGTGTTTTGGGCAAGCTAATACTATCGATATTAATACTATCGTTCTCCAGTGACGCTGCCAAGTGGGGAGATAGAGGTCTTTTATAAACAAAATTTTCTTTATAAACGTTGGCGTTAGTCAAATTGCTTATTTGATGACTATCTGTACCTAGAATACTTCCAGTTTGGATGGGTTTGAAATACGAATACCCAGTGTGTAGGCAGAGCCAACTGCTTATAGTAGTCTTGCCAACGTCGGTATCTGTTCCTGTTACAAAGATCTGCATCTACTTAAAATTCCAAAAAATACTTTATAGGTAACATTAATCTTGCCAGTATAGGTTTTTACGATCTTCCTTAGGTCAGGTAAAAAAATTGCTTGGCTACCTTGATTTGCTCCTAGATTCCTAAGGTATCTAATAAATTCACTTGCGCTTGGAAAACACAATGTAAATTCTTGCGAGTCGAAAAAATATTTTTTTGGCTTCAGGTGAAGTAAATAGCTTTCTAATTCTTGTTTAGATGGATACTGATGAATTGGTGCAAGTAATAGGGATTTTGTGAAGACTCTAGACCATTCATTAAATGTACCATCCAATAAACACGAAAAAACAAAGACATTTGAATTATTGTATGATTCCTTTATCATCTTTTTTAAATTGCGCACCCATTGAAGTGCTAGGTTTGAAATGACAAGATCGTGAAAGCCAAAGTCTAGTGTTTCCATATCGCCTAGGATGAATGCAACTTCCTTATACACTGCTAATTTTTCTTTTGTTCTCGCCAACATACTAGGTGATATGTCATTTAAAGTAAACTCGCTTTGTGGAAAGAAACTAAACAAAATTTCTGGAATGTAGCCTGTACCTGTACCCAAATCTAAGATAGATTGTGGATGAAATTCAGGAAGGTAACTTTTTAACAAATTGACTAGCTTTGCAGCACATTCTTTTTGAACGAAAGCTACATTATCATAAGACAAGCTTGCTCTGCTAAAATTGTCCTGTATGTATCTCTTTTGTAATTCCATTACAAAAACTTATAATTTGCTCGTACACAAAATGATGTTCACACAACCCTAAACTATGGTAACCTCTGCTATGCATAACAACTTTAACATCTTTATTGAAGTTATCATAGATAAGTTCCTGGGGTACAATTGTATCATTTGTTGCACCTAATATTAATAGTGATATGTGTGGTAGCTGATGTACTGTGGTGAGTAGCTCTAAATCCTGCATTAGTTTTGCTTTATTCAACCGATTAAAAGAGTTGTAGTTTACACCGCATCTTTTATGGAAGGATATCAGAGTATCTACTGGATCCATTTGAAAGCGCTGTGTCATTACTTTTAACTCTAACTTGCGTTTTTTGTGTAACCATAAATCAAATCCCAAAAAATTGATAAAAGCTTGTATACCGATAAGTGCGTTAAACTTTACGTTTAAAGAAGCTAGTTTTATCAGTCCAAAGGAATGTCCAATACCAATAAATGTACTATCTTTTGGCAAGTCCAGGTTTTCTTCTCCAAAATAACCGAGATCTAAACAATGGTAGGGAACTTGAGAGAAATATTTATTTATGAGAGGTTGAAAAAACTTATAATTAAATCCCCAACCGTGACAAAATACAAAGTGATAGTTCATATTTGCTGAAGAGCATGTATTAAATGGTTTAGGTTACTTTCAGTATGATTCACATTGAGTGCAATACGTAGTCTTGATGTTCCAGGAGGAACAGTAGGTGGACGTATAGCAGAAACAACCAATCCTTGTTTCAAAAGCTTTTCTTTTGCACTCATTACAGTATCCTCATCACCTAGAATTATTGGTATAATGTGTGTAACTGAATCACCTGTGTTAAATCCAAGGTTTTGCAGGTTATTTCTCAAATTTGCAGCCTTAAAGGATAAAGCCTGACGTTGATCAGTAAGATGGGGCACTAAATCCCAACCTTTGACTGCTGCGCCAATTACCATCGGAGAAAGAGAGGTTGAATAGATAAACCCTGAGCATTGATTGATGAGATAGTTCTTTATAATATTAGAACAAGCAACATACGCACCAAAGCACCCTAAAGCTTTACTAAAAGTACCTAAGACTAGATGCGGAATTTCCTGAAGGTCAATGTTGGTAGATAAGCCATACCCATTATGACCAATAATACCTGTTGCATGTGCTTCATCTAAATATAGAAAAGCTTCATATTTTTTACTAAGAGCAAAGATTTCCTCTATCGATACAATATCTCCGTCCATACCGAAAATTGTTTCAGTAACAATGAACTTCGATCTTAAGTCATTTTTGAATTTTGTAAGTAAATTACTTAAATGATCCATATCATTATGTCGATACCGTACAAGCTCAGCATGGCTTAAAAATATAGCTTGATATAAACTTGCATGATTTAATTTATCAAAAAAGACAATAGGTTTATTACCCAATACTGATTGATCTAATAAGCTTGCAAGAGCAGTTATATTGGCCTGAAAACCTGAATTGAAGATAAGCGCTGACTCAGTTCCTTTATCTTGGGCAATCCTCTTCTCAAGGTCTTCAAATATTTTTTTATTACCTGAGAGCAACCGAGAACCAGTGGATCCTACTCCAAACTGTGCTCCAGAAAGCTTTGCTGCATCAAACAGTACTTCTGACTGACTTAGGCCAAGGTAATCGTTAGTGGAAAAATCGATAAAGTTCTTGTCTGAGTCTAGGATAGCTTGCGGCAATTGCCGATATTTCCCTTTACTCTGTAGTATATCATAATACTTACTGTATAGTTTATACACAACCTATTTATCAAGAAGGAGCTTAAATCATGACAAAAAAGTGGACTTTTGCCAAGGCAGACCAAATCTTTAATCTTCCATTTCCTGAGCTAATTTATACAGCACAAACAGAACATAGGAAGCAATTTAATCCTAGTGAAGTGCAAATTAGTACACTTTTAAGTATTAAAACAGGTAGCTGCCCAGAAAATTGCTCTTACTGTCCTCAGTCAGCACACTACAACACCGGGCTGCAGAAAAAGCCTTTATTAGAAATTGCTGAGGTGATTGAAGCAGCAAAATGTGCAAAGAAAGCTGGAAGCACCCGTTTCTGTATGGGGGCAGCTTGGCGTGGTCCACGTGATCAAGATTTAAAAGTTGTTTGCGAAATGATTAGAGAAGTGAAAAAATTGGGTCTTGAAACGTGTGTGACTCTTGGGTTGTTAAAAGCTTATCAAGCTAATATGCTAAAGGGAGCTGGTTTAGACTTTTATAATCATAATATTGACACATCTGAAGAATATTATAATAAGGTCATAACTACACGTACTTTTCAAGATCGCTTGAAGACATTAGAGTACGTGCGCGCATCTGGAATTAAGGTCTGCTGTGGCGGCATTCTTGGCATGGGTGAAACTAATGAAGATCGAATAAAAATGTTAGTTCTTCTTGCTAACTTGGATGAGCCTCCAGAATCAGTACCAATTAATATGCTAATAAAAATTCCTGGAACTCCTCTTGAGAATGTGGCTGATGTTGATCCATTTGATTTTGTTCGTACTATTGCAATAGCCAGAATTATGATGCCAAAATCTTATGTACGTTTATCAGCTGGGCGAGAAAAAATGTCAGATGAATTGCAAGCACTGTGCTTCCTTGCTGGCGCTAATTCAATTTTTTACGGTGAAAAGCTACTTACAACTCAAAATCAAGTACCTGAACAAGACAATCGTCTATTTCAAAGATTGGGACTACAAAAATTACACATAGAACATTAAAGGAATTTCTGCATTGACAGAAAAAAAAGATCTATTTTTACTACAAATTTGCCTCAAATTTTCTTTCCATCCTCGGATGAATCGTTATTGACTTAACAACATGTATTATTAATAAATTAAATAACTCAACTATTTCCAGCGCTCAAAACCAAGGGCAGTGTTATCTAAGTGGAGAAAGTCACCTCTCCCCACCATAAGTGTTGAAAGTGGTACTGAAAGGATATAAAGAGCTATTATTACAAAAAAACGGAGGTAATAATGGATCAAATAGAAGTAATACTAAAATTAATAAAAGATGAGGACCTAGAAAGATTGGGAAAAATAAGTGAGGTAGATAACTAAACTATTGGGCAAAATTATATTTAAAGGTCTAATGAAGCTAATATTAATGGGGCAGAAAACAAGCCTAAGAGCGCTAGAAATGGTAATAAACAGATGTATAATAGATAAAAATGATGATGAAAGTACAGTAACATACAGTGGCTTATCGAAAAGGTTAAAAGTTCTGATTATTTTAAAGGGATATATATCGATTTAGTAAATAAAGTTGAAAAATTATTACCTAAAAAAACATCTAATAACTTACATAGATTTAATCATAAATTTATCAGGTTATCTTATAAAAGATGGGTTAAAAGTAGGTGATGACAGTCAAGTGAAAGTCAGTGTTGGATTAAAGGAGCAATTACCGACAAGCATAAGATTTTGTAAAGGGCAAGAAGAAGGTAGCGAAGATATAGCATTGGTAAGAGCAATTAATGAAGCTAAAGTTGAAAAAGAGGGTATTTTATTATTTGATAGGGGAATTGCAAAAACTGGAACTTTCGTTGAGTTTGATGAAAAGAAATATAAATTTATTACAAGAATTCACCTAAAAAGAAGGTATGACATTATACGAAAGAATGGAATTGCTCAAAAGCAACAACCAGATGGATCAGAAATTTTGGAAGATATAACAGTAAATCTCTATCAAGCAAAAAGTAAAGTAGCAGAAAAGCATGACCTACGTTTAATAAAAATGCGAAACAAGACAGGAAATGAAATATGGTTTTTGACCAACTTGTTTGAAATGCCAGCTTATGAAGTAACAGAACTATATAGGTGTACTAGACACAACTTAATCTGACAGGCATAAATTAACTAACAGAAGAATTGAAAACTAATATCAGTCTCTTGTTTAATGTTACTAATATTTTTCTGGAAAGCAATGTGTTTGCTATCAAGAAAAGTCTGCATAGCCATAGCAATATTTACCTGAGTGAGGTCCGCTCTCATTAGACCTGCTGCAAAAGGTGATTGAAAAAATGATGGGAGAGAGGTAGAAGAAGAATCAGCAGATTGAGTAAGGTAAAAAATGAGCTTTAGTTACTATAATATGAGGAAACACCGAAGAAACTTTCGTAATATAACAGGTTTAACTATAGAGGAGTTCGAAAAAGTAGTGGAAAAAGTGAGGTCTGGATGGGAAAAGCTTGAAAAACAGAAAAAGTGCCATGGTAGAACTACCAACTCTGGAAATTTTGTGTAATTTTGTACTATCGCACTTACATAACACATAGATTTTTAGGATGCCTATTCAATGTGCACAACGCAAATGTATGTAGGTTACTTAAGAGAATAGAGCCATTACTCGCCAAAAAAGTGACTATAACAAAAGATAGAAGTATGACACCAGAAAAAATACTGAAAATTCTGGCTGATGTTACAGAACAGCAAATACAGAGGCCAGAAGATAGTAAAAACGGATATTCAGGAAAAAAAAGAACCAACACTATGAAAACTGAGATTATTATCGAAGAAGGAGGAAGAATTTTATCAGTGTCAAAGTCATATCGTGAGCGATTTTCGCATAAGGAAACAAGAAAAATATCTACCACTCGATAGCATAAAATATGCCGATTCTGGATATCAAGGTTGGCAAAAATTGCAAAGCAATGTTATAATTCCATATAAAAAGTATCGTAAAAAGCCATTAACTCCAGAGCAGAAAGAGCATAATAGAAGATTAGCATCATTTAGAATGAGAGTAGAAAGTAAGATCCGAGAGATAAAGATATTTAAGATTATGTCGAATGTTTATCGCAATTTTCAGAAAAAATATAACCTGAGGTTCAATATTATTGCTGGTATTGTGAATCTTAAGCACTCCTTTTAGTTAACCTTGATTTTAGTCACCCTCCATCGCTTGATTCGCAGCAGGTCTTAAGGTACGTTGGAACAAGTCAACAAAGGCGAGAATTAACGGAAGATACAAAGGAAGTCGGACTGATTGATAGTACTCAGAGTGTGGGAAACAAGGGGAAGCGATCAGCGGTATAGTTAGGGATTGTTACACCAACACAACAGAGGTTGGGATATGATGCAAGGAAAACTAAATCAGATAGCAGTAATCAAAGATGCTGTGAATGCTACACTGAAGAGCCGTATGCGGGAAATTCGCAAGTACGGTTCTGTTGGGGGGATCATAGCAACTAAACCTAATAGGAGGATTTAAAGTTATGATCGGGAGTGTTAAAGGGAGTGTTAAATAAACTGTGTCAAACCACATTTTTAGCTCAACTGAATTTTCAATCTGTTAGGAAAGAAAATATCAAGCTGAGAAATAGTTAATGCCCAATTAGGCAAAGCCATGACCCATTTTTGCTCTACTTTTTTTATAGCACAATATACCTGTTTGTACAAGGCGTTTGTGTTGGTAAATGAGCCTTTGGTCTTAGTAAATTTTCTGATCTGCCTATGCAGCCCCTCAATAGGATTAGTAGTATAAATTAACTTTCTAACTGGACCTGAATACTTGAAATAACTGGACAAATTTTCCCAATTATTCTGCCAAGATTTTACAACTAACGGATACTTTTCGCCCCATTTTTCTTCCAGCTCAAGCAAATAATTTTCAGCAATTTCTTTACTTGTAGCACGATATATTTTTTTCAAATCATTCATAAAAACTTTCACATCTTTGCTAGATACATATTTCAATGAATTTCTTATCTGATGCACTATACATAGCTGTACTTCTGCATTAGGAAACACATTATTTATTGCTGTAGGAAAGCTTTTTAGTCCATCTACACAAGCTATCAGAATGTCCTCTATACCTCTCTCTTTTAGGTCATTTAATACACCCAACCAGAAGTTAGCTCCTTCGCTTTCAGCTAAATAAAAGCCCAGTACTTCTTTTTTACCATTTTGGTCTATGCCCAATATATTGTACATACATTTACTTACACAATGCCCATCCTCCTTGACCTTAAAAAACATGCCATCCATGAACACTATCGGGTATACAGATTGCAGTGGGCGACTGCGCCATTCATTGATTATCGGTAGCAATTTGTCGGTAATACTTGATATTTCTGCTGCAGATATTTTGTGATCATAAATTTCCTCAACATGTGACGCTATATCTCCATACCACTGGCAAATGTGCTTAAGACCTTTGCTTCAAGTTCGGGATGTAGGCTTGTTTGTCTTTTTCTAACTACTTGAGGTTCAAAGCTTCCCTCCCTATCTCTTGGTGTTAACAATTCAAATGAGCCTGCACTTGTACGTAAAGTTTTTCCCATTTCTTCGATTATTTTCTTCGCTTTCACCAGACAAGTGGTGTTCTATTTCACCTTCCAGACTTGCCTCAAGCAGCTTTTTTATAAACGGTGTCATCTCTTCCTGTTAGCGGTCTTCCTTCTCGTATAGACGACAGGTTTCTAATTCTTTATAATCTACCAATCCGGTAGTTTTATTTACTTGACTCATGTCAAACCTCCGTTTTTTTATATCAATTATATTTTTATTTCTTGGTTTGACACAGTTTTCCCCTATCAGGAGGTAACTTACATGCCGTTGATCACCTTATATCACGCCATTTTTGATACTTTCAACACTTATGCCCCAACCCGCTTGTTTTTTTGTGGCCAGTATATGAAAGAAAACTTGTATCTTGAATTACAATAATTCTTTTATAATCTTTTGCTCTTTCAACAGTTTTTGTAATATGTGATGCTAAGATGTCAGCTTCTTTTATGCTCTCGTTTTGGAAAAAGCGATATGCTGCCTTTGCCTCTGACCAACTTTCACATGCTTGATTGATTGAACTTTCAGGCATATTTGCCAAGCTATCAGCAATATCTACTAATCGATCAGTTAATCTTTTATCCCCAAGTACAGCATTTCCAAATTCATTTTTAGCCCATTCATTACTCTTGCTTTCCATTTTACACCCTCAATATTTGCAAACTTTAATATTGTAATACTTTGTTTTTATGTCCATTTATATTTGTGGGTAATAGTAAGCTACTAGTCAGCCAAATAAAGTATGGGTTTACATACATAAAAACTAAGGATGGCTGGCTATATTTGGCAGCAATAATTGATCTAGTTGGCTGGTCAATGAGTAGCTAAGCGATTAGTTATAGATGCTTTATTGATGGCTGTTGATAAGCGCAAACCCGCCAAAGATCTGCTATAGCTAACCAAAGTAAGGTTTCCCCGAGTGCTAAAAAACAAAATCAATGGCAGATCAGGCCAAAAATTTGGCAGTGACTTTCTTACGTTATAGCAAACCAAAATTTCTCAATTGGATTTAAATCCGGCGAGTATGGTGGCAAAAATAAAACTTTACATTCAACACTTTCTATTAATTTTTTCGTTCTTTCAGATTTATGAAAGCTCGCATTGTCGAGAATGATCAGGTTTTTATATTGGGACAAGCCTATTTTCGATGTATGCTTCAAATATTTCGCTGTTACAATACCCATCCATGGTTTTTCCTTCATTCAGTGCTCCAATTATGCTCACTCTCCTTCTTTTTGATATCTTTTTTCCTGGTAGGTTAAGAATTGAGTTGAACTAAAAATTCGGTTTGACACAGTTTATTTAACACTCCCCCATGACATGAATGGAATGAAAGTGTATATTTATATGATTATTATTACAGCTTTATTATTTCTTGTTTATAAAATAAGAAACAACTTAGACGGATTTAAGATAGCACTATTACAGTTTACATTAGATCTTAATGACTCTTTTTTACGTTCAATTGTTTTACTATCAGGAGGTAACTTACATGCCGTTGATCACCTTATATCACGCCATTTTTGATACTTTCAACACTTATGGGGGCTAAACCCTTTTCACAATCTTCTATCTATCGTTTCTTGAACCACTCCCCTGAACGGATACTAAATGGTTGCTATATTGGGTGTATTCTCTTAACTTGACACCTATGGTTTCTCCCTACTTAAGTTGCACATCTGGCTACTGTAATCTCCCCCTTCCAAGGTAAAGTACCTTTCACCAAAAAATATTAAATTTAATTTTTGTAATCACTTAAGTCTATTATTATTTTGTTAATGCATCGTTCATTTGCATCCTTGATGATAAACTTTATACCATTTTTATACTTTATGACTTCATTTACAGAAGGTACCTTACCAGCAATTGAAAGAATCAAACCACTAAGTGTAGCATAATCCTCTTCAGAGTCACGCAACTCTATTTTTAGATTTTCCTCTATATCTTTTATAAGGGCCCTTGCCGACACTTCAAACTTACTTTGAGATAATTCAGTAATGGTGTATTCTGAATTTACCTCATTCCCGTTATCAATGTTTGGTATTAATTCTTCTATAAGATCAGTCATTGAAATTAAACCATCAGTTCCACCATACTCATCCAACACAATAGCTAGATATGATTTGGAAGATTTCATCCTAACAAAAAGATTTGTTGTTTTCATCGAGGATGGGACAAATATTACACTTTGTATAATATTTCTCAGATTAAAATTTTTATTCTTATCGAAAATAACATCTTTTACATAAAAAAAACCTATTACGTTATCAAAGTTATTCCTATAAGCTGGTATCTTAGTGTGGTAAGTACTTTTCACCTTCTTTATTACCTCATGTTTGCTTGACTCAATGTCTACTGCGCATATCTCAGTACGTGAAGTCATTATGTCCATTATACTACAATCACGGAATTTTAATAGACTATTGAATATACTAGGATCTGACAGATCATTTATTAATGCATCAGATGCACACTTTTTTAACACAGAAGTTTTATTGAAGAGGAAGAGAACAAATTCTGTATGCTATTTTTTCTACTAAGGTTCTTTTCTTATTCAATTTATTCCCTTTAATGGTGATAATGTCTTTAGATCAGATCTATCAACAAAACTGTTATTAAATGTTTAATAAGCATGTGAATAATGTCAAATTAACTTGTGAATTATTTGTTGATATCAAATACCAACAATTGATCAACAACTTTTTTAATAGCATATACATAATTTTATAACAATACATGACAATAGAGTTTTTCCATAAAAGAAAATTACTAACATTCTAAACATCTTACTTATGCACATAAATTATAAGGCAAAATCAATAGCATATAGAAGTTATTAACATATTTATCCACAAGTTAAGTAACACTAATTTTTACTAAATTTTAAGTTAATAACAATTTATTGATAGAACTATTACTACTACTATGCTTTAATATATAAAAAAGTAGATAAAATAGATTGGAAAGCACCAAACCAATAATAGTAAGAATTATTGAGCAGAATAAGCCAAATGAGAGAATGCCTATCTGGTTAATGCGCCAGGCTGGTAGGTCTCTTCCTGAGTATCGCAAAGCAGTAGAAAACATGAATAATTTCATTGAGATATGCTATAGCACAGATTTAGTGGTAGAGCTGACACTACAGCCTATAACAAGGTTTGACATGGACGCAGCGATAATTTTTTCCGACATTTTAATAATAGCTGACGTTTTGGGTTGTGATGTAAGTTTTATACGTGGTGTAGGCCCAAGAATAAAACCTATAGAAAGTGCTAAAGAGTTAAAAAGTCTGCAAGAAATTGAAGCTAAGATATTGCCAATTCTAAATGCCATAAGGAAAGTAAGAAGCCAATTATCAGCAGAAAAGTCCCTCATAGGCTTTGCTGGTGGACCGTGGACAGTAGCTTCATACATCATAGAGGGTGGTAGTAGCAAAACTTTTTCCAAGGTGCTAAATTTCTGTCCCTTGGACTTAGAGGAAATAATTAAGCAAATAACAGAAGCGACAATTATTTATCTAATCAAACAGATAGAGTTTGGAGCAGATGTTATTCAGTTATTTGATAGTAATGCTGGCGCACTTCCGTGGGAGCTTTTTGAAAGGTATGTCATCAAGCCAACAAAGGAAATTGTTTCGGCAATAAAGAATAAGTTTCCTGATTTTCCTATAATAGGTTTTCCACGCTCTGCTGGAAATCTTTATAAGGATTACTATAAGAAAACAGGTGTATCTGCAGTAAGTATAGATTATAATGTTCAAATAGAATGGGCGAAAGCAAATCTAAAAATTCCTCTGCAAGGAAACCTTAATCCTAGTCTTTTGGCCTACGATAAAGCAGAAGCAATTAAGGAAGCAGAGCGTATACTGGATTGTTTTAGAGATTTACCTTTTATATTTAATCTTGGGCATGGAGTACTTCCTGATACTCCAGTTGAAAATATTGCTACATTAGTGGATCTGGTAAGAAACTACTAAAACCCCTACATGAAAAGCCTTTATTTTGGTGAAACGAAAAAATTACTTTACAAATCTCGCCAATTCCCTTATCATAATATTGAAACTATATTATTTAACTTCCTAATCTGTGCAGATTAAAACGACAAGAAGACTTGTATTTGGCGTATTATTTTTGCACTATGTGCATGCTATGTCTTTATAAAATTTCCGGATTTTTCCCTATACAGGCTGAAATGGGCTGTTTAAGACATTACCCAACGTCAAATTTTAAAATAAAGAGTAGAATAACTAGCTACTGCGGGGGTTCCTTGTCTTTTTCTTCTATTGGTAAATTTCTTAAACATTTGTAACTTAGATTAATTGCGTTTAAAAGCAGCTAAATTGCAGTGTTTAAGACTAAAAAGCGCCGATACTGAAAATTAAACAATGACCGGGGGTTCTTTTGCCTTTTTTACAATTAGTAAATTTATTAATATTTATAGTTAAAGTAATTTAAGAGAGCCAGCGCGTGAGGCACAGCTGTACGAACATTATCTGTAGGATGCCAGTGTCAAGCACTGGAATGACATCATTATAAAGTAAATCAGTGTCTGGGCGCTGGGATGACACCAAAGAGTGCTACTTGCGTGACATCCTATCATGTCATGCCAGTACCTAGACACTGCCATCCAGTTAAGTTTACGAGTATAAAAGTAGAAATGAAAAAGTCTACTTTTTACTTTGGTTTGTGATTATAATTCTGATCGTTAAATTTTTTAAGCTGTGAAAAATTGGCTGCTATATAAGGGCAATGGATTTGTGCTATCATGGTTTGTGTAATCTTCTGAATTCTCACTAAGTGTTGATTTTTGTGAATGAGATGGGAAAGAATCAAGCCAATTCTGCGGATGAGTCACCTGACATCCCAAATAGCAAAAATTCCGTCTGATAGAATCAGAGTGTCTGTTTCTACATTCTTGATAGCAATCTTCCAGTGTACGTAGTATTGATGCCTCATTTTCACTCTGTAAAGATTGATATGTGGTTTTCCACATTTTCTTTATAAAAACCATAGGCGCCAGTTGGTTTTTAGCCTAAGAATAAAGGTCAAGTATCTGGAATTCTGGACATAAAATCCCCCTGTATAAAAAAGATAAAAAAATGCAGCGCATATACGACAGAAATTAAGTATGTGTGTGTGCACCCACTCACATACACTGAATTTTTATTGAGAAATTGACTGAAAAGTCTGCAGACGGAGATAGATTTTTGAGCTCTTAAAATACCTCTACTACTATAGTAAGGAAAGCGAGCAGGTTTGTCAAGCAATCTTTATTGGCTGTTGTACTAGAATCCAGTTTTTCGTATAATTTGCTAGGATTTGTATGAAGAATTTTAAATATGAAAGGCCTATATATTAAAACTTACGGCTGTCAGATGAACGTTTATGACTCCGTTTTAATGGAGAATATAGTTAAGCCTCTAGGGTTCAACGTTGTTAGTGATGCAGAACAAGCTGATTTGGTGATATTGAATACTTGTCATATTAGAGAGAAGGCAGCAGAAAAGCTTTACTCAGAGCTTGGAAGAATTCATTCATCAAGAAAAGAAGTGACTATAGTGGTGGCTGGGTGTGTAGCGCAAGCAGAGGGAGAAGAAGTGTTTAGAAGGGCTCCCTTTGTTGATATTGTTGTTGGTCCGCAGAGTATCGCTACTTTACCGGAGTTGATAGTAAAAGCAAGTAGAAGTAAAGGTCATGTAATAAACACTGATTTTCCTGAAGTTGCAAAGTTTGATAAATTGCCAGATGAGTGCTATGGCAATAGCCAGGGGTCTTCTGCGTTTCTTGCCATACAAGAAGGTTGTGATAAATTTTGTACGTTTTGTGTGGTACCATATACTCGCGGGGCTGAGTATTCACGACCAATAAATGAAATATTTCGTGAAGCATTAAAATTAGTTGCAAACGGAGCAAAAGAAATCAATTTGCTTGGTCAGAACGTCAATGCTTACCATGGAGAATGCGAAGGGGAAGTATGGGATTTAGGCAAGTTAGTTAGTCATATTGCTAAAATTGAAAAGCTAGAGAGGATTCGTTATACAACTTCTCATCCAAGGGATATGCACGAATCTCTCTACTTGGCACATGCGGAAGAGCCAAAACTCATGCCGTTTGTTCACCTGCCTGTGCAGTCAGGTTCGAATAAAATATTGCACGCAATGAACAGAAAGCACACTGCAGAGGAGTATTTGGAAATAATAGACAGATTTCGCAGATTGAAACCTGAAATCGAGTTTTCTTCTGATTTTATTGTTGGGTTTCCTGGAGAAACCGAAAAAGATTTTGAGGAAACTATGAAATTAGTGGAAAAAGTAAAATACGCTCAAGCTTATAGTTTTAAATATAGTCCAAGATCAGGAACACCGGGAGCGGAAAGAAAAGATCAAGTACCAGAAGAGGTTAAAACAGAGCGTCTTCTTCGTTTACAGAAATTAATTAGTGAACAACAACTTGAGTTTAATCAGAGTATGGTAGGAAAAACTATTCCTGTTCTATTCAGCGATAAAAAAGGCAAACATCAAGCTCAAATTATTGGCAAAAGCCCATATATGCAATCAGTGTGCATTGATGATCCTGATGGTAAATATAAAGATAAAATAATAAATGTAAGGGTATTGGAAGCTCGGCAGAATAGTTTATTGGGATGTGCTGCCTAATTAGAAAAAAGTGCTCCTGCGTTCTTGTACAGAAGCATTTTGTGTAGTTTTTTTCAAATTTATAAGCTATCTAGATTTAATACTTAAAGGACTATAACTCTGTGTTGCGCAATCATATGAGATTTGATATAATAGACTTGCGGGATTTTTTTTCTTTTCCCACTGATAGCGTATTTTCTCAATCTCTCCAGAATTATTGTATTCATAAAAACGCGATTCCCAAATAACGCTGCTTTTACTACTGCTTTTGTTAGCATCATGAAATTTCTGGTAAGGCCAACTGTTATTGTCTTTATTCATCTTCAACCTAAATAAATAAGTCTAGTGAATTAATATGTTGTATAATAATGTCAATACCTACCGATATTTATAGAAACAGAGTTTTTGAATTTGTAATTTTCTGGAAAGCCCTATATTCTTTGACTTTATCCGGTCAAAATGAACATAAAGCATTATCCTGATACAGTAAGTAGTCCTGATTTTTCGTCGTTAGAAAAAGAAATCATAAAATTTTGGCAGGAAAGCAAAATTTTTGAACAATCAGTTGAGAAGCGTTCTAAGGATAATTGTTTTGTCTTTTATGATGGCCCTCCATTTGCAAATGGACTTCCGCATTATGGGCATTTACTCACTGGTTTCATCAAAGACGCATTTGCAAGATATCAAACTATGCTTCAAAAAAGGGTTGAACGTAGATTTGGTTGGGATTGTCACGGATTACCGGCTGAGATGGGTGCAGAGAAAGAACTTGGAATATCGGGCAGGACTGAGATAGAGAAATTTGGCATTGAAAAATTCAATAACCATTGTCGTACTTCTGTAATGAAATTTTCATTAGAATGGGAGAAGTATGTGAATAGGCAAGCAAGGTGGGTAGATTTTCACAACGACTATAAGACCATGGATAAATCATTTATGGAGTCGGTTATGTGGGCGTTTAAGCAGCTTTACGATAAAGGTTTGGTATATGAATCAGTACGTGTTGTTCCATATAGCTGGGCGTGTGAAACCCCTCTCTCCAATTTTGAAACAAGGCTTGATAATGCATACAGAGAAAAAACTAGCAAAGCTGTAACTGTTGCATTTGAGCTTTTAGAAAACCCAAAGCAATTTAAACAAAAATGTAAGTTGCTTGCTTGGACTACAACTCCTTGGACTCTTCCTAGCAATCTGGCATTGGCGATAGGAAAGGACATCAAGTATTGTGCAGTGTCAGTCCAGCGCGTGACGCTGGAATCTATTTCTGGATCCCAGTGTCTGAGCACTGGGATGACAGGAAGTAGTGAAGGAAGTTCAATGAATGGTGAAATATACATTTTTGCTGAAAGCTACTTAGAGAAATTTATCAGCCACTCTGAACAAAACAATATTCCATATGAAAACTGCAATATAAAACTTCAAGCGAATGATCTTGCAGGTCTTTCTTATAAACCGCTGTTTGATTACTTTAAGGATACAAAAAATGCGTTCCGCGTTTTCATCGCTGATTACGTTACAGGAGAAGATGGTACCGGCATTGTGCATACTGCTCCTGGATTTGGTGAGGAAGATTTTTACCTTTGTCAAAGCCATGATATTCCAGTTATTTGTCCAATTGATAACAGTGGAAAATTTACTGCTGAAGTTTCAGATTTGGCAGGGGTTCATGTTTTTGATACCAATGATACAGTAATAAAAAAATTAAAAGAGCAAGGGAATTGGTTTAAAACTGAGCAATATATTCACAATTATCCACACTGCTGGAGAACTGACACTCCTTTGATCTATCGCACTATGCCTTCTTGGTATGTTGCTGTTACAAAATTCAAAAGCAGAATGGTAGAGCTAAATAAGAGAGTTAATTGGATACCAAACCACATTAGAGATGGTCAATTTGGAAAATGGCTTAAAGGAGCACATGATTGGTCAATTTCACGCAATCGATTCTGGGGTACGCCAATTCCTGTATGGCAATCAGATGATGCAAAATATCCAAGAGTAGATGTATATGGTTCAATGGAAGAACTGGAGAGAGATTTTAATGTTAAAATAGATGACTTGCACAGACCATTTATCGATACTTTAACGAGGCCAAATCCTGATGATCCAACAGGAAAATCAGTTATGCGTCGTGTGCCTGACGTGTTTGACTGTTGGTTTGAATCTGGCTCGATGCCATTTGCACAAGTCCACTATCCGTTTGAAAATAAAGAGTGGTTTGAAACTGCAGATTTTATCACCGAATATATAGCACAAACAAGAGGATGGTTTTATACGCTTTTTGTATTGTCTACTGCTTTGTTTGATAGGGAACCATTTAAGAACTGCATATGCCACGGTGTTGTTTTGGATGTAAAAGGGCAAAAATTGTCCAAGCGTTTGAATAACTATGCAGATCCAATGGAGGTTTTTGATAGATACGGTTCTGATGCACTGCGTTTTCTTATGCTTTCTGGATCTATTGTTTGTGGTGGTAATTTGCTACTCGATAAAGAAGGAAACTCAATACGAGATGTTCTGAAAAACGTAATAAAACCTATTTGGAACAGTTATCACTTTTTTACTATGTATGCAAATGCAGATGGAATTAAAGCTGAAGTTTGTAAGGATTATCAAAGTACTATTGATCGCTACATGATTTTCAAATGTTTTGAAGCTGTAGCAAGTATCCAAGCTTCTATGAATAACTATAACTCTCAAGAGGCTTGCAAAATTCTGATAGATTTTTTTGAAGTGCTAAATAATTGGTATATTCGTCGCAGCCGCGAGCGTTTTTGGAAAAGTGATTTGGATCAGGATAAAACTGATGCTTATAATGTTCTATATACGGTTTTTTATTACATACTAAGAGCTGCAGCTCCTTTGTTGCCACTTATAACAGAGAATATATGGCAAGGGCTTAAGTATGAAGAAACATCTGTTCATTTAGCTGATTTTCCACAATTAGAGAAGTTTGATAGTCAGCTCATTGCCAAGATGGATTTGGTAAGAGAAATATGCAATGCTGCACTCTCTATTAGAAACACGTTTAACATACGTATCAGACAGCCACTTGGTAGTATGATTATTTATCATCAGTTTTCCTGTGATTCTCTTAAAGATGAATATCAAGAGATGATAAGAGATGAGGTAAATGTAAAAAAATTAGAATTAGTAAACAGACTTGAAGATATTGCATCATTAGAGCTAAAACTAAATTTCCCACTACTTGGCAAGAAGATTCCAGACAAAATCAAGAAACTAGTTCAATACGTTAAGGAAGGGAAGTGGAAGCAAGTTGAAAACGAACAGATATTTCTGGGAGATGAAACAGAGAACTATATTATAGAAAAAGGTGAATATGAACTATTGTTAAAAGCAAACAGTGAATATTCTTCTGTATTTGATAACAATAAAGGAATTGTTATTCTGAGCACTGAGCTCAATGATGAACTAATTCTAGAAGGGCTCGCGAGAAATATTGTGAGGCTTATTCAAGAAACTAGAAAACAAGCTGATTTCCACATATCAGATAGAATCAGAGTAATAATCAAAGCAGAAGATGAGAAAGTTAAAGAGGCAATAAATAGGTGGGGTGAGTATATAAAAGAGCAGACTCTTTCTTTATCTTTAGAGGTTAATATAGAAATCGGAACTGATTTCTATTCTAAAGGATACCAAGATTTGACAGTTGGTATTAAGTTAATAAAGTTGCAAAGTTATTGATATTTATGCTATACTTAGGTTACTTGAGGTGAGATTATGATATGAATAAGGCTGTTGCAGATAATTATGAAGAAGTTGTTAACAATAGTGATGGTTTAGGTAAAGTACAATCTATTTCCAATGTTGCTATGGAAGAGGAAGAAGAGTTTTTTGATGCTATGGAAGCTGTTTCTAGTGTAGAAGAAGAGAGTGATTTAGGCCTTGTTGCTTCAGAAGAGGAGGAAGAGTTTTTTGATGCTGTGGAAAGACAAGAACCGTTAGCTAATCTTAACATTCCACTCAGTATATTTCATTATAAAGATTATAATTCTGACTTTTTTACCTCCTGGTATAATATGTCAAGCGAAATATTGAAAGAAATAAACAGAGCTTGCCCAGAGAAAAAAGTATTAAATTTAGCTCTGTCAGTTTTAATGCTTCCTTATATTGCTTTTACTGCACTGGGATTAGTCGTATGTAGTAGATTTAAAGCAAACAGCAAGAAACAAGAAGGCGTAGGGGAAGATAAGACAAAAAAGAGTGAAACCGGTGTATCAAAAAGATTGGCATATGGTGTTCTTGCTGCAATAGCAATTTTTGTTAATGTGACTGTACTTGTAACTTTGGTTGTTCCTGCAACAATTGCTTTGGCTACTTTTTATCTTTTAAATAGAGATTTATCTCACTCTTTAGTTGCTGCTCTTGAAATAAGTATGGGGCGGTATTCTAATAAGCATCAAAATATTGAGGTGTCTTTTCATGAAAAGGAAGTTTCTGGACCAAATATTGCGTGGGATATGGAAATAAAGTTTCCACCACAATTTAAACAATTACTTAGAGACTTATGTGAGAATGAAAATAATAAGTGGTTTAGTGTAACGCGGGATTCGGAGCATAATATCGTACTGAAATTGTCAACTAACATCAATTTAAAAAATGGTCTTAAGCCCTTACGCAATGAAGTCAAGAATGTGCTTGCAACTTCGATCCAAGAATGCGCAAAAACTATGGAAGAGCTGATGAAGGTAGAAAGGAAAGAGATTACATATGATAAGCTGAAGGAATTGTTAAGCGAGTTCAGGTTAAAAGTGGTGAGTAGCATAGATTCTAAGTTGACAACTCACTTAATAGAAAATGCTTATCAAGTTGCTTTTATACAAGCAGTTAAGTTTCAGCAAAGTAGACGTGGAAAAGATTTTTCGCTGGAAGATGAGCTAAAAAATACTTTAGTGAGGCAAGAATTAGAAAGTCAAGGTAGGGAATTACCAGATGAGAAAGGAGTGATAATAAGAGATCTGAAAAAAGCAGGAGCAAAAGTACCAGATGCTTTAGACGATAGTGAGCTTCCTGTATTTAAAGCAGAGTGGGAACGGCTTATACAAGAAGGGAAAATAACTAAGAAAACAATAATTGATGTTTATAAGGATACATATCCTGGAAAAACAGAGGAAGTTCTAAATAATGCTGAAAATAGAATTAAGGATTTAAAAGAAGAAGGACAAGAAAGATATATTAGGATACATGAAAAATTGAAAGCAATATATGATAAAGGAAAAAATAACTTAACAAATGATGATTTAAAAAGGAAATTAGAAGGTCTTTTTAAGTTCGAGTATGATGATCGAGAAGTTGAGCAAAGGCTAGTAAAATCAGTAATGAAAAAAGCAAAGGGTGAGTTAAGCCTATTAGGCACGCTAAGCTTAATAGACCAGTTTCGAAGTTTAGAAGAGGAAGGTCCTTTTAGCAAGAAAAGTTTAAAAGAAGATTCAGATAAAGTAAATGACTTTATAGCAAAGATATATTTAGAAATAACGAAATGTAAAATACAAAATTTATTCAAAGGCCAAACAAAGGGTATAGAGAATTCGTGTAAGCTATTAAAAAGGGAGGCACCAGATCTAGTAAAAAGGATTAATGCGCATCGAGCAGAAATTGCAAAATGCTTGGAACAACCTGCACTGTTGAGAGAAATAATAGAAGGAAATGAGGATTTAAATAAGTACTTAGAAGATGAGCAAAAGATAAGAGGAGAAAAGCATCCAAATACAAAATTAATAGAGAAGCACTTGAAAGATAACCAAGAAATTCTAAAAGCACTAGAACAATTAGAATTAGAGAAAAAAGAATTATTGATAAATGAAGAAACAAAAAATAATTATAGAGAAGAGTTAGAATCTCGTGAAAAAATAAAATTTGCAACAATAGAGAATAATTTACTAAAGGCATTCGAGCATGAGACTTTTAGTGAAGAAGCAGTTAAAAAGTTATTAGAGAAAGCGGAACTTGAGTACTATTTGGCAGAAAGATGCATCAAACATCCTGTAATTAAAACAAAAGATAATATCAAACATTTTTGTCAAGATTTATTGTCTCCTTTAATAAATAGGTTGGTGGAAAATATAGTAAATAATGTACCAAAAAGCGATAAGAGTTCATGGCTGCAACCTATAAAAGCTATTCAGACAGGTTGGGGATATATTAGAACAGGCCTTATCGTTGCAATATATGGGGATGAGAGTATAGAAGGAAAAGCGTTAGATGTGGCACATGATACTCATAAGGAAGTAGAGACATTTCTTAAGCATTTTCAGTCAAGTTATGAGAAAGCTGGGACTTTTTTAGGTGATTTATTTTCTGATGAAGGAGAAAAATTTAAAAATGATGTATGGCCTAAAATAGAAGAGCATTTGCGTGGAATGTGGGATAGATTTTTTAAGGATATTGAATTTAAGATTGGAAATAGATTAGATGAAGTAAGTGTGACACAGCAACGACCGGAAATTATGATTATGGCTTAATGATGAGTTCTCAAAGTTCCTTCGGTATTTTCACACACTAAGTTGACTATCATATTTGATTCTTTTTGGATTTCCTTTTCAGTTAAAGTGTGAGTTGGAGAGCAGAAAGTAACTGACAATGCTATGGATATCTTGTTCATTCCCATGGTATTTCCGTGGTATACGTCGAATATCAAAACTTCTGTGATAAGCTCTGAGCTTTTTTTCACCATATTGACTATACTACCTGCTGTTATGTCTTTATTCACAATAAACGCAAAATCGCGCTTTACACTTTGATATTTATAATCGATAAATTTTTTTCTACTTACAGGTAAATTTTCAATATTTTCTAGTATTACCTCAAAACCTACAACTTTTTGTTTGATGTTAAAGAAATCTAGTATACTTGGATGAAGTTCCCCAAAATAACCAACTATTTTACTTTTGAAAGAAAAGGTACCTGACTTTCCTGGGTGGTAATATTCTTTTTCTGCCCTCTCTATCGTTAAGCTATCACAATTGATGTTAAGAAATTCCAAAGCCGTTATGAGGTCAGCCTTTGCGTCAAAAACATCTACTTTCCTATCAGTATTATAATGGTTTCGCGGTAAATTATTTCCTGTTCTTATTCCACTTAAAACATGTTTAGACTGAGCTTCATCATCATAAATCGGCCCAATTTCGAAGATTGCAAGATCAGATACTCCATGGGCAATATTATCAGCAGTGACTTGCAATAAATTTGGCATAATACTTGGTCTCATCATATTAAAGTTATTGTTAAACGGATTATCGATGATAAATAACTTATTCGAGTAACCAAATTTTTCAGCTGTTGATTCACTCATAAACGACCAGGTTAGCACTTCATGAAACCCTCTGTTTGTCATCAAAATACGCAAATTGTCGTATGTACTATCTACTTCTTCAACATTATTTGGTAGTGATTCTTCTTTTATTTTGTCATAGCCGTATATCCTTGTTACTTCTTCAATTAGGTCAGCAGGTATAGTTACGTCCGGTCTCCAGCTTGGCACTTGTACATCCCAATTGCCTTCGGTTTTTTTATCAATACTAAACCCTAGTTTCGTTAAGATATCGAACACTTTATCAGGCGATACAGACACACTTCCTAATTTGTTTGCATTCTGATAATCAAAGCTCACCTTGGTGTCAGCCCTATCTAAGCTGCCAGCAGACACTACGCTTGAGGTTTCTCCACCACATAAGTCCGAGATCATTTTAGCTGCAAGATTGAGTCCCTCAAGGGTAAATCCAGAATCAACTGAACGTGCAAATCTGTAACTAGCTTCTGTGGAGATGCCAAATTGCCTTGAAGATTTAGTGATAGAGATGGGGTCAAACCAAGCAGACTCTAAAAAGATATCAGTAGTTTCAAAAGTGCATTCACTGTACTTACCACCTATAATTCCAGCAATTCCATGAACATTTTTATCATCAGAAATAACACTTATGTCTTTATTTAATGAGTACTCTTTATCATTTAAACCAACAAATTTTTCTCCCTTAGTTGCTTTGCGTACTACGAGCTCTCCTTCTATTTTTTTTGCATCATATGCGTGCATTGGGCGCCCGAAAGATATCATAATGTAATTAGTAATATCAACTATTGCAGAAATGGAGCGCATTCCTATCGATTCCAATTTATCTTTTAGCCACTTTGGGCTTTCTTGATTTTTCACATTGGCGATGTATATTCCACTAATAAAACTTTCCCCGTCATTCACTTCAACATCGATTGGTGAATTTATGGAGCTGGTAAGTTGTGGAACGCTTAAAGTCTTTAATATTCCAATTCTAGCTGCTGCTAGATCACGTGCTATTCCATAAACACCTAGGCAATCTCCACGATTTGGAGTAACATTTATATCAATTACAGGATCGCAATTGAAAAATTTATCTCCTGTTTTATAATCATCAGAAAGCTCGATTATTCCTTCACTTTCCTCTTGAGTCAGCGCAAGTTCAGAAGCAGAACAGAGCATTCCTTCACTTAGCACTCCTCGTATTTTTGCAGGCTTAATTGTGAAATCGCTTTCTGGTAATGTGCTACCAAGAGATGCAAGTACAGTTTTCATATTTTCTCTAACATTCTGTGCTCCACAGACTATCTGCAGAATTTTACTTCCATTGTCTACTTTACATAGTTTTAATTTATTAGCATTTTGGTGAGGTGCAACTTCTAGTACTTCTGCAACAACAAACCCGGCCAATTTGGAATTATCGACCACATTTTCTACTTCCAGCCCTATATGGGTTAACTTATCAGTGATTTCTTCTAAATTGGCATTGGTTTCTAAGTGCTCTAATAACCAAGATAATGTGAACTTCATCTATTTAATAAGAAATAAAAAAGTTATTGTAATGTAAAATATAATGATTTTAAAGTTTGTTGTAGTGGAATACTTCTACATCATAAACAATGATGCAGAAGCTTTTGTAACTTTATATCTTCTTCTGAAGAGAATTGATCTTCTTTATATCACCTTTTAAATCTATCTCCATAAAGAATTTAAGATTCATATTGTGGTTATCTGCATAGGCATCATAAATGTAACCATCAATAGTTTTAAGTTTCCTATCATATTATGGCTTTCATCTAGTATTTAGCTTCCTATTTGATAATGGCCAGTATATTCGTTAAAGGAGCCATCTGTTAGTTTAATGTATCCACTACCAAATTCCTGCTCTAAATTTAAAGGATGATTAGTATTAATAAAATCTATTTCGTTAATAATAATACCTCACTAAAAATTAAATTATAATTAAAATAAGATGTTAAGTCAAGATATTGAACAATTTAATAAGGTTGGTAAATTTTAAAACACAGAGCTGATTGTAATTAACACTCTAATTACATATTTTGTTAATATGCTAATGCTATAATGACATAGAGCTTTCTATCTTAATTCTTGACTTTATCCTATAAAATTTATACTTTATTTACTGTTACAGTTTAAGTACATAAGATCAAAATGGCGTTAAATCCGCTAGAACAATTTAAAGTATATACAATAATAGAGTTACCAAAACTATTTGGGTATGACATAAACTTTACTAACTCATCTCTTTTTATGATGATTTCGGTAATGTTGACAATGCTCTTTTTGCTTCTCGGAGTAAGAAAAGGGGCAGTAATACCAGGATATTTACAAGCTGCAGTTGAATATGTATATGATTTTGTTGTTTCAATAATAGAAAATAATACTGGAAGCAAAGGTTTGCAGCACATTCCTTTGATATTTACAGTATTTATTTTCATTTTATCATGTAATTTAGTTGGTATTCTTCCTTATAGCTTTACGGTTACAAGTCATGTGATAGTCACTTTTGCTTTGTCGATGGTAGTTTTTATTTATATAACGATTATTGGATTTAAGGAAAGGGGAGTAGAGTTTTTACGCATATTGCTACCAAAAGGAACTCCTGCGTGGCTTGCACCTATAATCATTATTATTAAGTTATTTGCTTATTTAGTAAGACCGGTTAGCCTATCAGTAAGGCTTGCAGCAAATATGATTGCTGGTCATACGATCATCAAAGTGATAGCGGGATTTATTGTGAATATGAACGTACTTTTCACTCCTGCACCTTTTTTGTTTATAATTGCACTAATAGGGTTTGAAGTATTCGTTGCAGTTTTACAAGCTTATATATTTACTATATTAATATGCGTATATTTGTCAGATGCAGTAAAGTAATTGACTTACCTGCAGGATATTTTATAATTAATAATGTAAAGGAATAGTTAAAGGTAATATATGGATTTAGTAGCTTTAAAATTTATAGCAATTGGTTTATCTGTATTTGGAATGCTTGGTGCTGGTTTAGGTATAGCTAATATCTTCTCTGCTATGTTAAAAGGGATTGCGAGAAACCCTGAATCGGAAGGTAAAATGAAAAGTTACGTTTATATTGGTGCTGCCATGGTTGAAATCATGGGATTGCTTGCGTTTGTACTTGCAATGTTATTAATATTTGCTGCTTAACAGATGCCACAGCTTGATGTTTCAACTTTCTCTTCTCAAATTTTTTGGTTTTTAATTTTTTTTTCTTCACTTTTTTCCATAGTGAATTACTTATTTTTACCAAAGTTGGAAAAAGTAATAAGCACTAGAAGTAAAGAAGTATTGAATTCTTTTAGTAATTCTGTTCACCTTTTGCAACTTGTAGAAAATCAAGTTGTAAAATATAATGCAGCTTTAAATCAAGCCAGAGTACAGGCAAAAAAAATCGTAGATGATGCACTTGCTCAGGTAGAAGAAATGAGATCTAATGTTAAGAATATATTAGAAGAGGAAGATAAAAAAGTAAGCAAATTTGTTGAAGAAAGAGTAGAAAGATTTAAATCTGAATACATTAATGAATTAAAACAGATGGCTACTAATATTGCTTTGATTTACTATACTAAGTTAACTGATTTTGAGGTTGAAGAGGAGTTTGTTGCTAGCTTGGTATCTGAAGAGTTTTAGGAGTTTTTTTATGTCTACATCAATGATTATCGGTCTTGCCTTCTTGGCAGGTCTTGTCTTTGCATATAAATTGCTAAAGAAAGTGATAAAAAATGCACTTAACAATAAGCGTAATAAAAGCAAATTTTCAAGTGAAGAAACTGAAAAATTCAGAAAAGATATGTTGGAGTATTACGAAAAATCTTCTAGAAAATACAAAAAATTAGATGCAGAAGTTAACAAAATGATGAATGAAGCATTCGATAAGGCTAATAGTATCATTAAGCACAATAAACAGCAGCTCGATCAGACATTAGATGACAATGCCCATTCTAACTTGAAGAAAGTCACTGACCAAGTTGAAAAAGCTCTTGGAGATTTACAAGCTAACACAGCAAGTATAGCTGCTGATGCTGTAAAGAAAATAATGCATGAACGTAAAGGTGATAAGCGTAGTAGTGAGGTCATATCTTCGTTTTCACGTGACTTAAGTAAAAAATTGCATTAAGTTTAATGCCTATACTTCAGATTAGTGAAAAAATCAGGCTCGATTTTAGTTTATGCAAAGAACAAGAAAAACTCTTTTATTATAAATTTAATATAATTCCTTGGCAAAAATTAAATAGTACTACTTTTTTTATAGTTGAGGATGCAAGTCAAGATATCAATAATTGGATCAAGGCTCACTACGGTGATGACTACGTATTAATAAAAGCGAACAGTGAACAGATTTTAAATCTTCTTAACTCGCACTTTGGTATTTCAGAATTTGCAGGCAATTACTTATATTATAAGAACCCTAATTTTTCAGCTAAAAGTATTAGGCTCAGTTCAATATTTTTTTCCTCTTTCTTTGTTATGATTTCGACTTTAACACTGAAAGAGAAATATGCATATTTTGCTTTGATGCTGATATTCATAGTTGGATGTTCTAGTTCTTTATTTAAATTCGTAACTAAAATTTTTGGCTTACGTAAAATTTCTAGCCAAAAAGTGGATTATAGTAAGCTAAATGAACCTGTATATACTATTTTATTGCCTGCTTTTAAAGAGAATGCGATTATAGAGCAATTGATTGAGAGCATTGAAAGTTTGGATTATCCAAAATCAAAATTAGATGTAAAGCTTCTGATAGAGAGTGATGACCAAGAAATGTTGGAAGCGATAGAAAAATGCACTTTACCGCAGTATTTTGAAGTAATAAAAGTGCCTCATTTTTTACCTAGAACAAAAGCTAAGTCATGCAATTATGCTATGAGCTTTGCTAGAGGAAAGTATGCAGTAATATATGATGCAGATGATAGGCCAGATCCGTTGCAGTTAAAAAAAGCACTAGTTGAATTTAATAAGGGTGACGAAAAGTTAGCCTGTGTACAGGCGAAATTAAATTACTATAATTATGATTGTAATTTTCTCACAAAATCCTTTTCTCTAGAATATATGAATTGGTTTCAATATTTATTGCCTGGATTTCAAAAAATGAACATGCCAATGCCTTTGGGTGGCAGCAGCAACCATTTTTCAATAGAAATTTTAAAGAAAGTGCTTTTTTGGGATGCTTACAATGTAACTGAAGATGCTGACATCGGTTTAAGACTTGCACAAATGGGATATAAAACCAGGATTATTGATTCAGAAACATTGGAAGAATCACCAACTACTGTGTTTGCTTGGATCAAGCAAAGAGCACGCTGGATCAAAGGTTATATGCAAACTTACATTGTTCATTTAAAAAATATAAAATTACTTTTTAAGCACACTGGGCTCAAGGGAATTTTGCTATTAAACCTTTTTGTTGGTTCCTCAGCCTTTATATTTTTCACTACTCCTTTTTTGTTACTTTCATTGATACTAACTCAAGTTTTAAGTGGATTATTTTTATATTATTTTATAGTAGTATACGTTATTAACTTGATTTTTTTGATAGTAGCTATAAAACAGCAAAAAATGCCTTTTTATTTTTATATAGTATCAATATTTTTTCCCGTCTATAATCTGCTACATAGCGTTGCAGCTTTTTTTGCCTTGTGGGAATTTGTTATTCACCCTCAGCAATGGAACAAAACTCAGCATGGCTTATGGAAGCAAAACCTGTAGCTATTTGGCTTTTTCTCTGCTCTGTAATGGTGATTCTCATGGTGGGAATTGGTGGATTTACCAGACTTTCAAAAGCAGGATTGTCAATCACGGAATGGAAACCTATTACCGGAACATTACCACCACTGAGTGAACAAGATTGGCTAAAAGAAAAATCAAAATATGAAGCTACACCTGAATACAAAGCATTTAACTACGGTATGAGTATGGAAGAGTTCCGCACCATATACTTAATAGAATATATACATAGATTGATTGCAAGGCTGACAGGTTTAGTTTTTATCTTACCATTTATATACTTTACACTAAAAAAAACAATACCTAAAAAGGCAGTAATAAGGCTATCTATAGCACTATTATTTGGAATTTTACAAGCTTTTGCTGGTTGGTATATGGTTAAAAGCGGTTTGGTAGCCAATCCTCATGTTAGTCACTATAAGCTTGCACTTCACTTACTGCTTGCATTGGTTATTTTTGCATTATTGTTGTATCAATTTTTTGACTATCAGATAAGTTTACAAAACAAAACTAGGACTAGATGTACTTCAGAATTGCCTTACGTGAAAAAAAGCAATGTTGTCATTCCAGTGCGTGACACTGGAATTTATGCTTTTCTTAAATTTTTTAAATGGATTCCAGTGTCACGCATTGGGATGACAGAATTTCAATCCATTAACAGTAGTATATATTACACAATACTTACTCTTATTCTAATCGTAGTACAAATAATCTTCGGTGCATTTGTTGCGGGATTAAATGCTGGCTTAATTTACAATACATTTCCACTAATGGATGGACACATTATTCCAGAAGATTTATTTTACTTACAACCTACATGGCTCAATATTTTTGAAAACAGAGCAACGGTGCAATTTGTGCATAGAGTACTGGCATTGCTGATATTAGTTCTGACAGTAGTATTTACAATAAAAAATGCCAATGTAAAACCAGCATATATTATGCTGCTCTCCGTCATCATTCAGGTAATTTTAGGAGTAGTCACTTTGTTGCTGCATATACCAATATCAATTGCTATAGCCCATCAAATGTTTTCGTTTATCTTATTTGGATCAGGTTTATACTGCTTGTGTTATTTAAGAAAGCAGATCTAATACCAAATCACCAGCCTGTACATTTTTTCCTTCTTTAACAGGGATATTTTTTATCACCATTTCTGATTCAGCACATATGATATTTTCCATTTTCATTGCCTCTACAACAAATAGAGGTTGTCCTATTTCTACCTGATCCCCTATATTTACGTGTAATTTAACTAATAAACCAGATATTGGGGATTTTATGGCATCTGCTGAAATCCCTTCTGTTTCATTGTTTAGCATTAATTTGCTTAGTTCAGCTATGTGAGGTTTCAATACACAACATTCAGCTTTCATACCCGCATGTCTTATGAAGTACTTGCTGCCTTGCCTTTCTATTTTAAGTGCTATATTGGTATCATAATTAATTGTGATATATAGCAATCTATAACTTGATTTCCACTTACCCACCACGGAGTATTTATTGTGATTATATACTGTTGTTAATGTATTATCTTGGTATTTTGCATTTATGGAGTACTCATTGTCATTTATATTCACTATGAATAAATCTCTTGCACGGTCACCTGTCGTTTCAATGCCATAAAATGTCATCCTAGTGCTTGACCACTCTTTCTTTTTTTTAGATTCCAGCGTCACGCGCTGGAATGACATCGAATCTGATGTTTCATCCACTGACTTATTGTGATACCTTACCTCATTTTCTAAATGAACATACAGTGCAGCAAAAATAAATATTTTAATATATTCCTCTGTAATAAAATCGTCTTGAAACCCACTGGGATAATGGTCTGGAATGAATCTTGTGTGGAGTTTTGCTGCAATAAAGTTTGGATGATGGAAGATGGATTCTAGAAATTCTATATTATTTGTTACTCCTTTTATATAGCATTCAGACAATGCTTTTTGCATTCTACTGATCGCTTCTATTCTATCTTTTCCATAGGTTATAATTTTTGCAATCATTGAGTCGTAGAACATGCTGATTTCTGAACCGCTAGCTACTCCATCATCTATTCTTACATGACCATTTTCATCTGGTTTGTCGTAATATTTGATTCTTCCGCTGGAAGGAAAAAATCTCTTTGATGGATCTTCAGCACAAATTCTGCTTTCTATTGCAGAGCCAATAAGTTTAATATCATTCTGACCAAATCTTAATTTTTCTCCGCAAGAAATTCTGATCATCTCTTCCACTATATCTATTCCAGTGACAAATTCTGTTACTGGATGCTCAACTTGCAATCTCGTATTTACCTCAAGAAAATAGAAGTTTTGGTCTTTATCAACAACAAACTCAACAGTACCTGCTGAAAAATAGCCAACTTGTTTTGCAAGGGAGACACATTGAGCATACATTTTTTGTCTTACTTCTTCACTAATGAATGGACTTGGCGTTTCTTCCATTATTTTCTGGTTATTCCTTTGTATCGAGCATTCTCTCTCTCCAAGACACACTATATTGCCATATTTATCCGCTATGATTTGTATTTCAATATGTCTTGGTAACCCTATATATTTCTCTATAAAGATACTGCCATCTTTAAAACTTTTCTCTGCTTCATTTGTTGCTGATGTGAATGCTAGTTCAATTTCTTTTTTGGAATTTACAATTCGCATTCCTTTGCCACCACCGCCTGATGCAGCTTTAAGCATAACGGGAAAGCCAATCTCTTCAGCAACTTGAGCTGCGTGAGCAGCATCTTCGATTTTACCCATACATCCTGGTACTACATTCACTCCAGCTTTTCTTGCCGCTTCTTTCGCTGTTATTTTGTTGGCTGTAACTTCTATTGTTTCTGCACTGGGACCGATGAAGTCTATATTATGTTTTTGAAGAGCACGTGGAAAATCTGGATTTTCTGCTAAAAAACCATAGCCAGGATGAACTGCCTGCGCACCTGTTTCAACTGCTACCTCGCATATTTTTTCAATGTTTAAATAACTGAGGCAAGATGGCGAAGGGCCGATATATCTTGACTCATCTGCTTGTCTTACATGCACAGAATTTACATCTGCATCCGAATATACGCATACACAAGATATACCCATCCTACGAGCAGTTCTGATAATCCTGCAGGCAATTTCTCCTCTGTTTGCTATTAAAATCTTACTATACTTCTTTTTTATCATCTTATCAGTATACTTTCTTCAGTTAAGAAAGTAAATTATTGCCTGCAAGTACTTCATACTGGAGTTAAACCACCCTCTAAAAGTTGCATAACATCAGGATCTGTCACTATAGTACTTTCGTTATGCAAGCCATATACCTCGTTACATGCCTTAAATAACAGATATGAAGACCCTCCAGAAGCTATTGTCGCTATTGAAGCCAATGCAAGAGACTGAGAAACCAAAAATAGAAGATACAAAGATACACACATAGCGGTAGCACACACTATAGCTCCTACTATATATAAGCATATATGAAACTTCTTATTACATATAAAGCCACATTTTATATCTGCAATTTGCTTAACTTCCTTCCGCTCTGCAGGGTCCAAGAAATAAAGGGGTGATACTGCCTTCTTCCCGTCATCCTTAATATAGCTTTTATCGAGGAGTGCTTCCTTAATATATTTCTTATTGTTCTCAAGTTCCTTTTTTAAGCTTTTTACTTTCTCCCGATCTTTAGCTTCTTTTGCTTTCTTGACTCTGCTCTCAGTATCTTCTTCTAAATACTCTATAATCTCTTTTAACGCAGGTAACAGAATTCCTTTACTTGCTGCTATATGAAATGGGTTTCCATTTTCATCAATTCTATGCTTAGCTACACAAGCAACTCCTTTCTTGCAAGCTTCAATAAATTTATTTTCATCCTCTTTTGTTACAACTCCTCTTGCAATTTCAAATAAATTATCCATATATACACCTCACTGCATTCACTAATATTAAATTATACAATGTAGTTTGTTAAAAATAAATGTAAATTGATCTTTCAAATTTACTATAGTTCCACGTTGTTGCAAGTGCAAATTTTAGTTATCATCGGTTACGTTATCACAATAGACAAATATGCCAGATGTAGTCACTAGATTCGCTCCATCGCCAACAGGATTCTTGCATATTGGAGGAGTTCGCACAGCTTTATTTAATTGGCTCTATGCGAAACGTCATGGCGGAAAATTTTTGCTAAGGATTGAAGATACCGATAGAAAACGTTCAACACAAGAAGCAATTGATGCAATAACAGATGGGCTAAAATGGCTTGGAATAAGCTATGATGGAGAAATAATATACCAATCAAAAAGAATAGATAGACACATTGAAGTTGCAAATCTTTTAGTTGAGAAAGGTAAAGCGTATCACTGTTATTGCCCTGAAGATGAAGTTGCAGAAAAGAAGGCAAGAGCAAGAGAAGAAGGAAAGATATATAAGCATAAATGTACTCATTCGACATCAAGCTTGAAGCCTGTTATCCGTTTCAAAGTGCCAGACTCAGAAGATATTGTCATTGACGATAAAATATACGGCCAAGTTAAAATAAATAGCGATCAACTTGATGACATAATCATCTTACGTTCTGATAACACTCCGACATATATTTTTGCTGTGGTGATTGATGACCATGGTGCCGGAATAACTGATATTATACGTGGCTCTGATCACCTCACTAATACCTTTAAACAATTACTAATATACCAGGCTCTTGATTTTGATGTTCCACGCTTTGCACACGTACCGCTTATTCATGGAGAAGACGGGAATAAGCTATCCAAAAGACATGGTGATACAAGTGTTTGCGATTATGAAAAGATGGGAATATTGCCAGAAGCAATGCGTAACTACCTGCTTAGACTTGGTTGGAGTCATGGTAATGATGAAATTATTAGCGATGATCAAGCAATAGAGTGGTTTAATTTGGAAAATATCGGTCGTTCACCTGCACGGCTTGATTTTAAAAAACTAGAACATTTGAATAACCATTATATTAACAATATGAGCAATGAAGATATTTTAAGTATTATTGTTCCAATGTTCGAGAGTAATGCAAAAGATCTTTCTTTAACCCAGTCCTTGATGTCATTCCAGCACGTGACCAGAAAGACAAAACCAGTGTCAGCTACTTGGATGACAGGTGGTAATGTGTTTTTGACTGATAAGAAAAAGAATTATTTATTACAGGGACTAACAGAGCTAAAGAAAAGAGCAAACTATCTAACCGAACTGCTGGATTTAGCAAAGTTTTATATTCAAGTTGATTTGAGTGAAGAAGCTCAGCAAATTGTCAAATCTAACCTAGATATAATTAAGTTACTTGCATCATTTCTTTCGAGTATAGGTGATGAAGATTGGAATAAGAATTTTTTATCTGCTCAGATCAAGGAATTTTCGAAATTACATAATATGAAAATGAGCGATATATACCACTCATTACGTGCACCTATAACAGGGGTAATGGATGCGCCTGGAATCATTGATATTATGATAATTCTCGGCAAAGACGAATGTATAAAAAGGTTGCAGTAGGGTCAGAGTAAAAAGACATTTGGGTTCAGTTTTAGCTGAAATAAATTGTGCGCAAGAACTTCCCATTAAATGTTATTTAATTCACTGACATCGTTATGCCTACTTTTGAACTCGCTTTATAAGATTTTCCTTCCATTTATCCTCCCTCTAACTAGCTATGCAGTAAAGCCATTGCATTACTCCTTACCTTCTTCTTATATCTTTTGATTTACAGCAAGTCTTCTGTTATTCTGGCACACACATGTAATACTTATACCAATTCTCATTATGAGGAGGACAAATAGGAGACATAGCAGAGTTGTTTAATTGTAGAGTGGGCAAGGGAAGCAACAAATTTACACAAAGTAAACTCAAGGAGAGTAATTGTATCGTATATTTTATTACGCAAAATGTTCTGTTTTATATATAACCAAAGTCTTGCAACTGCAGGCGAGTATGGTGATAGGTACATAATCTCAATATTTTTAGGCACCTTTAAATTTTTTGACTTATGCCAACTAGCACAATCCATAACTAAAAAAGCCTCTCTTGTTCCTAAATATTGGGACATCTGCTTAAGAAATACATTCAGTGTTGACATTCGGTGCAAATAAGCTAGAGTTCTCTCCATTTTTAGGATTAACTGCACTGTAGAGATAAAAATTTTGTCTACCTAATTTTATTTTAACCTTTGTCCTGATGCCCTTTTTAAACCAACCACGTCCGACTTTTGAATGTGTGCCAAACCGCGATTCATCAAAGAAAAACAGCTCTTTTCCAAGATACTTGCCAATAACTTCATTGAGATTTTTTTTTGAATTCCTCTTGTTTTCTTTTATCTTGTACATTGTGTTGGTGTAATATATGAAAATTTCATATATTACGGTGCACTGTAGACTTACTGACATTCAGACCAAATTTTTTCTGAATCTTTATTCTCATTTCTTTAATAGTAATATTAGGATTTTCTTCTATCCATACTTCAACTTGCTCAAGTTGGCTATGATTCAATCTAGTTTTTTTACAGCATTGAGCAGGAGCAAATAGTTTTTCTTCTCTTCCAAATTTTAAGTCATGAAGTTACTGCGTTTCTTGAAATGCAGCATATCTTTGCTACAGCCGTTATGCTATGCTTTTTTGCTAGCAATTACAGCATTTAGTTTTTTTATGCATTGTTTCTTACTTTTTTCAGCATTTTTCTTGCCGATTCCACCACTTGTTCATCTAATAGTTTTGATCTTAATCCTATTTTACCCCGCTATTTTACTTGTTTCAGTATGGACTTTTTTTTCTCTTTATTGTCTATCCGCTCTCTCCTTAATGGGCATTGGTATTAGTACCCCATATTAGTTTAAAATTTTCTAACTTTCATTACTTTTTGTAAACTGTTTCTAGTTTTGAGTATGAATGTTAATTCTTTTTTGTCTGAAGACAAAATTATCTTATCCATTTCATAGAGGCCATTTATAAGACATTCACATTCGCTACTCACTTCCGTCATCTCTTCCATTATTGAAATTTTCAGATTGAGCATTATGTATCTGTATACAGTTCCATACTCTGTTTCTAATGTGTTCTTCAATACCAAACTGTTTTCATTGTGTTCAACTACTGTATACGAGTCATCTGTAGATTTTTGATCATTCTCATCAAGCATAGACACTATATACCTTGCGTCTTTCTCAAAAAAGCTTAAGTATTCATCAGGAAAACTCAGTTCATTATGCTCAGTTATGTATGTACTATAATCTGCGTAATTAAGCTCAGCTGAACTAATATTTTCCTCAGAAAACTCTGAATAGTCGTTGGAAAAGTTTATAAAATCTATCATAATGCTACCATATTATATTAATAATCTATTAATATAATAACCAATATTGTTATATAAATCAAGTAAGTTAATTTATTAATAATGATAATCAAGCTCCAACTATTGCAGATTGAACGTTAGAATGATCGCTAGCTTTGAAATTATTATTTTCATCTATTTGCGGCTGATTAATCATAGTTCGAACAAGATTGGTTGCCATAAAGATATAGCCTAGAATAAAAAAAGCAATAGAAATAAGAGGAATAATAGGAGATTCGAGAGGCAATATAAATGTAATTCCTCCTATTAAAAATGAAATGCTAGGTGCGATATCAAGACAGATCTTCGTTAATTTCTTTTGCCGAGGAGTATCGGGTTGCTTATTAAGATCGTGCCGCCTAAAATGATCAGTTAATGACCATATATTTAAGGCAAGCGAAAGTGCACTTAGTATGGTGCTGGCAATACTAAAATATAGACTTAAGACAGAAATGTTCAAAGCTAATGCTGCTATGTACCCAATCAAAGAAGCAGTAGATAGTGCAGTAACTAAGCGTTTTAAATGAGTTCGTATTTTCTTTCTGTAAACAAGCTTCTTTTCCTTACAATTCATAAACTTAAGTGTAGTAAATATGTTATAGCATTAATTAACTCAAGAATCAGTATAGAGTGCCCGAGAGAAGACTTGAACTTCCACAACTTGAAAAGTTACTAGCACCTGAAGCTAGCGCGTCTACCAATTCCGCCACCCGGGCAGGCTTTGTTGCATAGGAGAAAAAGATTCAGCAGTGATTCTGTTATAGAGTAAATATCTATCAAATAAATACAGCTTATACCACAAAGAATGAAAGTCAGCAACTGAATTGAATATAACAAGTTTCTAGGGGAAATATTTTTCGTTTCATTAATGAAGCGATTGGAAACTGGTATGAGAATAATCCAAAAGTGGCAGGTACATCTATAGTGATAAAGTTGTGGTTTTGATACACATATCTTTTTAGAATTGCAAGCAGTTGGTTTTATAAAAGGTTATAAATGGGTAAAGATCTCAAGGTCATCAGCTATACACAAGCTTCTAGAAGATTTAAAAAGCTTAACATAAAAATCAATGACTGCAGAGTTGATAAAAATAATATTGAAATTGCAATAGATAGCACTAGAATTAGTATTATAGCTATAACCATAATAAGGAGAATGTAAGAAAATATATAGAAAGTCACATGTTATTTTAAACATAAACAGTAAAAAAGTGATATGCATGTACAGCTACCGGCATGCCTAATGTTGAATAAAATAGGCAATAAACAAAATATTTTACCTGTTCTTCAGCTTATGATATGGTAAGTATATATAAACAATGCAAGCTGCAAGAAAACACGCAAGAGTCTATGAGAAAGCTATCAGAGAGAAATAGCAACATTAGTGTAATAAAATCATGTGAAAGCTATGAAAAAGGTAAAGAAAGATGGAAGAGGAAGTAAAATATGGTCTATACTGAATGCTTTTTTTATAGGTTAAAAGAGACATTTGGGTTTAGTTTAAAAAATAAATCTGAGATAAATAGGGAGAAGGAACTACTTATTAAATGCTACTTAATGAACAAATTTTTGGTATGGCTGAGTTCGAAATAGTAACATGAAATTATTTGTTCAGGAAAAAACTTCACTAGATATGCAATAAAGCCTAACGGGCTTATAAAGCGTTTAAGACATCACCCAACGTCAAATTTTAAAATAAAGAGTGAGCTACTTTGGGGCTTCTTTTGCCTTTTTTTACTTGGTAAATTTCTTAATACTTATACTAAATCAATTTAAAAGTACTTAAAAAATGTCAAACCTTGTACAAAATAATAAAATTTCTAGCTTTTTTGTTGTGTAGAGTTTATCATTTTTATTTAACTTTAGTGAGATTATGTCGGACCTTGCAAGAAGGATGTCTCTAATAAAACCATCACCTACAATCGCTGTGACCGATAAGGCAAATAGATTAAAAAGCGAAGGAAAGAAAATTTGCGTTTTAGCTGCAGGAGAGCCGGATTTTGACACTCCAGACCATGTAAAAAAGGTAGCTATTCAAGCGATAAATGAAGGCAAAACTAAATATACTGCTGTTGATGGAACGCGTGAGCTTAAAAACGCAATAATCAATAAGTTAAAAAGAGATAACAATCTAGAATATACACTGAACCAAATCTGTGTCGGCGCTGGCGCTAAGCAGGTGCTATTCAACTTGTTTATGGCAACAATTAACTCTGGTGATGAAGCTATAATTCCAGCTCCTTATTGGGTTTCATATGTTGATATGGTAAGCCTTTTTGGTGGTCTGCCAATTATTGTAGAGTGCAAGCAAAACTTTAAGCTGACACCAGAATTACTGGAAGAGCAAGATAACTAAGAAAACTAAATGGTTAATTCTCAACTCACCAAATAATCCGGCAGGAATTGTCTATGCATATGATGAATTGAAAAGCATAGCGCAAGTATTGCTTAAACATCCACATGTGAATGTTGTTACAGATGATATTTATGAGCACATAGTATACGACGAAAAGTTTTTTACCATTGCTCAGGTTGAACCAGAGCTTTATGATAGAGTTTTTGTGGTCAATGGAGTATCAAAAGCCTATGCAATGACAGGATGGAGAATAGGGTATATTGCAGGTAGGAGTGATGTGATAAATGCTATCTCTACATTACAGTCTCAAAGCACTTCTAACCCAAACTCGATAGCACAAGCAGCAGCAGTTGAAGCATTAAACGGTGATCATAGTTTTTTGAAAGAAAGAACAAAAATTTTTAAAGATCGTAGAGATTTTGTGGTAAAAAAGCTAAATTCTGCTCCAGGATTGTCAGCATCTATTCCACAAGGTGCATTCTATTTGTTTGTTTCATGTGAAGGTTTATTGGGTAAGAGCACAAAAAGTGGTAAAGTAATAAGTAATGATCTTGATTTTGCTGAATATTTGTTGGAAGACCATTTAGTTGCTGTTGTTCCAGGAATTGCATTTGGTCTAGAAAATTTTATCAGAATTTCTTATGCAACCTCTCAGGAACAATTAGAAATTGGATGTAATAGCATTACTAAAGCATGTGAAATGCTAAGTTAACTTTTTAATATTCTTATGTATAATATATCAGTGAGATAGAGTTAATTTATGGCGTGGGTGTATTTACTATTAGCTGGTTTGGTTGAGATAATATGGACCACAGCACTAAAATATAGCAATGGCTTTACTCGTATTATACCTGTAGTAATTATTTTAGTTAGCGGTTCTGTGAGTCTTTACTGGCTGTCATTAGCAATGAAGTCTATTCCTCTTGGTACATCTTATGCAGTTTGGACTGGTATAGGCTCTATAGGTGCAGCAATAATAGGAATAATGTTTTTTAATGACCCAGTAAGTTTTGGACGCTTGCTTTCTCTTACTTTGGTAATACTGGGTATTGTGGGCTTGAAGGTGTTTACTAAATAAAAGTTAGGTATATGAATAAGCTGTCTACAAAGTTGTCTATTTTACCATCTCAGGACTTTCTACTAGAGTTGCCTTGGATTTTTCGGTTCTCGAAGAGGGCATTCCTATTGATTTGGCAAGTACCTTTCTAATGTTCAATATTTCATTTTTCTCATTTTGTTGAGTTAAGTTAATATCGTTTATTTTATTCACTAAACCTTTTCCTTCCTTTAAAATTTTTAAATCGCTTTCGTTGATGTGATGTTCATTGTTAAATTCTGCAACGCTCTCTTTCTTCTTTGGATGAATATTTAGAAATTCTAACACCTGGTGTTTAGCAACAGCTTGAATAAATTTCTTATCGTGAAATCTTGAATTGTTATGTAGTTCTTCTAGGCTTTTATCATATTGTTTTGCTTCGTTTACAGTAAGTTTTATTATTTCTTCTACGCTGCTTAAAAGTTCTCTGTACAGCTTGTCGTATCTATTGCCTGTGTGTGCTGCAAATGTTTGCTCAATGTATTTTGTTATGTAGTTTTCTAGTGTGTTGTCTGCTGTGTTTATGTTCATTCACTCACCTTGCTTTTATATTATTTTACACACGAGAAGGTTAATATTTAGTTAACTGCAGCGTTTCTGATACTGAATTTCATTGAAAATTATATTATTCAAGATATAATCACTGTCACGAGGGAATAAAAGTGTAAATAAAATGGACTTTGTAACAAAAATAAAACTTAAGGTAAAGATGAATAAAGGTAAAATCATAAACATCCTTATCATTTGTGGTGTAATTTTTTTCATATACCTTATTCATGAACCAGTTATAGATATGCTGAAAGAGATTATGAATAAAATAAAAGGTCTCTTTTAAAAAATATCCTCAGATTAGAGTAGACATTTAAAAGAGAGTTGCTTCTTGCTGATAAAATACCTATAATTCCAGCTTTGAGGTAAGACTAGCATTGCAGAGAAATTTTTTCATATGGTTGCTAGCATCGCTGTTCTATACATACCAATACATATTGCGTGTAATTCCAAATGTTGTAGTTCCTGAGTTGATGGTAAGGTTTAATATAGGAACAACAGAGATAGGACAATTTTGTGGACTATACTATATAGGTTATGTGTTAGCACATATTCCTGTGGGTATTTTGTTGGATAGGTTTGGTTCTAAAGTTGTTGTACCAATTTGCATAGCATTAACATCTTTAGGTGCTTTGCCTTTGGTTGTTTCCGACAATTGGAGTTGTTCTGTTGTTGGAAGAATAATTACTGGTATTGGATCCTCTGCTTCAGTACTTGGACTTTTTAAAGTGATAAGTATCTATTACTGCAGAGAAAAGTTTGCCGTAATGTTTAGTATATCAGCCATTATTGGCATTTCGGGTGGTATATTTGCCACTAAACCATTACATATCTTATTTGATAAATTTGGATGGGATTATGTGCTTATTGCATTTATAACACTTGGACTATTGCTTGCTTTAACTACTTTTATATCTATACCTAAAGCTGATACTTCAGATAGAGTAGATATTAAAAATTTAAGCAAGATTATATTCAATAAGAATGTTTTATTGGTAAGTTTGTTTGGTGGTTTTATGATTGGACCATTAGAAGGCTTTGCAGATGCGTGGTCCACAACATTCTTCTATGAGATGTATGCTATAGATAGACACGTTGCACATAGCATTTCAAAATGGATACTAATAGGCTTTAGTCTTGGAGTTTTATTACTTCCTCATGTATTAGCAAGGTATCCAGATAGGCACTATGAAATAATAATTTTTTGTGCCATGGCTATGATAATTATGTTCTTATTGCTGTTTATGTGCGATGTTAATCCACTGTTAGCATGTATATTGCTGTTCATTATCGGTTTTGCTTGTGCGTATCAAGTTGCTTTGACTGATAAAGTTGTGTCTTGTGTAAAAAATGATTCAGTAGCAAGCGCAGGGTCCATAAGTAATGCTATAGTTATGAGTTTTGGTTATTTTTTTCATACCGTTATTGCAGGCATAATGAATTTTTATTGGGATGATAAAATGGTTGATGAAATTCCATTTTATGGAGCTAATGTAATGATTAAATCTATGTCAATAATACCTGTATGCTTATTGATAGGGATGATAGGCTTCTTGTCGCTTAAAATTATAAGCTGCAAGAAGAGCTTGCCAAATTTAAAAAATTGATGTACTAAATCTGTTTCATGGGTAGGTTTTTGATGGTTTTCATAACTAAGGTGCCTATAATCCGAAGCTTGAGGTAAAATTGATGCTACAGAGGAATTTTTTAATATGGTTATTAGCATCGCTGTTCTATGCATATCAATACATATTGCGTGTAATTCCAAATGTTGTAGTTCCTGAATTGGTAGTGAGGTTTAATATAGGAATAACAGAAATAGGACAATTTTGTGGACTATATTATGTAGGTTATGTGTTAGCGCATATTCCTGTAGGTATTCTTTTAGATAGATTTGGTTCTAAAGTTGTTATACCGATTTGTATTACATTAACATCTTTAGGTGCTTTACCTTTAGTCAGTTCTAACGATTGGAGTTATTTTATTATTGGGAGAATAATTACTGGTATTGGATCCTCTGCTTCAGTACTTGGACTCTTTAAAATAATAAGAATCTATTACCATAGAGAAAAATTCGCCATGATGTTCAGCATATCGGTTATTATTGGCATTTTAGGTGGTGTATTTGCCACCAAACCATTACATGTCTTACTTGATAAGTTTGGGTGGGATTATGTATTTACTATGTGTATAATGCTTGGATTATTGCTTGCTTTAACTACCTTTATATCTATACCTAAGGTTGGTACCTCAGACGAAGAATTGAATATTAAAAATTTAAGCAAAGTTATATTTAATAAAGATATTTTATTGATAAGTTTGTTTGGCGGTTTTATGGTTGGACCATTAGAAGGCTTTGCAGATGCGTGGTCCGCAACGTTCTTGCATGAGATGTACGCTATAGATAGACACATTGCATATAGCATTTCAAAATGGATACTAATAGGCTTTGGCTTTGGGCATTTATTACTTCCTTACATATTAGCAAAAAATCCAACCAAGCACTATGAAATAATAATTTCTTGTGCTATGGCCATGATAATTGTGTTCTTATTACTTTTTATATGCAATATTAGTGAACTCTTGGCATGTATGTTACTATTCATTATTGGCCTTGCTTCTGCATACCAAATTGCTTTTACTGCTAAAATTGTAAGTTGTGTAAAAAACGATGCAGTAGCAAGTGCAGGGTCTGTAGTTAATTCCATAGTTATGAGTTTTGGTTATTTTTTTCACGTCATTATTGCAAATATAATGAATTTTTATTGGAACGGTGAAATTATCGATGGAAAGCCATTTTATGGAGCTGATGTAATGGTTAAATCTATGTTAATAATACCTATATGCCTACTAATAGGAATGATAGGCTTTTGGTTACTTAAAGTTATGAGCTGTAAAAAGAGCTAGGCAGATTTAGATGATTAATATAGTATTGCTTTTTATAACTAAAGTATCTATAATCCTAAATTTTAGCTGAGATTCATGTTGCAGAGGAATTTTTTAATCTGGTTATTAGCATCGCTATTTTATGCATACCAATATATATTACGCATAATTCCAAACATAATTGCGCCTGGATTGATAACAAAATTTAACATAAGTATTGCAGATGTTGGTCAATTTGGTGGGCTGTATTATATAGGCTATACGCTTGCTCATATACCTGTTGGTCTTGCGCTTGATAGATTTGGGCCAAAGTTTGTTTTGCCTGCATGTATTGTTTTAACGTTTGCTGGGACGTTGCCGCTGATATGCTTTGATCAGTGGTATTACTCAATACTTGGTAGAATGATTGTTGGAATTGGATCATCTGCTTCAGCAATTGGGCTCTTCAAAGTTGCAAGCATGTATTTTTCACAAGAAAAATCAGCAAGGATGGTTAGCTTATCCATAATAATAGGGTTACTGGGAGCAATTTATGGTGGATTACCTCTAGATTTCTTGCTCAATAAATTTGGTTGGAACTATGTTATATACACTTTCTCAGCGTTTGGTTGCTTGCTTGCCCTACTTTTATTCTTAATAACGCCAAATAGTAACATAGAGGAGAGTAGAAATGACAACATACTTCAAGATTTAAAAACTGTACTTTTCAATAAACATATCATTCTAATCAGCTTTTTTGGTGGCTTAATGGTTGGACCACTAGAAGGTTTTGCTGATGGTTGGGCAAAGGCGTTCTTATGTGAAGCATATCAAATGACTGGAGATCTGGCATCTTTGCTTTCCTCTCTTATGTTTATAGGAATGGGAGCGGGATCATTCTTTTTAGCTTATTTACTGGAGAAGTATCCAGACAAACATTACGAGGTGATTATTGCGTGTTCTTTTGCAATGATCGCTAGCTTCCTCTTGCTTTTTACACAAGTTGGCGGTTTATATATTGCACTACCTACACTTCTTGTTATCGGCTTTGCATCTGGGTATCAGGTAATTACTATTTACAAGGCAATAAGTTATGTAAATAATAACTTGGTAGGCTTAGCTACGGCTATATCAAATATGATAGTTATGGTTTTTGGCTATTTTTTTCATACTGGAATTGCAAAGATAGTAGACTTGTGTTGGGATGGGATGGTAATACAAGGAAATCCTGTGTATGGTACTGAGTTGCTAGTCAAAGCAATATCAGTTATTCCTGTATGCCTGCTTTTGGCTGTTTTTGGATTTATGTGGTTAAGGAAAAGGGCTTATGACAAGTGTTTCAGAAAGGATTTATGACTCTGAAAGTAGTCTAAAGTCTTTTGATAATGAAATTTATCAATCTATAGAAAAAGAGCTGCAACGCCAAAAATCGCAGTTGCAACTGATTGCATCGGAAAATTTTGCAAGTAAAGCAGTAATGGAAGCACAAGGTTCTTTTCTGACTAATAAATACGCAGAAGGTTACCCTGGTAAGAGATATTATTGTGGTTGTGAGTATGTGGATGAAATTGAAAGTCTAGCTATAGAAAGGCTTTGTAAGCTGTTTGGTGTTAAATTTGCGAATGTTCAACCTCATTCTGGTTCTCAGGCAAATCAAGCAGTGTTTGCTTCACTGCTTACTCCAGGTGATACAATACTTGGATTGTCACTGAACTGTGGTGGACATTTAACTCACGGTGCAGCACCAAACCTTTCTGGTAAGTGGTTTAAGTCGATTCAGTATACAGTTAATAGAGATACTTATCTACTCGATATGGACGAGGTAGAAAAGCTAGCGCTGGAGCATAAACCGAAGCTAATCATTGCTGGTGCTTCTGCTTATCCAAGAAAGATAGATTTCGAGCGCTTTCGCGAAATTGCGAATAAAGTTGGTGCGTACTTGCTTGCAGATATTGCCCATTATGCGGGACTTATTGCGGCTGACGAATATCCGTCTCCTGCTGAACATGCGCATGTTATGACTTCTACAACTCATAAAACTCTACGAGGTCCTCGTGGCGGAGTGGTAATGACAAATGATGAAGCATTACATAAAAAAATTCGGTCTGTAGTTTTTCCAGGATTGCAAGGTGGACCACTTATGCATGTGATAGCTGCAAAAGCTGTTGCGTTTAAGGAAGCATTAGCGCCAGAGTTTAAAACTTATAGTAAGAAAGTTGTGGAGAATGCAAAAGTGCTAGCTCAAGCGCTGCAAGGGCATAGTCTCGACATTATAACTGGTGGCACTGACTCTCATATAGTGCTAGTTGACTTAAGATCACGAAAATTGACCGGAAAAGACGTTGTGGATAGCCTTGAAAGGGCTGGCATTACCTGCAATAAAAACTCCGTACCATTTGACACAGAGAAACCAACTATTACTTCAGGGCTACGTTTTGGTACCGCTGCTGAGACAACGCGCGGACTTGAGGCAGAAGATTTTAGAGAAATAGCTGATCTAATAAATGAAGTAATTCAGGGATTAATTGATGGAAATAGCACTGATATTGAAAGAGCAGTAAAAAATAAAGTTGAAAGGGTTTGTAGTAATTTTCCTATTTATTAATTTATTTGGCATTCAAATTTCCTTCCTTTACTTTGGATTAAACTATTGTATAGTGATTTTATAGCTCCTTAATTTTATGATAAATGTACCTAGCATAGAGAGTTGTGATTTTCACAATAAAAATGTTCTGCTCAGGGTTGACTTCAATGTTCCTATAAAAGATGAAAGAATTCGTGATTCTACTCGTATTTTAAGAGCGCTACCTACCATTCAGTATTTGGCAAATGCGGGTGCAAAAGTTATTATTATCTCACATTTTGGGCGTCCAAAAGCCAAAGACAGTAACTTATCGCTAAAAAACGTAGTTGAAACTTTATCGCAGCTGCTAAGCAAAGAAGTGGAATTTGTTGATGATTGTATTGGTGAGAGAGTACAAAGAGCAATAAATGCGATGGGTAGAGGAGATATAATATTACTAGAGAATCTGAGGTTTTATAAAGAAGAAGAGCAGAATGACTCAAATTTTGCTAAACAATTAGCATCTCTAGCAGATATATATGTAAATGATGCATTTTCTTGCTCTCACAGAGCTCACGCTTCTATTTCACGCATTACAGAATTTTTACCTTCTTATACAGGATTTTGCTTGCAAGATGAGCTAAAATATCTTGAGCAAGCCATATCATTTGACGCTAAGCCTATTACTGCGATAGTCGGTGGAGCTAAAATATCAACTAAAATAAAAATGCTTATAAAGCTAGCAGAAAAGGTTGATTACCTTATTCTGGGGGGGGCAATTGCTAATAATTTTTTGTTATTTAATAAAGTGAATATAGGCAAATCTTTTTTTCAAAATGGCGTTGATGACCTTTTGCATGATATCGTTGAAACAGCAAGTGAAAACAATTGTAAAATAGTTGTGCCTGAGGACGTTCTAGTTACAGTAAACTCTGATTATAGCACTAGCATTTTAAGAAAAACCGAATCCGTTTTGGACGGTGATATAATTTTAGATATCGGACCTCAAACTTTAAGCACAATAAGCGGTATAATAGCAAGCAGTAAAACTCTACTATGGAATGGGCCTATTGGTGTTTTTGAACATTCAGCTTTTGCAAATGGTACAGTGGAGGTGATGAGAGTAGTAAGTAATTTGACACACAAAGGAAAATTAACCAGCATAATAGGAGGAGGAGATAGCCTATCTGCAGTAAATGCTGCAGGTCTTACCGATAAAGATTTTACGTATATTTCAACTGGTGGAGGAGCATTTTTAAGTTGGCTAAATGGTGATAAGATGCCAGGACTGCGATCGACTGACCTTACCCAGAAAAAGTAGAGAGGAAGTTAAGGCATTTTTATTATGAAAATGATGAATCAAATTTCTCAGGAATGCAATGTAGAATGTCTACGCTGTTTGTTATAAAAATTTCTATGTACTCAAATATAGCAGTTCTAGTTTGCTGAGCAGAGTGTTGCGAAGTATCATCAATAAGAAGCTCCCGTTTGAGTGAGCTTTTCAATAACAGAGTTGTCATAACAACAGCCTGTATGCTGGAAATGATGTTTTTTGTGTTCAGCAAAAACTGATAATTTTTAGAGGTAAACCTTGATCACTATGAAACAGTAGATCTTTGGCGGGTTTGCGTTTATTAACAGCCATAAATAAAGCATCTATAATTAATTGTTTATCCATTGAACTACTCATTAACTACCATACGTGAATATAAGTCAATTATTGCTGCCCAATATAGCCAGCCTTCTTTGGTTTTTATACAAGTAAACCCATACCTTATTGGGCTGGTCCGTAGTAAAATTTTGATCCAGGTATAGTGCACCCATTTGTCTAGACCATTTTTTTCAAAGTGATCCGATTTTTAAAATGAATATGTTGATAAATACGTCGACACACATTTAAAGTATTTATCAACATATTCATTTACTGTTTATGATAATAAAGATCAGCAGGAACTTTATAATGTAGAGTCTGATGTCGCCTTCTATAGTTATACCAAGCAACAAAATCATTTATTATAAGATTCAAATCTCTGATACTATTTGGTCTATAATAATATATAGCTTCTTGCTTTAAAGTTCTCCATAAGCGCTCAACAAATATATTGTCGAAGCAACGTCCTTTATGGTCCATACTGATTTTGATATTAGCACGCTCTAATTCCATAATAAAGTTGTAGCTAGTAAACTGCATCCCTTGATCACTATTAAAAATCTCAGGTTTACCTTGTTTTAGAGCTTCTTTGAGAGTATAAAGGCAAAATCCAGCATCGAGATATGGTGATAATGAATGAGCAATAATATAGCGACTATACAAGTCCATTATTGCCACAAAATAGACAAACTTACCTTCTACCATAATATATGTTATATCAGTAGCCCATACCTGATTAACTCTGCAAATAATCAAATCTTTGAGTAAATAAGGATATATTTTATGCTTTTTTTCTTTAATACTTGTATTACATCTTTTTCTACAATACAGCCCACTAATCTTCATTTTTTTCATAATTCTTAAGATTTTTTTGTGATTGACTACTACTCCACTCGCTATGATTTCAGCAGTAATTTTACGATATCCATAACGGCAATCAGAAGCCAATTGAATCAAATTTGCTACTTCACTTTCGTTATTAATTATAGGCCTATAATATAGGCTAGATCTGCAAATCCCCAATAAATCAGCCTGTTTCCTAATTGACAGATCAGAATCTTTTTCTATAAACCTTACTCTATCTTTTTTGCTTATTTCAGTAATTTTTTTTTCAAATAACTATTTTCCACTGTCAATTCTCCTATTACTTTATGTAAACTTTCTATTTCTTGCGCTAAGATTCTTTGTTTTCTCGCACTTTCACTTTCTTCAACAAATAGGTCTTTTAACCTTGCCAATACTCTATCACGCCAATCATATAGATTTGTTGATGGTATTTTATATTCACTACATATCTCAGATGTGCTTTTTTGATTTTTTATTGCTTCCAAAGCTATCTTTGCTTTTAACTCTGGTTCATATTTTTTTGTTGCCATACTTTTACCCCTTTACCTTCCTACTCGGATTAACCATTTTTTTTTGGTCTAGTTTATGGGGTGCATTATAGAAAATGGAGAACAGATCAAGGTATCGGTGGTTGAATGTCATGCTGATGGCAGATATTAAAGTAGGTCGTCATGATTTGGTTAAGCTACGCTACCCCGACTACGCGCATAAAACATTGGAAAGCCCGGTGCATAACGAAAGGTGCACGCCGGGTTTGGGAATAGAGGAAGAGGAAACCAATATGAGTAATCATAGAACGGCCTCTTCCTCATATTCACATGCGTGATAAAAGTGGAAATTGAGGAGAGAGAATGCTAAAAGAGGTAAGGTGTGCGATATATACAAGAAAATCAAATGAAGATGGACTAGAACAAAAGTTTAATAGCTTGGACGCGCAGCGAGTAGCATGTGAAAAGTACATAAAGAGCAGAGAAGGCTGGGTAATATTGGCGAAAAGGTACGATGATGGCGGATTTTCAGGGAAAAATTTAGAAAGACCAGCAATAAAGGAATTATTTGAAGATGTAAAGGCAGGAGAAGTAGATTGTGTAGTAGTATATACATTAGACAGGTTATCAAGGGAAACAAAAGACAGTATAGATGTAACATCATTTTTTAGAAGGCACCGAGTAAATTTTGTAGCAGTAACGCAGATATTTGACAATAATACGCCAATGGGAAAGTTCGTACAAACAGTGTTATCAGGAGCAGCACAACTAGAAAGAGAGATGATCGTAGAAAGGGTAAAAAATAAAATAGCAACATCAAAAGAGCAAGGATTATGGATGGGAGGAGTTTTGCCATTTGGGTATGATGTAAAAGATAAAGAGTTAGTAATAAATGAGAAAGAAGCAAAAACAGTGAAGCATATATTTGAAAGATATTTGGAGCTAAAATCAATGGCAGAATTGGCAAGGGAGTTAAACAGAGAAGGATATCGAACAAGGTCTGATATCTTTAAAAAGGCAACGGTGAGAAGAATAATAACAAATCCAATATATGTGGGAAAAATCAGGCATTATGAAAAAGAGTATGAGGGAAAGCATGAAGCGATAATAGAAGAAGAAAAATGGCAGAAAGCACAGGAATTGATAAAGAATCAACCATATAGAAAGGCGAAATACGAGGAAGCACTGCTTAGGGGAATAATTAAATGTAAGAGCTGTGATGTAAATATGACGCTGACGTATGCAAAAAAAGAGAATAAGAGATATCGATATTACGTATGCAACAATCATTTAAGGGGAAAAAATTGTGAATCAGTAAATCGAACAGTAGTAGCAGGAGAAGTGGAAAAAGAAGTGATGAAGAGAGTAGAAGATTTATATGAAAAATGGGGAGAAAAAGCAGAAGAATGGAAAAATTTAAGTTTTGGAAAGCAGAAAGAAGTAATGAAAAAGCTAATAAGAACAGTATTGATAGAAGAAGATGGAATAGAAGTGCATTCTGAGTCAGAAAAGACATTTATACCAATGTGGTTAAAAAAGAAAGGAACAAATGCACAGTAATCGAACCAGAAGGGAAAACAAATAATGCGCTACTGAAAGCAGTGGTAAGAGCTCATTTGTGGAAACGTCAATTAGAGGAAGGAAAATATGGAAGCATAGGAGAGTTGAGTGCAAAAATTAATATAGGTACAAGACGAATACAACAAATTTTAGGGCTGAATTATTTAGCACCAAAGATTAAAGAAGACATAGTGAGTGGAAAACAACCAAGAGGTTTGAAGTTAGTTGATTTGAGAAAAATACCGATGTTATGGAGTGAGCAGATGAAAAGGTTTTCGGCTTAGCATCTTAATTTACAAAAGCAACAGGAGATCGATGTGCCAGAAATTGAGAGAAATTAGTGCTAAAGGCTTAATTATATAATAAAAATAGTGATAATCTTAACTTGCATGTGAAACGACCCCAGAGCTTCAAAATTATTGCGTAAGAGCCTAATGTTCCTGAAAGCCCCTCTCCCGCTGAACCATGTTTTGATGCTGCAGATGAAAAATCATTAACACGGCAAAGACAAGCAATCCTGGCTGGTGTTGCTGGCACAGTGTTATTAGTAAGCAGCGTTGTATCCTATGTCCTGAAAATGCATATCATAGCAGTAGTTGGCGGAATTGGGTTGACTTGTTTAAGTTTTGCGCTGTATAATACTACAAAGCTCAAAAAAATGAACGAGCTGCTTCTCCACTGCCTATAGAAACAGATACATTTGACTTTTTCGTCCCTGGATCTTCTGATTTCTCACAAGCTTTGACAATACCAGCGACCATTAATATAGCTGCTGCTAAAACTGTTAAAGCTAGTGCAGCTACAGGATACGCCAACACACAGGCTGCAATAGCACCAGCTATACATAGCCCAACAACACTTAGGACAATCTTTCCTTTGTGTTCACTCCAGAGGATCATACCGTTAGCATTATTTTCTGCATCTAGTATGTCTTGACGGATCAAAGATGCAATTGCTATATTTTGTAAATCCTTATTTTCTGCATCTGGTATGTTTTGACGGATCAAAGATGCAACTGCTATATTTTGTAAGTCCTTTTTGTCAAATTTTTCTAACTCTTTTTTGAATATATCAGCTTGTCTATATACTATATGTTCTATTTTTCCTGAAGAATTATTATTACTATCCATATTTGTTAAAATACTATACAGCATATTATCAGCACGGAAGACAACTTCATCTTTCCTTTCTTCTCCTTCTTTTTGAGAAGATACAACAGCAAACTTACCGCGCGTAATATTTTCTTCTATCTCTCTTTCTTTACGTTCTATTTCACGTTTTATCTCTCTTTCTTTACATTCTATTCTAAAAGGGAGATAATTTTTAAGCCAATCATATGTAGGAAACGGTGCATACGAACAATTTTTTCGATAAGCTTTAAGCTCCTCCTTTAGTCGGTCTCTGTTATCGCGATTTTTTAATAGATTTAAAACATTTTCTGGACGCTCATTACACAATAAAATAACCCTGTATATTGTGGGAAATTTACAAGATAGCATCTGCTCCATTTTTCCATAAATCTCAAAATCGTCAGGACAATTATCTTTAAGAATACTTTTATTTCTATCACTTAGTTCATAATAGTGTTCTTGTAATAAGTCAATTAACTCACCTATACCAATTAGTTTTCTATCAGAACTTTTATCTTCAAGAATACTTATAATACACTTATAAATACTGCTAAATTCATAACTATCAATATTAGCCTCTTGCTTTAATAACAAACGACACCACTCAATTTTCCCCCTAATTTCGGCTGAGATAACAGGCGTTGCATCAAAATAATCTGCGTACATAAAACTACAAGTTTGTCCATAATGAAGAAAAACTTTACGATAAAGTTTTTCTAACTCTACTAGAGTTTTCTTTATGAAAGTATTACCTTGATTGTCTTGAATACTAACATCAGCTCCTGCTTCTATTAGAACCTTTGCTACCTCTGTACAGCCCTTGTAAGCAGCCAAAATTAAAGGAGTCTTTTTAAATCTATCTACTGCATTAACACCTGCTCCTTGATTTAACAGAATTTTTACTACATCTTTGTGACCCTCCATAGCAGCAAGATGTAAAGGAGTTCTTTTCAATTCATCTACTACATTAATATTTGCTCCCCTACTCAATAGAGTTTCTACTATATTAAAATGATTATTTTTAGCGGCCCAATGTAAAGGAGTATGTCCATCTTCATTATCAATTTTATCAACATACCTAAGTATTAATTCTGCAACACGTACCTCATTCAATCTGCATGCATAACTTAAAGCTGTACCAAGAGGACCAATATCAACATTAAAGTCAATTTTTATACCTTTCCTGTCAAGAACTACTTTAAAACATTCAACCCACTTGAAATCTTCACAGGCATTTGAAACAAAACAGTATAACAAGCGTACTTTTCCAACTTGAGGAATATTTACAAATTGCATTAGAAACTTTTCAAAATCCTCCACTTTTAGTATTAGATTTTTTACCTTTTCTAAATTTTTATCTAGAAAAGCTTTACGCAGCTCAGACTGAATATCACCTGTTTCTCTTTTATCAGTATCGTACTTCTTTCTTTTTTCTGGATCTCCTAATACTTTGTATGCATCACAAATTTCTGTGCTACGTTTGAGTTTCTGTTGAAAATAATCCCACTGCTCTTTTTCTGACCTTAAAAGTGATTTTCCATATCTTAGTTCTTTTGATAGCCTATAGTACTCCTTCCTTTCCTCACCTGGCAGATTTTGCAAAATTTTGTCCTGATGATTCTCTAGTAATAATTTCCTATATGCTGCTTTTATCTCCTCGAAGGTAGCATTCTCTGACACTTCTAATACCTTATAGTGGTCAAACTCAGAGGAACCATTAACGTGATAAAAACTAGGCATAAATTCCTTTAGCAGTGCTGTAACATTTTCTTCGTCATTGATGGTATCACTAACTCAAGTTTTTGTCAATATTAGAAACGCAATTTACATCAAAATTCTCCAACAAAGGGAATAACTAAAAACTGCTGTTAACCTATATTAAAAGCCCGTTCTAATTTAACAAAACACTACGCTTTCTAGCATCAACGAAAATTTATTTATTTACTTTTTTTAAAAAGCATAAAAATAGTACATATATTTGTGAGAACAATTGAAATAAAAGCAGCATTATGAAAATAAAAACGTAAAGTTGTTGCAACAAAGCTCAACAAATTAGTTCATACAAAAATTTAGCCGAAATTGGCCAATTAATCACTTAAAATCCGTATCCGTTCAGGCAATGGCGTCAACTTAAGGAAAAATATCAGCGATCGTGTATAAAATTTCTCTCTAAAACTTTTACCATTAAATTACCTAAAAACTGCAAGAAATAGCACTTTTGTTTCTATTTTATTTCAACAAAGAAGTTGCTAAGGTAGGCTCTTAAGTTGACACCATTGCCTGCCCTGACAGTCCTTCTTTTACTGTCAGTATACTCCAAAAATCATAAGCATCGGAATAACCTTTTAACAAAAAAATACAAAAGGAAGGTAAAAGATCTTCTGCTTGGGCTTTTGTTATCAAACTTTTTCAGGTACTTGTTGGTTAAATACTTTTAAGTCAGGTTTATCTAGCTTATCACTAGGCTTTGATACTGAATATGTAATACCACCAGCAATAACTCCTATTACTAACGCAGCTGCTACAGCTATGCCAGCTATAGCCAATATTGATAACTCAACGCCGGCAATACTGCATCCAATACCTATTGTCAGTGCAGTTATAATACCCAAAGTAACACCAGTTTTTATTGCTTTGCTAGTTATAGTTTCTGCCTCTTTTAAAGGCTGTATTATATTTTCATCTTTAGCTAGACATCTCGAAGTTTCACCACACTCATTCTTTATTGTAGAAGAGGGATTATTTGGCTCTTGAACTTGAATTGTTGCTTTTCTTAAGTTTTCTATATCTTCATTACTTAAATATCCAGCGATCTTACGACTAAACGGACCTTCTTTCCCTACACGTTTAGCAAATATCTTACCTATAATTATCTCAGCTATCTGCAAAGCATCCAATCTCTGATTTCCTATTTTGAGTTGATGCTTTAGATCATTACTATATATAGGAAATTTACTTTTATAGTCACCTTCTGATGTTTTTAATAAAACTCCCTTCCATGCACTATATGCTAATTCATTACTATCACCTGTCAAAACATTGTAAAACGTAACATTATTATGAATCTTTTCTTCCTTCATTCTTTTTACTTCATCTAGACATCTATTCCAATATTCCGACTGTTTTGTAATACAAAAGTAATCAACTGAAAAAAAGGACAGTTCTACTATTTCAGATAGTTTGGGCTCAAATTCATATACTGCTAGAAATTTTACTATCTGCTCATAATCCTCTCTTTCTGGACACGCGAGAGAAGGTGGATTAGCGAAAGTAGCTCCTCTATCTGATAGAGCTCGCAATATTTTTAGACTCCTATTTGTAACCGCTCCTGTCAACAACTTGGTACCTAAAGTTATATAACCATCGACATTGAAAGAATAATTTATATCAAAATTATATCTCTTCCACTCTTTATATACATCTCCACTTTTTTCTTTTAATTTTTCCTTTATTTTATCGATTACATTATGCTCATCTAAGCTACTGTCACCTTCTACCGTATTAAATATATATCTCCAATCATCAATGCCAATACAAGTAATACGACCACCCATAATCTCCTCCCACTAAAAAGACAATATAATTTAACTATTACATATTTTAATAAAAGAATCAAGAAAGAAGTAATAAATTAACATAAAAAATGGAGGTTTGACATGAGTCAAAAAATAGCAAATAGAACTACCGGTTTGGTAGACTATAAAGAACTAGAACTATCATCGATAAGAGAAGCTGACAGAAAGATAATTTCTTTGGAAGAGTCTATAAATTATTAAATCTTCTGTAATTCTTTAATCTCACTTATGAAAAGTTAGTAAATTCAACACTCCCACTAAAATTGGATAAATTGATTACAAAAAAATAAGATTTTCAGTAAGTTGCTTGCATAGTTGGCCTTTCATAGGTAGCCATGTAATAAAGCCAACCCTCCTGCTTCTCCTTACCTTAAGTTATAATTCTGCCACTGTTATTTGATTCACTACAACTTCAGCATTGCTATCTTTAAGTAAATTTGCAGGACTATTACAATAGCATATGATTGCAGCAGCAACAAGACAACAAGCTCCAACTGCTATTCCCACTGCTAACATTTCTAAGTAAACTGCAATAGCTACACCTAAAGCAACTCAAGCTATTGTTAGCGTGGAAGCAGCTACAATAATTTTCTTTTCAATTCGTGGAGCAGCATTATTATCATCTCCATCAATTTGAGCTTCCGTTTCTCTTGCGATATTCTCCTGCTGATTAAATAGCTCTTGTGCAAAGCGTTGCATTACTTCTATCTCTGACAATCCCTCGATAGCAAGAGCGTATTCACCTCTACTTGGTATGTCTTTATTGTAATTCTGTAAAACACCCTTAATATTTTCGCTAAAGTATTTATTTATCTCTGCTAGAATTTTTTGCTGTTCAAAGGTAATTTCTTCAGGTTTAGTAGTATCTACTATAGCTATAGCTAATACAAAATCTCCAAGAGCTTTTTTTAATTCTGGATGAAGTTCCACATGTTGAATTAGCTTATTAGCTAAACCTTCCATAAATGGCTTAATATTTTCTTCTGTAATAACATCTTTTCGTGCTTCTAGCTCTTGTTCTTCTTTTAAATATTGATCATATTGTGCCACGATTTTGGAGCTAATTTCGTTTATACTACCAATAATTTGGCTCCATGTACCTTGTAGACAAGCACTGCTATTTTCACCATACGTTGTTGCTGCTATATATATTTGTTTTAGAAGAACGAACTCTTTTTGCTCTCTCCAGACCTTTTCTATATCTAGACCACTGATTTCTTTAAACAACTCATCTACTTTTCTATCTTCGTCTATATCATTTAATAATCCATGTAATTCTATTTTATTAAACTGTTCTTTATTGAGAATTACGCTATTTCCAAGTTTTTCTTTTACCTTAGATAATTTGCTCATTACCAAACTTGGGTTTTGCTCCATAAGAGTAACTAGCAATTCTTTTTTTTCTTTGTAATGGAACAGAAAAATTATCAATAAGTAGTTTTATATAACCTATAGATTCAGGTATAGTAATTTTTGCGTCATCCCTTGCGTAATCATACTGCATCCTCTCTGTAGGGTATCCCTGGTCATATTCCCCGTGGCAGTTCTTTCTTAAGTACTTCTGCTCTAGTGCTTGCTCGGCTTTATCAATAACAGCCTTAATAAATTCTTCATCACCTGGTATAGGATCAGTCTTACGTAATGTTTCCTCCATTACACTTCTTTTTTCATTATCAGTTAAACTAAGAAGTCCTAGCCTTATTTCATCATTCTGATATTGTTTTAATAGCTCTATACTTTCTACGTAAGAAACCGCTGCTTTTTTTAACTCTTCTTTATTGGCTTTCGTGGATTCAACCAGTTTTTTAGCAAAAAAATTTGTCCTTTTAACTATTGGACTTCTATGGACAGATTGATCATCTTGTGCAATATGTTTATCATCTCTTCTTTGATTCCTTTTTTCTTCAGGGACTTTTCTTCTCGGCTTGACACAGTTTATTTAATCATAGGCGTCAAGTTAAGGAAAAGTGGCATAAGAAAGATACCGTCTTGCTAGTCAACAAAAAAATTACTCAAGCTGTATCATAAAATCAAAAAATACTTCTGATTGTGTAACAGTACACAGATTACAGTTAGTGAATATGTTGAATGGATTGGAAGCATTTTTTGATTTTAAACTACAGTCAACATCCTAGTTCTGTAATTCTTGATATGATTTGGATCAAAAGCACTTTTGGATGTCAGGATACCGAAAATGATATGGAGTAGCTTACGCTCCCACAATTGCCATATTATGCTTACCCTTCTTCTTTAGTCTTTGGCAAAAACTCACAATGATAGGATTGTGATTCTTGGCTACTATGGCAGGAAAGAAAAGGGCCTTACGTAATGTTTGTGAACCTGATTTACTTAATCTTGGTTTAGAATGTACAGATGAACCTGATGTTATATTTTTCGGTATAACTCCTGTATATGCTGCCAATTGCCTGGCATCTCTAAAAGCTTTTATGTCAGGGATTTCAGCTAAAATAGCTATTGCTGATTCCTCTCCTATTCCTGGAATAGTCAATAGAAGTTGAAAATTTTCCAACAATTCTTTGTGTTGCTTTAATAGTTCACGTACGGAGTTTTTTATTGTTTCTATTTTTTGAGCTATATTCATTGCAAGGTCTTCCCAAGCATTTACAACTTCTTTAGGCAGTCTCTCTTTTTTTTCTAGGTGGTTATTTACTAATTCTTTTAACGCAACTGAGCAACGATAAAGATGTTTTAATTTTTTCATTTCAGAAGAAGGTGGTGTCCAACGAGTTGGTTCCTGTCTTTGGCAATAATCAGCAATAATTTCTGCATCAGTCTGATCATTCTTTTGTCTTACGAGCTTACTCCTTGTATAAGATTTAATACAATAAGGATTTACAACACTAACAAAATGTCCAGCATTGTGCAGAAATTCAGCCAAAGCTTCGCTATAACAACCACATGCATGCCTTTACTTCTTCCACATTATGCTTTTGTAGAAAACTCAGCAGACCTTGAAACCCAAGATCATCGTTCTTAAAGCTCCTTTTCCTAGTTTCACGCTTTTCTTTTTTACTTATGAATGAAAGAAAAACATCAAAGCGATCTTTTGATACATCAATTCCAAGAAAGTTGTTGATCATATATAACCCCATACGTTACCATTTAAAACGAAAAGTAAGGCTAACCTTGTGGATACAGAATTAGAGCCATTTAGGTCTTTCTACGATACCGTCCAGCCTATACTTTTGAGGAGGGAACTCTTATCTTTCTTACAGATTTTATATCTAAGAGGAGAAACAGAGTTCTTCCCTCCTCCACCTAATGCTTAAGCTTAAAACATTAGGTGCTTTTTACAAGATACAAGAAGAGAAGCAGTAAAAATTATTTTAGACATTAAACGATAAAATTAGTAATTTATAGACTCTTAAAAAAAATTATCTTATTTTAGATCAAGATTTCTTAAAAAATAAATATAACAAATAAACCTTAAATAGTTGCTATATTGGGCGTATTCTCTTAACTTGATGCGTATGGTTTATTTAGCACTCCTAAACCAAATAAACAATGCATGGAAGATCGTTTGTTAATGACACTACTGTACCTATTTCCATAAAGCTATGAAAGTGTCTGCATTCGCTGATAAAGCATCAAGATTTTGCATTGCCTGGAAAAAAAGAGCTATTAAATGCAATATGAGATTCTGGTAGTAGACGGAACAGAAACTCCCATAGAGAGAGCAAATAAAAGCAGAAAAGATTTTTTTCAGGAAAAAAAAGAAACATACAATAAAGACACAAGTAGTTATAGCAAAAGAAAGTAAGAAAATTATATGTACTTCCTTTGCTAACGGTAAACGACATGACTTTAGGATTTTTAAAGAGTCGATGTTATCAAGTTTTAGCTGATAGGGGTATGCAAAAGTTTCATAAAAATGTTCAACTCCCTCATAGGAGATCAAAAAAGCAGAGAACTTTTTAGCCAAAGAGTTGTAGTTATTGGTTTACTTAAGCGATTTAAAATAATTTCAGACAGGTATAGAAATAGACGAAGGCGTTTCGGTTTACGGTTTTGCCTCTTTCTATAATTTTGAGCTGCTTCCTTAGATTATGCAAGAAGTCTAATGTCATTCTAGTGTTTAACATACATCTGTATGTAGTTGCATTGGAATGACAGAAAGCAGCTCAAAGGCTCTACTCAACCAGTAAAAAAACAGATATATGTAGACATTGGCTAAAGCCATTCTAATAACATTTTAGTGAAACTTAACAAGTTTATCTATAGTTTTAGTGATAATTTTTGGAGTATTTGGAGAAACTTCTGAGCCCAGCCTATTTAATTGCTCTATAGTAAACTCGCTATTCTCATTTATTATAAAATCACATAAAATATCTTCTATATCTTTAATAACACTTTCATACTCTCTTAGAGGATGGTTATTCGGATATCTATGGATAGTTTTGATGCTAGAATACTCAACGAAAGCTTGATCTTTAAAAGCAAGTTGTCTCAATTTCTCTTTGAATTTTTCTTCTTCCTCTCTTGCTAAAAAGCAAGACTTTATCAGTGATTCTGTAATCGAGTTTATAGCCTGGTGTATTTCAGAATGCACTATAATTTTGATGATATTTTCTTCCACTATGCAGTCATAAATGCTTTTTTCGCTCTTTAATGATTCTATAAGCATTTTGCTGTTTTGTAAATTCAATTCCAGATTCTCTTCACTCATAGGAGTCATTATAAAAGTATTCTTGTTTACTCTGATATTAAATTGCGGAAATCCTTCAGAAAAAGAAAATGCTATATCCTTAAACTCAAGTGCATGATTATATGCAGAAAAAAAGGTATTTGCTATGACGCTGTTTGGTACCTTCATTCCATGCTTACTCAGGTGATATAGCACATTTTCAACATCACGATATGTAAAACCTGTATCTTTTATCAATTCAACAACTTCTATGCGATTGTGTTGTTTATACTCTATTCTCACTTCTTCTGTAAAAAGCGTTCTAGCTGCTATATGTTTATCAAGGACTGTGAAAATCTTGATGAAATTCTCTAAATCTTGTTTGTTAATTAATTCAATATTAATTAAGTTTTTGCTAATAATTGTAATATTTTTTATCATTTCTTTCCCACTAAAAAAACTCACTAGATGAATTGTATTTTTAATTAATTAAAAATTGTTTAAAGTGAACATGCCAGCAACGGTAAGGCAAAAAAATCACATAAAATCATCATGTGATATAACACATACCTCATGTTCATTACTGCTGCTTGTGTAAGCTGTTGCATCAATGCTATCTTCATTGTTATTTAACATATCATCCAACTTTCCTTCTTTTTCAAGATCCATCAATTTGTCGCTTCCTGCAATATGGTGAATATAATTTCCATTGTCATCAGTAATAAAGATCTGTGGAACCGTTCTAACGTTATACTTTGATTTTATGTCGTTAAATAGATCTGAGTTTTTGAGCACATCGATTTCTTCATATTCCACACCTTTTTTATCTAATAAATCCTTTGCCCTTATGCAGTATGGACAGCCCTTCTTTACATATATCACAACATTTTTCACAATTTATCTCCGTAGCTTACTAAAATATAGTTATTATATATAAGAAATATTTATAAAATATCAAATTGTATGAAAGTTATTTATAATTGTGAGCAAAGGATAGAAGATAATTTAGCACTAACTTTCGGAAATTTCGATGGCGTTCATTTAGGGCATAAATTCGCGATTTCTACTCTAAAGAAGATAGCGCAGGAAAAAGGATTACCTTCCGCAGTTTTAACTTTTGAGCCCCATCCATCGACTGTCTTATCTAGCAGAAACAATTTTAGATTGATAGATCAAGAACAAAAAAAGGAACTAATCTGCAGCCATGGCATAGATTACTTATATATTATCAATTTCAATGAAGGTTTTGCTCAAGTAAGCTGCGATGACTTTATTAGTAAGATTCTAGTAGATAGGTATAGTGCTAAACACATAACTGTTGGAGAAAGTTGTACTTTTGGTCATAAACGACTAGGTAGCATATTAACTCTAGAGAAATATTCTGAAACGTATGGATACTCTTTAACTAAATTAGAGCCATTGATAGTTGATGGAGAAATTTGCTCTTCTTCTTCAATCAGAGAGCATTTACAAAAGGGTGAAATAGAAGTTGCTAATAAGTTGCTCGGCAGGCTTTATCAAGTCTCTGGTGTTGTGACAAAAGGTGCGTGTAGAGGTAGAGAAATAGGATTTCCAACCATAAACATTCCGTTAGAAGATTACATGATAAAACCTAAGTTTGGTACATATTACGCTAAAGTGGCACTTTCTGAAAATAGTGCAAATTGGCTATATGGAGTGGTCAACATTGGTATGAGACCTACATTTAAGGACTTAAAAAAACCTATAGTAGAAATGCACATATTTGACTTCAATGAAAATGTATACAATTTAAAGGTTGATATACAACTTTTAAAATTTATTAGGCCAGAAAAAAAATTCCATAGTATTAACGAGTTAACAAAACAAATAGATCGTGATATACTAAAAGCTTACCAGTTAAAGATAAACTTATGAAGAGGATATGTTTAATTATTATATTGATTATAGTATTGTTTGATCAAACGAGTAAATTGTGTATAAAATCATTGATTGATGAGGGGGAGTCAATCGAGGTTACTAGTTTTATGAAATTAGTTGAAGTTTGGAATTCAGGGATTAGTTTTGGAATGTGTAGTGCTCTGCCTCATGGCAGCTTCTTTTTTTCGGCATGTTCAATATTAATAATTGGTATACTTGCATACTTGATATACAAATCTAATGATAAGTTAATTTACCTTGGTTTTTCTCTGATGATTGGTGGAGCGATCGGAAATGTAATTGACAGAATCTATTGGGGAGCTGTATATGATTTCATATATTTTCATATCAATGATTGGTATTGGCCAGCCTTTAATTTAGCGGATCTATCTATAGTTTGTGGAATGTGTACATTGTTATATAAGTGGTATATATACGATAGGTCTATCTCTAAGCAAAATGAGGAATGAAATAATGCTTCGCAAATTCTTTAGTTTTTTTATACTACCTGTGTTTTTTTTCATTTGTCCGATTTCTTTGGAAGCTGAAAGCGTAAAGCACAGCATAAAGCATGCTAAGCTCAGTAATGGACTAGATGTCTATGTTGTTCCTAATCATCGGATTCCAGCTGTTTTTCATGCAGTAATATATAAAGTTGGGGGAATGGATGATCCAATCGGCAAAGCAGGATTGGCTCACTATTTTGAACACTTAATGTTTGAAACTACAGGGAAATTTAAAGACATAGAATCCACTTTGGGCAGCATTGGAGCACAGTTTAATGCGTTTACCACTAAAGAATATACCTGCTACTACGAATTGGTTCTCAAAAAAGATTTACCATTAGCAATGGAAATTGAAGCAGATAGAATGGGCAATTTTGATGTTACTCAAGACAAAATAGATAGAGAAAAAAATATCGTATTAGAAGAAAGGAAGATGAGATTTGATAATAATCCTGAAGCTTTATTATGGGAGGAAATAAACAGTGCATTTTATCGTAATGGTTATGGCAGATCTGTTATTGGTTGGGAGAGCAATATTAAAACTTACAATCAGGATGACATAACGAGGTTTCATGATAACTATTATCATTCAGGTAATGCTATACTGCTCATTGTTGGCGATGTGGAATTTGATGAGGTAATGAAATTAGCGGGAGAAAAATATGGCGAAATTAAAGCTAAGCCTGTGGTTAGGCATTATCCAAACCAAGATCCAGTACATAACGCAGATATATCGGTAACTTTAGAAAGCACTGAAGTGAAAGAGCCAGTTTTATACTTTCGCTATCGTGTTCCTTTATTTGAGCAAATAAGTGAAACTTTTCCTGTTGATTTGGCAGTTGATGTTTTGGGGAATGGCAAGTCTAGCAAGCTATATAAAGATTTAGTTCTAGATAAGAATGTAGCAGTGGAAGTATTTGCTTATTATAACAGTTTAGCTTTTAGTAATGGCTATATTGAGATTTGTGTAACTCCAAAAAGCGGAGTGGATTTGGATACTGTTGCAATAGAGTTAGACAATGCTGTTAATAGATTTACCTCTGAAAAAATAACAAATGAAGAACTGCAAAGTACAAAGTCTAAATACAAAGCAGCACAATTTGATAAACTATCTGATTTAACTAATATAGCAATATTTTACATACCACGTCTAGCACTAGGTATTCCACTTGATGAAATAGACATTTCATATAGCAAAATTAATTATGTCAACCTAGAGGATGTAAACAACAAAATTCACGCTATCTTTTCTACTAATAAATTAGTCGGTCGTTTGCTACCAAAAGGAGGTAATAATGAAGATAAGTAAACTTGCATTTCTACTTTTTCTCTGTTTAGGCTTTAATTTGCAAGCAAGCAGTCACTTAAATATAGAGGAGGTTACTACTAATAAAGGATTTAAGTTTTTGTTTGTTGAAAATCATGATCTACCAAAAGTTTCACTCAATACATCGTTCAAAGATGCAGGTTGCGTGTATGAAAGTCCAGAAAAACAGGGGCTTGCTTGGTTTACTTCTCTTGTAATTCAAGAAGGAGCAGGAAAAAATGATGCCAAAGATTTTGTAAAAAAGCTTGAGGATAAAGGAATTAGTTTAAATTTTATTGCTGGTTTAGAAGCATTTAGGGTTTCATTAAATACTTTATCTGAGAATCTAGAGGATGCAATTTCACTACTGAGTGATGCTATAATGCGCCCTAAAGTTGATCCTGAAGGATTGAATAGAGTTTTTGAAAAAATCAAAGTAAACTTTAATAATTTTGAAAAAGATCCTTATTTTATTGCTGCAAAAGAGTTAGATACGTTGCTGTTTAAAAAACATCCTTACTCAAAAAGTGAATATGGAACTCTTGACACTGTAATGAGCATTACTAGAGATGACGTTTTAACATACATAAAGCGTAATCTTACTAAGGATAATATAGTTATAAGTGTTGTTGGTTGTGCAAAAAAAGAAGAAGTTAGCACACTGATCGATAAATATTTATCTAGATTAGCATCAAAAAGGTCAAAAGTTAGAAAAATAGCTGTAAAAAATGATTTTGGTCCTGCAGAAAGTAAGAGTGTTTTTATGGATATACCACAGAGTGTAATACTTTTTGCTCAAAATGGTGTAGCTTATGAAGATCCAGACTACTATAATGCTCAAGTTTTGGTTGATGCGCTTGGTGGTATGGGGCTGAATTCAATATTAATGAAAGAATTGAGACAAAATCTAGGTATTACTTATGGTGTTGGTGCACGTAATGTTCCTAATAAGCATGGAAATATTATATCTGGATTTATGAGTACTGATAGTTCTACTGCTAGCAAAGCTATATTGGCGGTAAAAGATACATTTAGCAAAGTAAAAAAAGAAGGAATTGACGAACAATTATTCAAGAATGCAAAAACCAGTTTAGTAAATAACCTTACCTTCTCTTTCCTATCCAATAATGCGAATACAGCAATGTTGCTGGATAGTATGCAGATAGACGATCGTGATGTTAACAGTATAAATAATTATACGAATATCATTAATAATATTAAATTGGAGGAAGTAAACAAATTGGCAAGTTCTTTACTAAATCCTGAAAATTTATTCTTTGTTGAAGTTGGAAGAAACGCTCAAGGTCAATAATTAATACCTTCTGCTATTGATCTTACTGCTTCCACATAACACTTATGCTCTTCAGCTAAGATGCGCTCTGAGAGGCTTTGAACATCATCATTTGGTAGCACTGGCACAGTAGCTTGAGCGATTATGGCTCCAGCATCAACTTCAGGAGTGACATAATGTACAGTACAACCTGTAATTTTTACACCTGCTTTCAGAGCTTGCTCCTGGGCATTTAGGCCCTTAAAGGATGGAAGTAAAGAGGGATGAATATTTATAGCTTTGTTATGCCATTTATTCAGGAAATTAGCCTTTAGAATTCTCATAAATCCTGCAAGGCAAATTAAATCAACCTTATGTTGAACAAGTATTTCATGAATTTTATCAGTATCAAGTGGCTTATCCTCAACAACAAACGCTGGAACTCCTACTTGCTCTGCTATTTTAAGGCCTTCAGCTTCACTGTTATTTGTGATAATACATACAGTTTCTGCGGGAAAATTCTGATCATGACATGCTTCTATCAAAGCCTGCATGTTTGATCCTCTGCCTGAAATGAGTACTCCGAGCTTTATTTTTTTCATTGTAGCATAGTGTGAAACTTAATATTAACAAAACAGCTCAAAAGGAAGCTTTATTTTAGAGTAAATACTATTGTATAGCAATAACTATCATTTTACACTGCTGGATAACATGGAATTAAAGAAATCATTTAGTTTGGAGTAACTTTAACGTTTAATTTTAGGAATATTATGTGATTTATGGTAAATAAATGCATATTTTTATGGTTGCGTTATTATTTATTTAACAAAGTATTAGTATAATTACTACACTGAATTAAATGGAGAAAATTCAATGAATAAGTTACCAAATAATGCAAAAATAAGCAAATCTCAGGTTACTCAGTGGGAGATAATAAAAAATTGTGAATATTCTGATAATTGTTTGTCAAAAATAGTAACTTTATATGTCATTAAGATGGTGCAATTATCAGATATTTATACGAGTAATGAACCTGAAATTAACACTATACTTACAAGAATAAGCATAACAAGTGAAAATGCATTTTTAAATAAGGTTGTTAATATTGAAATCATGGAGGATATTTTTCCACATAAATTCAACAGCAAGAAGAAAAATAACATATCAAGGCTAGAAGATTTGTACAATTATTTATGTTCTATTGTTGGTGATAGCCTTCCGAAAGAAATGCTTGAAAGCCTAATAAGAGAATATAGGGACGCTGTTAACTTATTTAAAGCAATTACTTAACTAGATGTAGCATTTTTAAGACTTTACTTTCTATTTCAAAAATGCCACTTTCAAGATCTTTATCTATCAAGCATATGGTAGATAAATATGTTTTCTGCTTCTTTTCAACATTGATAGTTAAAGTCCCAGGGGTAATCGTAATCGAGTTAGCAAATAATGCAATGGTCTTATCATTATGTCCTGTGCATCTTCTTACAATAACAATTGGCTCAACTGTAGATTTGAATCGTAGTACCTTTTTTGTTACATAAATACTTGACAAAATAATTTGGTACATTAGCCAAGGTACATAACTTACAAACTGATAAAACGACAGTCTACCCCTACCATTTAGAATTTGATTAAGAGTGCTTTCAGCGTTCACTAATCTTCTAAAGACAAGCAATGTAAATGCAGAGGAACACACTCCACAAAAAAATAAAAATGGCTCAAAATAACCAGACAATATAATCCATAGAGAAAACAAAATCACAAATGATAGAGAAAAAAAACCTAAATATTTTTCCTTACTTTTCATGGTTTGGGAGAATAAATTTAAATTATTTTTTAGGAAAATAAAAAAGGTCTTGATCCTTTGGTTCAAAGATTATGATAACCAGGGTATTTTAATAAAGTGGGGAAGTTATGACGCTTGATGATTTCATAAAAATGCTTGCAGAAGTAAATGATACTCCAGGTTTAAATAAGAACAACATAGTTGAAAGAATAAAAACAAAATTAGAAAGAAGTGATTTATGGAGATGGGAGAATAGTGGATTTAATATAAATCATATATTTACTACACATAGTGATCTAGATCCTGTAGAAACTACATTGTTGCATTTTGCTGCTAAGAGTGGTTATGAGAACATAGTAAGAGCTCTAATTGAATATGGAGCATATGTTGATGCATGGAACAGCGATGGATGCACTCCTTTACATTTTGCTGCTGAAGGTGGTAATGGAAATATAGTAAGAACTCTAATTGAACACGGAGCATATGTTGATGCGTGGGATAATGATAGAAGTACTCCCTTACATTTTGCTACTAGAGATGGCAATGAAAATGTAGTAAGAACTCTGATTGAGCATGGAGCATGTGTCAATGTGTGGGATAGTTGTGGACGTACTCCTTTACATTTTGCTATCGATCATGAAAGTATAAGAGACATTTTAATTGAAAGTGGGGCATATGTTAGTAAGCAGAATAATAACGTATATGCTCCTTTACACTTTGCTGTTGAATGAAATTGTAAGGATGTAATGAGCTTTTCGTCAAGCAATAGGGCTAAAATGGAGGTAGAGAGAGTAGAGCAGATTACACCTGTGAAAAGATTGAAAACCACACCTGCATTTTTGAAATAATCGTTTTGTTATGAATTAAACTAAAAATTCTGTAACATATTGAAGCTTAAAGATATCTTTAGATATGGAAGTTATTGCAGAAAATAGGAAAGCAAGGTTTGAATATTTTATCTTAGAAGAATTTGAAGCAGGTATGATTTTGTTAAGTAGTGAAGTGAAATCACTAAGAGAGAGAAAGGCAAATATTTTTGATGCTTACGTTACCGAAAAAAATGGTGAAATATGGTTATACAATATGCATATTGCAGAGTATAAAGCTGCAAACCAAAAGAATCATAAGCCGAAAAGAGAACGTAAATTGCTTTTGCATAAAAAAGAGATAAATAAGCTAATTGGTCAAATCAAAACCTCTGGAATAACTGTTGTGCCACTTTCTATCTATTTTAATGATAAAGGGTTGGCAAAAACTAAAATTGCTATTGTGAAAGGAAAAAAACTCTACGATAAGAGAGCAACCATAAAGCAGAGAGAGTGGAACCGTGAGAAAAGTAGATTGTCTAAGAATAATTTGTAGTAAAATATGTCTTTAAATCCAGTAATTTTCAGCATCGGTCCTGTTTCTATATATTGGTATTCTTTAGCATATGTCTTGGGTATAGTTTTTGCATATTGGTATTTACATAAGTTAGACAATCAAAAAATATTTACTAAGAATTTTTACGATTCGTTATTAATAGCCACTATTATAGGTATTATCCTTGGAGGCAGGCTTGGCTATGTATTGATATATGATCCAGTTCTTTATATAAGCAATCCTATCGAGATATTAAAGACCTGGGAAGGAGGGATGTCATTTCATGGCGGTGCTATAGGAGTTTTGCTTGCAGTAATAATCTCCTGTAGAAAACATAACATTCCTATATTTTACACACTGGATTTAATTTCTTGTGGAGTTCCGATAGGTTTACTCCTAGGTCGCATAGGCAATTTTATAAATGGAGAGTTATTTGGCAGGGTTACAACTATGCCATGGGGTATGATGTTTCCAGAAAGTGGTGATAATTTGTTACGCCATCCAAGTCAACTTTATGAAGCATTTTTTGAAGGAGTGCTGCTTTTTATAGTTGTAAATTCACTATTTTTCTTGACCAGAATGAGATTGTATTACGGTGCGACAACTGGTATTGCAGTTATGTGGTATGGAATAGTGCGTTTTGTGATTGAGTTTTTTCGCGAGCCAGACTATCAAGTTGGCTATTTATGGTTCGATTTAACTATGGGACAGTTACTTTCTATACCTATGATTTTGCTGGGAATGTTTGTATATTTAGGTGCGTTAAACTTAAGATTTAATACGAAATCTGTTCAATAGAGAAAAGGTAAGTTGAGTAGAGAAATATAGTAGGAGTCTATCTACTCCATAACATGTACAACTATACAAATTTTTCGTGTTGCAGAGAATAAATGTAAGACCAGCAAACCTTTGTTGAATAGCTATGAGAAAAACTTAGTAGCTACTGACCAAATTCATTATTAAGCAGATACTCATTTTCCCTTAGAACCTTCTTGATTGAGAAGCTACTCTGTTAAAACATATTTTTAAATTTTTGCCAGAACCTTGGTTGATTATCATTAACCTTTGTGAATGCTATGTTTAAACTGTATTTTGGATCGTTTGGCAAATCATATCTAATGTTAAGCGTTGAAACTTTGTTCTTATTATAAGCAGAAACATCGTCATATGATAACTTTGTCGTGTAGCATTTTATACGCTTTTGCTGATCATACACTATATCACCTGATTCCCCTTCTAGTTCCACAAATTTCGTTTTTTTCTGACATTCCTTGATTTTTATTAAATCATTGTCTAGTGATATTGAAATCGGCAGCGTATTTCCAGCATATTCTTTAGCTAAAAGCTCACTTTGAGGATACATTTTTATTTCCCTTTCAAAATGTGAGTCTATAAAATTATTGCTCCAAAATTTATCTCCAGAATGTACGTATTCGTCAGTAGCGTAAGGTACACCACCATAACTGCATTGAATTTTGTAATCTCCAATACCATTGTCTTGAAAAAAATCATGAACGGTAGTGTAGCTACCAGTAACATCGTCTATGTAATCCATTACCTAACCCTTAAAACCTTTGATTCATTATACAACATGTAATGACATTAATCAACCAGAAAACCTTTTTGATAACAAGTATCTAGGGAGCATATTGATAGGATTGTGACATCCGTATTCATAAGTGTTGAAAGTGGTGATAAAAGGACATAAAGAGCTATTATTACAGAAAAATGGAGGTAATAATGGATCAAATAGAAGGAATACTGAAATTAATTAAAGATGAGGATCTAGAAAGATTGGGAAAATTAAATGAGGTAGATAACTAAACTATTGGGCAAGATTATATTCAAGGGTCTAATGAAGTTAATGGGGCAGAAAACAAGTCTTAGGACGCTAGAAATGGTAGTAAATCGGTGTGTGATAGATAAGAATGATGATAAAAACAAACAGTGAAAAAGGTTAAGAACTATAAATACCAATTACTTTAAGGAAGTATATGTTAATTTGATAAATAAAGCTGAAAAACTACTACCCAAAAAACGTCATATAACTTACATAGATTTAATCATAAACTTATCAGGGTTGTATATTAAATCAAAGTTGCAAGACTGTAATGAGCAAGCTTGTCAATTGGGTTGATTAGGTAGGTACCTTAGCCTAAAACAATGTAATACGAACGGTAGAGGGATCTAAAAACCCCTGTATAGCATTTATTTATTTGATTATATTTATAGGTACAAGAATGGCTAGAACAGTTTTTTGATGTTTCAAAAGAAACACTTGATATCTCAATCAATAATAAACATCAGCGTATAGAAAATGTCGAGACAGCTATATCTGAGTTTATAAAGTCAAAAATGGCTAACGTATTTGTTAAGTTATGTGTAAACAGGGGGTTACGAAAAGCTTGTAATAAAATTATTACAAGAATATAACATAGTTGTTCATAGAGCTCACCCAAATCGGGTTTGCAAAAGCCTGTAATCACTTTGCAAAAACTGATAAATTGGATGCAAAGTTATTAGAAAAGTATGCTGAGCTTATCACGAAGAATGACGGGATAAAGGAATGTGTAGTTTCACAAGAGCATGAGGAATTGAAAGAACTAAGGGCAGTTGAGCGCAATCTAAATGATGAAGTTCACGCAAACAAGTGTCGTTTGCATAATGCTAAAGGAAAAGCCAGAGAATACATAGAAAAACAGATAGAATTTACCAAAAAACAATTGGAACAAAATTAGGCAAGACATAGAAGATATAATAAACTCTGACGCTAATTTGAAGAAAAAAAGCGATACTATGACTAGTTATAAAGGAGTTGGACGAAAAACTGCAAGTATCTTACTCATAGAAGTACCTGAACTTGGTAGTTTAGATAATAAGGAAATAGCCTGTTTAGTTGCCAAAAACCAACGAAAGCGGAAGGAAAATAAGCAAAGCTCAAATCATAGGAGGCAGATTTTATGCTCGAAAAGCATTATACATGTGTGCTGTAGTTGCAATTCGTCATAACAAGAAAATGAAGGTACTTTATCAGCGTTTAGTTGATGTGATGAGAAAAATTATCGTGTGTTTAAATGCCATGATAAAAAATAATCATCTTTATGTTGATGTTTAAGACGGTAGTACTGACCTTACCCAGAAAAAGTAGAGAGGAAGTTAAGAAGTTTTTTCAAAGAGGTGTGATATGACAAAAAGAAGAGAACATACAGCAGAATGCAAAAATGAAGACTGGAAAAAGAAACAGGTCAATCATCAGCAAAAATAGGAAGAGATTTGGGTATTAGCGGCTAAGCAGGTGGGTAAAAACATACAATCCCAGGAAAAGGAACTTGTGACAAAGAAAAGTTTGATTTAAAGAAAGAGCTGGCAACGAGAGAAAGAGACATTTTAAAAAAAGCCCTGGGATATTTTGCAAACCAAAAAGAGTTTTTATAAAAGAACATGAAAACTGCTATAAAACACGGGAATTATGAAGGTTTTTGAACGTATCTGCTTGTATAGATGGATTACTCAGAAAAAAAACAATAAGAGAAGAGCTCATACAAAGAAAAGCATCACAATGCAGGTACGGAGCTCCTAAACTGAATTAAAGGCTTTAGGTAAAATCAAAACAATGTTATGCAGAAAAATGGCATTCAAGCTAAGCTTAGATGAAGGTTTAAAACCACAAATAACATATTGAATCAGAATTTCACCACTGATCAACCAAACAAGATATGGGTTTACGTACATAAAAACCAATGAAGGATGGTTATATTTGGCAGCAATAATTGATCTAGTTGGCTGGTCAATGAGTAGCTAAGCGATTAGTTATAGATGCTTTATTTATGACTATTGCGCAAATCTGCTTATAGCGATCAAGGATCACAATACACCTCTAAAAATTATCAATTTTTACTGAGTACAAAAAGTATTATTTCTAGACAAAGGTTGTTGTTATGATAATGCTGTTTCAGAGAGCTTTTTTAGTTCACTCATACTCATTGATACTTCACAACACCGCAATATTTGAATATATAGAAATTTTTTATAATAAACAGCGTAGACATTCTACATTGCATTCCTTAAGACCTGCTGCGAATCAAGCGATGGAGGGTGACTAAAATCAAGGTTAACTAAAAGGAGTGCTTAAGATTCACAATACCAGCAATAATATTGAACCTCAGGTTATATTTTTTCTGAAAATTGCGAGGGAGTGTTAAATAAACTGTGTCAAACCACATTTTTAGCTCAACTGAATTTTCAATCTGTTAGGAAAGAAAATATCAAGCTGAGAAATAGTTAATGCCCAATTAGGCAAAGCCATGACCCATTTTTGCTCTACTTTTTTTATAGCACAATATACCTGTTTGTACAAGGCGTTTGTGTTGGTAAATGAGCCTTTGGTCTTAGTAAATTTTCTGATCTGCCTATGCAGCCCCTCAATAGGATTAGTAGTATAAATTAACTTTCTAACTGGACCTGAATACTTGAAATAACTGGACAAATTTTCCCAATTATTCTGCCAAGATTTTACAACTAACGGATACTTTTCGCCCCATTTTTCTTCCAGCTCAAGCAAATAATTTTCAGCAATTTCTTTACTTGTAGCACGATATATTTTTTTCAAATCATTCATAAAAACTTTCACATCTTTGCTAGATACATATTTCAATGAATTTCTTATCTGATGCACTATACATAGCTGTACTTCTGCATTAGGAAACACATTATTTATTGCTGTAGGAAAGCTTTTTAGTCCATCTACACAAGCTATCAGAATGTCCTCTATACCTCTCTCTTTTAGGTCATTTAATACACCCAACCAGAAGTTAGCTCCTTCGCTTTCAGCTAAATAAAAGCCCAGTACTTCTTTTTTACCATTTTGGTCTATGCCCAATATATTGTACATACATTTACTTACACAATGCCCATCCTCCTTGACCTTAAAAAACATGCCATCCATGAACACTATCGGGTATACAGATTGCAGTGGGCGACTGCGCCATTCATTGATTATCGGTAGCAATTTGTCGGTAATACTTGATATTTCTGCTGCAGATATTTTGTGATCATAAATTTCCTCAACATGTGACGCTATATCTCCATACCACTGGCAAATGTGCTTAAGACCTTTGCTTCAAGTTCGGGATGTAGGCTTGTTTGTCTTTTTCTAACTACTTGAGGTTCAAAGCTTCCCTCCCTATCTCTTGGTGTTAACAATTCAAATGAGCCTGCACTTGTACGTAAAGTTTTTCCCATTTCTTCGATTATTTTCTTCGCTTTCACCAGACAAGTGGTGTTCTATTTCACCTTCCAGACTTGCCTCAAGCAGCTTTTTTATAAACGGTGTCATCTCTTCCTGTTAGCGGTCTTCCTTCTCGTATAGACGACAGGTTTCTAATTCTTTATAATCTACCAATCCGGTAGTTTTATTTACTTGACTCATGTCAAACCTCCGTTTTTTTATATCAATTATATTTTTATTTCTTGGTTTGACACAGTTTATTTAACACTCCCAATTGCGATAAACATTCGACATAATCTTAAATATCTTTATCTCTCGGATCTTACTTTCTACTCTCATTCTAAATGATGCTAATCTTCTATTATGCTCTTTCTGCTCTGGAGTTAATGGCTTTTTACGATACTTTTTATATGGAATTATAACATTGCTTTGCAATTTTTGCCAACCTTGATATCCAGAATCGGCATATTTTATGCTATCGAGTGGTAGATATTTTTCTTGTTTCCTTATGCGAAAATCGCTCACGATATGACTTTGACACTGATAAAATTCTTCCTCCTTCTTCGATAATAATCTCAGTTTTCATAGTGTTGGTTCTTTTTTTTCCTGAATATCCGTTTTTTACTATCTTCTGGCCTCTGTATTTGCTGTTCTGTAACATCAGCCAGAATTTTCAGTATTTTTTCTGGTGTCATACTTCTATCTTTTGTTATAGTCACTTTTTTGGCGAGTAATGGCTCTATTCTCTTAAGTAACCTACATACATTTGCGTTGTGCACATTGAATAGGCATCCTAAAAATCTATGTGTTATGTAAGTGCGATAGTACAAAATTACACAAAATTTCCAGAGTTGGTAGTTCTACCATGGCACTTTTTCTGTTTTTCAAGCTTTTCCCATCCAGACCTCACTTTTTCCACTACTTTTTCGAACTCCTCTATAGTTAAACCTGTTATATTACGAAAGTTTCTTCGGTGTTTCCTCATATTATAGTAACTAAAGCTCATTTTTTACCTTACTCAATCTGCTGATTCTTCTTCTACCTCTCTCCCATCATTTTTTCAATCACCTTTTGCAGCAGGTCTTGAGAAATTTGATTCATCATTTTCATAATAAAAATGCCTTTACTTCCTCTCTACTTTTTTTGGGTAAGGTCACTATACCAGTTACTATATTGCTGACCGCTTCCCCTTGTATTCGGCTTTCCCACACTCTGAGTACTATCAACCAGTCCGGGGACTTCCCTCTTTGTACCTCAATAGGAATACAAAGGATCCCCAAGTTCATTTAGAACCCATCTCAATACATGATACGGCCTTAGATCCCGATAGAGTGAGTGATAGCTTGCCTTATCGTTATCCTTCATACTGTCTTCCACTAAAATGCAAAATGTTGACCTCTATGATGTCGGAAATTTCGGGACTCAATACCTTCACTTTCGTTGCACCCTGTATTGTCCGTTCCATTAGCTTTACTACGTTTGTTACCTTACGTAGCATAATGGTCCGTTTTAGGCTGTTGGCTAGACTTTGCCTAAGTTGACCAACTGTGTTCTAGACGCTTCTCTTGGCGCACACATTCTATTCCTAAACTTTTCTTAATTAACTTTAAAATCATAGAAAATACTGTCGAAAAAGGAAGTTTTCTTGTTCGTGTGAAACTGTTTTTTCCAATACAATGGATTCTCTGAAAAGCTTTCGAGTATATTATATTTTTAATTTGTAGAATAAGATTTTTCCTTTTTGCATGTTTCACCTAAAAAGGACATATTTTAGACTTCTTTGTTGAAATAAAACAGAAACAAACGTGCTGTTTATTGCAGCTTTTGGGTAATTTAATGATAAAAATTTTAGAGAGAAATTTTATACACTATCGCTGATATTTTTCCTTAAGTTGACGCCATTGCCCGTTCAGTCCTGTCTCTTGTAGTATTTTACTCCTTAATATCTCCCCTTAAGTCGACGCCATTGCCTGTTCAGGTGATAGCTAATGTGCAAATATTGAAACCAGTGCTTCTTTTCTTGTCATCCCAGTACTGAGATGACATCGTCATAAAGTGAACCAGCTTCACACGCCACTATTTTCGGTCTCTTTTAGCTATAAATATTAAGAAATTTACTAAGTAAAAAAAAGGCAAAAGAAACCCCAGTTACTATCTATTGTCAGTATCGGCGCTTTTTAGTCTTAAGCACTGCAATTTAGCTGCTTTTAAATGCAATCACAAATGTTTAAAAAATTTACCAGCAGAAAAAAAAGACAAAGAATCCCCGTAGTAGCTAGTTATTCTACTCTTTATTTTAAAATTTGACGTTAGGTGATGTCTTAAATAGCGTTTTTCAGCTTGTGTAGGGAAAATCCGAAATTTTTATAAAGACATAGGATGCACATAGTGCAAAAATAGTACGCCAAATACAAGCCTTCTTGTCATTTTAATCTGCACAAGTTGGAAAGTTAAATAATATAGCTTCATTTTCATGGTAAAGGAAAGCGGGAAGGTTTGTCAAGTAAGTTTTCTTCTCTATAGGCAGCTGCACCTCAAGCTAATAATGGACCATCGGGAACATTACCAATTACATTGATCTGGTTTAGTATTTTATTAGTTGGGTAAAAATAATTTTTTATAAACTCCTTATATATAGCTGTTAATTTGTGTATATCGTCTACTGACACACATTCATTTATCTGATGTGCGGTTCTGTTGATCATACCAAATTCAATCACTGGACAAATATCCTTAATAAACGCAGCATCAGATGTACCACCACTTGTGCTCAGTACAGCATCAATACCGGTCATTTTATTTATCGCATCAAGCATAATATCAGTATTTCTATCAGGAGTAGAGAGAAAAACGTTCCTGCTGCTTTGCATAGAAAGTTTATAATCGTTGGTTACATTGGAGCATATTTCATCAATCAGCTTATATAAACTATTAGGTATTTGTATATTGTTGTACCGAATGTTGAAAATTGCAGATATTGAACTAGGTATTAGATTGCTAGTATTATTTCCAACATCGATAGTAGTAACTTCGCAATGTGAAGGCTGAAAATATTTATTACCATTATCAAAAGTGGTATCTTTTATTCTACTTAATATCGATATCATTTTATATATTGGGTTATCCGCTAGGTCTGGGTAGGCAACGTGCCCTTGTTTACCATGGCAAATCAATTTAAATGTTGCAGAACCTCTTCTACCTATTTTTATGGTATCACCTAATTTCTCACTACTCGTTGGTTCTCCAACTATACAAAAATCTATCTTTTTTTGCTTGCTTTTCATCCATTCCAAAACGGCCTTTGTTCCATGTTCTTCCGTGCTTTCTTCAGCGCTGGTAATCAATGCACTGATTGAACCGCTGAATCGAAACTTACCTGCAACTGAATCTACGATAGCAGCAATAAATGCAGCTACTCCGCCTTTCATATCAGCTGCTCCTCTTCCATATAGCATTCCATCTCTAACTTCTGGCTTAAATGGATCAGATATCCAATCTTTTAACTCACCTGGTGGTACAACATCAACATGTCCAGCAAAACACAAGTTTGGTACTCCATTTATATATTTCGCATAAAGATTTTTAACTTTATCGCCAAACTCCAAAATCTCACATTCAAAACCACTTTTCTTGAGAATGGCTGCTATATGCTCTATTGCCCCATCGTCTTTTGGTGTTATACTTTTAAAAGAAATTAATTTCTTAGTTAGCTCTACAGGGTCAATCTTCATATCAATCTTGAAATACTAACATTACCATATTGTAAACATTCTATGCGATATTTAAAACAAATATTACAGCAAACTGAACAAGTTCTTATAAGGGAAGTAAAAGTACTTGCTGATAATATTTATGAGATATGTAGACAATACGGAAATGACATTTTTCTGATTGCAGATGAAAATACAGCAAAACTTTTAAACAAAAACATACTTAATAAAGTTTCTCATTTAATTATTCCAGCCACACCTGTCATTCCAGCGCGTGACGCTGGAATCTATGATGGATCGCAGTGTCACGCTACTTGGATGACACCAAATAGACTGAACAGAGCTGCTTCTCTCCAAACTGTAAACCTAGTTAGAAATAAAGCAAAAGATAGTGACTTAATAGTTGCATTTGGCAGTGGCACTGTTAATGATATCTGTAAGTACGCAAGCTATTTAGAAGGCAAAGACTACATATCCTTTCCAACAGCTGCTTCCATGAATGGATATAGCTCTGCAAACGCTTCAATATTAGTTGATGGATATAAAAAATCGTTCGGAGCACATCTTCCAAAGGCAATATACATTGATACCGATATAATTGCCAATGCACCACCACGCCTCACATTAAGTGGATTTGCAGATTTCATCTGCCGTTCAACAGTACAAGCCGATTGGCTATTATCTCATCTATTACTTGGCACAGAATATAATGAACTCCCCTTTAAACTTGTTCGCAATCTGGAGGAAATTTTGCTCAGAGAACACTTGGCACTTGCTAAAAAAGATAAAAGAGTAGTTTTATTACTTATGGAAGCCTTATTGATTTCAGGACTCGGAATGGTGATGTCAAAAGGCAGTTACTCTGCAAGTCAAGGAGAACATATGATAGCTCATGCAATTGAGATGGTAACACAGGATTATTCCTCCTCGTTACATGGGGAAAAAATTGCTGTGACAACGATTACCATGGCTAACTTGCAAGAGGAGATATTGTCAATACAAAACCCGATTACCAAACCGATCACTTTAGATGTAAAACATATAACTCAGTGCTTTGGTAATACCGAATTTATAAAAATTCTAAAGCAGAAGCAAATGATGCAGCAAAAAATTCAAGAGATTATTTGCAAAGAATGGAGTAATATTTCTAGTTTAATTAAGCAAAATTTACTATCTGCAAAACACCTGCAGAAAGTATTTGAAGATCTATCAATTCCGTACTTACCGGAGCATCTTAATTGGAACAAAGAGCAATATTGCAAGGTAGTCAATCTTACATTTGCAACAAGAGATAGATTCACCTTTCTTGACCTAGCTAATTGCATAGAAGAAAGTTAAGTTTTGTAGTGAAATTCTGTCATCTGAAAGAGACCAAAGGTCAAGTTTTTATAACTTCATACTCATCATTACCTAGCACAACTGAATTTGAATGAGCTGACATACTGTTTTGCCAAGTGCGCTGCTCTTGCCGAACCATAGTTTAGCTTGAGTGGCTGAGGAGGGATTTGAACCCCCGACCAAGAGATTATGATCCTCCTGCTCTACCACTGAGCTACTCAGCCTCATTAAAAACCTTGCTATATATATGATCTATATGTTTCGTATAATACTTCAAATCAAACAAAGATTCAAGTTTTTTAGAGTTAATAACTTCAAGTAAGGATTTATCTTGTTTCAGTTCGGCCAGAAAATCACTATTGTTTTGTTTCACTTTCATTGCATTGCTCTGAACAATTTTATACGCCTCTTCCCTCGCCAAACCACTATTTACCAACTCGAGTAATACTCGTTGTGAAAAAACCAAGCCTTTTGAAGAATTTAAGTTCTTTTCAATGTTTTCCTTATTGATCACCAATTTATCTATCAAATCTGTTAATCGTACTAAAGCAAAATCCATTGCTGTACAAGCATCAGGAGCAATGCATCTTTCCACAGACGAGTGCGATATATCTCGTTCGTGCCATAATGCAACATTTTCTAATGCAGGAAAAACATAGCTGCGTATTAAGCGTGAGAGCCCGGTTAAATTTTCACTTAAAATAGGATTACACTTATGCGGCATAGCAGAACTTCCCTTCTGCCCAATAGAAAAATATTCAGAAATTTCTCCAACTTCAGTTCTTTGCAAGTGACGTATTTCAACAGCAATATTTTCTATTGAACTTGCAACCACTCCTAAAACCGAAAAGAACATGGCGTGTCTATCACGAGGAATGACTTGGGACGATATGGTTTCAGGTATAAGTCCCATTTCTTTCGCTACATACTCTTCAACAAATGGATTAATATTTGCAAAATTACCTACTGCACCTGATATTTTACAAATTGAGATCTCTTTTTGCGCGCTAATTAATCTCTGATAATTGCGTTTAAATTCAGCATAAAATCTAGCAAATTTTAATCCAAGAGTTATTGGTTCTGCATGCATTCCATGACTGCGCCCAACACAAACAATATCTTTATAGTCCTCAGCTTTTTTTTTCAATACTATAAGTAAATTTTTTAGATTCTTGAGTAAAATATCACATGACTCTTTCAACTGCACTGCAAGGCATGTATCTAAAACATCAGAACTTGTCATTCCGTAATGGAGATAACGAACATCAACTCCCGCTTTTTCAGCAATATATGTCAAAAAAGCTATAACATCATGTTTTACAATGGATTCAATTTCGTTAATACGCTCAATATCAAATTCAATAGCACCAGAGAGCTTTTCAGCAACATCATTTGGAATAACTTTTAATTTTGCTTGAGCTTCACATGCTAATTTTTCTATTTTGAGCCATATGTTGAACTTATTTTTTTCTTCCCAAATAGAAGAGATTTCTTTACGGCTATAGCGCGGGATCATTAAATGATCCCCGTCTTATCTTTGAACATTCTAGATCCCAGTGTCACGCACTGGGATAACAGAAAAAAAAGGCACTGGAATGACAGGAATAGTTGAAATATTTTATTCACTGCTATTCGTTACTTGTATCTTCTTGTTGCTCAAATTTCTGATTTTGCAACTTTACTTGCCTCAATTCATGTGCATCTTTTTCAGATCTTACAACGTATATGGTAATTGGTACTATCACTTTACTATGTAATTCTATATTTACTTGATACTCGCCCAAATTTTTGATACTTATTCCACCAAAAGATAAATTATGATGACTTATCTCATACCCTTCTTGTAATAAAATTTTTGCAATTTCACGTGTTGTTACAGAGCCAAAAATCTTTCCATCCTCTGAAGCCTGCTTTATTAATATTACAAATTTATCATACAATGATGATCCAAGCACTTTTGCTGCACTTAACTTTTTGATATTTTCTTCTTCCAATAACAAACGCTGTTCCTCTAACTTTATTAAATTTTCCTTAGTAGCTTTCATCGCCTTTTTTTGTGGAAAAAGAAAATTACGTGCATAACCTGGCTTAACTTTGACAACTTCACCAAGCTTACCTAAAGTTCTTATATTTTCCATTAAAATTATTAACATAAATTACCTAACTTTTTTAGTACAATAAGGAGCAAGAGCTAAAAAGCGTGCCCTAATAATCGCTAAGCGTAACTTCCTTTGTTTTTTTGCACATACACCTGTTAATCTTCTAGGTAATATTCTACCATAGTCAGAGGTAAACTTGGATAATAAATCTGTATTCTTATAATCTATGTCTTCATCTTTAGACGCAGCAAGAGGGCAAACTTTAGAACGCCTAAAGCCAGTCCTATTATTTATAGATACGTAAGAATTATTAAAACTATTTCGTCTTTTCATCATTATGCGCTTTGCTCCTCAATTTGTTTATTCATCATATAAGATTTACCTTCAAAAAATTTATTAACCTGCACAGACAAGTGGCGAATAACGTTCTCATTAAGTTTCATTCTACGCACAAATTCATCCAAAATGCTTGCAGTAGAACTTATGCACATTATACAATAATGACCGCTCTTCACCTTATTTATCGGATATGCAAAATCCAATAGACCCCAATATTCATATTTTATCAATCCTGAAGCTTCAATGTTTTTCAAAAGCACTTCCAGCATTTTATTCAATTGATTTGAGCCTGCTATTTTAAAATTTTTTAAAACCTCTTGGAGGATCTTTATTAGATGTTGTGAAATATTTTCCTTAAAAGCATTTACTATATTATAGATAAATGCACTTTTAGTATTAGCTTCCGGAAGCTTTGTAAAATCTTGTGTTATTCCAAAATCCCTTAGTTCATCTTTCAACTCTTTATCGATTTTTGACTTTATTTCTTTTAAATTTGAGAAATCTTCTTCCAACTCAACCCATAAAATTTTTGTAAGCTCTTCCAAGACACTAGAGTAAACAATCAGACTCTCTTTAATGTTTTCAGCACTTATCTCTAACTCTTGTTTTGTAACTGTGCCATATTCTCTTTCTATAAAACTTTTAACCCCCTGAGAAATAACATCTGCTTTAATATTTTTCAACGAAATAGCCAATTCTTGGACCATTTCTTCTACTTCTTGCCGCAACAAGCTCTGTTGTGCTATAAAAGTAAATTCATAAAGATTCACTATATCTTCCTTTAATATCAATTAAACACTTTATTATATAAAACTTTTTTATATAAGCAAGTTATTTGTATTAATTTCTATGCCTTTAATCCAACTTAAGTTAGATATTTCACAAATAGCTTGGGGGGTGATTGAATATGCACCTGGCAACAAGATGCTTACTTTATGTTTTTCAAGAAGAAGCTCAAGCATTATTTTGGTTTTGCCTCCATTTTTCAACACTGAATTCAACTCCTCAGCAACTTTTTGCAAATCTGCACATACAGCAGTTAAAACTAATCCTCTCATTAGAGAAGTGACCTTTTCTGTAAATTCAGATATGTCCTTTCCTGATAGCCTCGTTGTGCTCTCCGAAATTTCAAGGTCAATTACTACAAATGTTCCAGGCGAAAATAGATTCCTTTTTTCTTCTATTATTTCATTATTGTAGAATGCTACTTCAGAAACATTGTGGGGGTCAGAAAGCGTGAGGATAACAAATCTTCCACGCTCTGAAGTTCTCATACGTACATTTAATATTACACCAGCAGTTTTTGTCGTCTTACTCTCTCCGATAAACCCAATATTTAATTTTTTCAAAAGAGTTCTAAATTTTTCAAGTGGGTGATTAGTTAAGTAAAATCCCAGTGAAAATAACTCATGCTCTAATTTTTCCTCTTCATTGAAATCTTCCACATCCTCGAGTTTTGGCTTGAGGACATCAAGATTGCCAAATAAAACAGCTTGATTTGACTGCCTATTTTTATTTGCAAAGTAAATCAGCGTATCTATTGATTCATATAGTTGCTTTCTATTTTGATGCACACTATCGAATGCTCCAGATTTAATTAAGCTTTCTAGTGCCCTTTTATTTATTATATGACCCGAATTTTGAACGAATTCCCATATGTCCTTATAAGGACTTGAGCGTGCGTTTACTACCCCTTCCGCTATAGACAAACCAACATTACGCAGAGCAGCAATTCCGTAACGTACATGTTCACTCTCTATTGAAAATTTAGCCTTAGATTTGCTGATATCAGGTGAAAGAACAGCAACTCCACTGAACTTTGCAGCATGATAAAATAAGTTTAGCTTGTCTCTATCATCAATATTTAGATTCATCAAGGCCGTAAAAAATTCTAACGGGTAGTTAGCCTTAAGGTAAGCTGTTTGGTAAGATATAATCGCATATGCAGCTGCATGAGATTTGTTAAACCCATAACCAGCAAATTTTGCAACAAGGTCAAAAATATAACTTGCCCTATCATAATCAACACCATTTTTCGTTGCTCCTTGGATGAAAAGTTCACGTTGTTTATCCATCTCTTCTTTGATTTTCTTACCCATAGCACGTCTGAGTAAATCTGCCTCTGCAAGGCTATACCCAGAGAGAATACGTGCTATTTCCATTACCTGTTCTTGGTAGATTATCACTCCGAATGTTTCTTTCAACACCTCCTCAAGCAATGGATGAATATAATCTGGCTTTTCAAGCCCGTGTTTTCTTGCAATATAAGTTGGAATGTTATCCATAGGCCCTGGACGGTAAAGGGAGATTAAAGCAATGATGTCTTCAATGCAGTCTGGTTTTAGCTTTATTAAAGCTTCTCTCATACCCGAACTTTCAAGCTGGAATACTCCAATTGCATCACCTCTTGAGAGCATTTTATAGGTTTTCTGATCATTCAAAGGTACTGAAGAAATATCAATTTTTTTTTCATTGCGATTGACTAAACGACAAACATGATCTATTAGCGTTAGCGTACCAAGTCCGAGAAAATCAAATTTTATTAGCCCAGCTTTTTCCACATATTTCATGCTATATTGAGTGATTGGCAGAGCTGAATTTGGATCATAATACACAGGAACAAAATTTTCTAATTTTTGATCGCATATTACAATTCCAGCAGCATGAGTTGAAACATGACGGTATATTCCCTCAAGCTTAAGAGAGATATCAAGGAGTTTTGCAATTACTTCATCACTGTCCCTTTCTTTCTGCAGATTTTGATCAAACTCTATCGCTTGTGATAAAGTTACAGGGTTTACTGGATTAAACGGAACCATTTTGGATATTTTATCCACCTGAGCGTAAGGCATCTGCAGCACCCTACCAACGTCACGCAGCACAGCCCTAGCCTGCAATTTTCCGAAAGTGATTATTTGAGCAACATAACCGTACTTCTTCCAAACATAATCAATAACTAAGTCCCTCTTTTCCTGGCAGAAATCAATATCAAAGTCAGGCATCGATATACGATCAGGATTTAAAAATCTTTCAAAGATCAGACCAAATTTTATTGGATCAAGATCTGTAATTTGTAGTGCCCAAGCAACAATTGATCCAGCACCAGAACCCCTTCCTGGACCAACTGGAACGCCATTTGCTTTGCTCCAACGAATAAAATCAGAAACTATCAAAAAGTAGCCAGCGTAGTTCATCGAAGTTATTATGCCCAGCTCGTAATTTAGCCGATTGTGGTATTGCTTAAGGCTTATGTCCGTTTCATTTGCAATACGAAGCTCTAATCCCGCAATCGACTGCTCCCTCAATTCTTCATTCTCAGTTTTATTTTCTCGACAAGGAAATTTAGGCAAAATAGGCTGCCTACTTCTTGGCATGTAAGAGCATCGTCTAGCTACTACTAAGGTGTTATAAATTGCTTCGGGGATATCGCTAAACAGCTCCTCCATTTCTGCCACAGATTTGAAATAATGCTCAGTGGTTAGCTTTTTCCTGTTATTTTCGAGAGCATAACTACCCTCTGATATACACGTTAATATATCATAAGCTTCATAGTCAGATCTATTTGTAAAGAATACGTCATTTGTTGCAACTAGTGGTATATTGCGCTGATAAGCAAAGTCTATCAAAGCTCCTTCAAGCTCTAGCTCTTTATTCAGCCCATGACGCTGCAATTCAACATATAAATGACCATCGAATGCTGAAAGCAGTTTTTCAACCGTTTCTTTATCTTGCCCCAATAATAGTTGAGCCAAACATCCACCGGTTAAAGCGATTAGACCCGTACTTAAATTCAATAGCTCATCAAAATCAACGTAAGGAATATCGCTGTTGTTCTTGCGCTTTCTAAAAGACTCACTCACCAAAGTGACTAAATTAGTGTACCCTTGTTCATTTTTTGCAAGCAATAATATAGATAAATTTTGTTCTGAATGTTTAACTATAATATTGCATCCTATTATTAGCTGTATTCCCCTACCTGCTGCATATTCTGCAAATTCGAGTGAGCCAAATAAATTACCTGAATCAGTAATTGCAACCGCCGGCATTTTATTTCGCAAACAAAGACCGATCAGCTCCTCAATTTTAACCGAGCTTTCAAGCAGCGAATAAACACTATGAACACGTAAGTGTATGAACATAAAAAACTTTAGATTAGCAATAGAAGGATAACATTAATTTACCCGTAAGGATATGAAAAGGTCCAACAGGAAAAACTTGACAAACCTTGCCATTCCCCTTACCATGACAGTAAGAGTATTTATCCTTGTTTTTGATCCGCGCGGGTTCAATAACAAAAATTCAGTAAAAAACTCAGATATTTATTGGCAAATTACATAAAAATTATAGCGGCTTTTTTTATTTTTTCTACATTCAGCCAAATCGCGCTTAAAATAAGCGTTAGCACATTATTACAACGCCAATTTAAATTATTATAGGGTCAAAACTCGCTATACGGGGGTTCTTTTGTCTTTTTTTTATTTAGTAAATTTCTTAATATTTATAGCTAAAGTAATTTTAGAGAGCCAGCGCGTGACGCTGGTTCCTGGATCCCAGTGTCGGAGCACTGGGATGACAACAAAGGGCTACTTGAATGATACCCATATTCCAGCATTTGATGCTGAAATCCAGAAATTTTTACTATAAATAAGCATATTGAGCACAAAATTATGCTAAAACACAACGTTTTGAGATTACGGAAAGCCAGTGTCAGCTACTTGGATGACACCACAGAGGGTACTGGGATTACACAAAAAGGGCTACTTAAATGACAAGATAGATAGAACTGGCATGAATTGGATTTGAGTAACTCAAATGACCAATGAAAACTGTAACCCTAAACATTGAAGCACTATTATGCACTAAATGATATTTACATACACTTATCATGCTAGTCATGACAAAAATAGTTCATACAATAAGCATGAATGAAATAATTGACATGATTTGGAAATGTATATATTATTAATAGTTAGTTAATTTATAGGATATGACTAGAAGGATTTTGAATGAAAATGAGTATCAAGCTTTTAAGCAGTTGTTTTTAATATTTAATATTCAAAAGAAGGATGTGGTAAATTCTGATATTGAGAATATTAAGAAAAAGTTTAGTAAACAATATCGTGAATTATCGTTAAAATATCACCCAGATAAAAATCCAGATAATAAAGAAGCAGAGGAGCAATTTAAGGTTATTGCACAAAATAAACCATTTTTTGAAGAATTTGTAATAAAGCCGTTGGAGAAGGGTTTAAACAAAAGGAATAATTTAATGAAAGAATTACGTGGTAAGTTATGGAACCATAGTTATGAAGAATTGCAAGGATACTTAGGTGATAAGGGCAGAAATAAACTTCATAGTAAGCAGCAGTCAATTAACAATAATATAATTGCTTATTCAAAATATTCTTCTTATTCAAATCTCTTAGGAAGTCTTTTAGTATTCTTCACATCAATTGCATTTTTAATAATTAATGGTATTTCTTGTAATGTACCAATAGCAGTAGTTTTTTTTTGCTCCCTTTTAGCAGAATTTGTTTTGAATCCAGCTATCGCGAGCATTTATATTAGAAATGGAAAAGAGTTTAATAAGCAGACTAATATTTTATTGTTGTTTAACTTTGACCAAGAATGCGAAGATTTTTCAGAAAGCGATAGGACTAAATTAAAGTGGCTAAAAAATTCATTTATTTTGAGCAACATAATCTGTACATCTTTAATGTTCTTCGGTGTGGGATTAGATTTAGTTGCCAATGGCTTTGGTATAACTAACTCTATGATGTTATCCGGCTTATTACTTTCATTACCATTCACGCTTTTAATTGTTGCTTTACCTGTTTTAAATGCTGCAAGTAATTATATTCTCAAAAAGACAACTATAAATTTAATTGAGGAGCAATTTAAAGGTGATGGTCAGTTTATAGAAGTTGATAACGAAAAGCCAAGCAGTACTATGAGCAATCAAAGTTATTTTCCCATCGGTCAGTTAAGTCTCACATATCATTAAAGTTAGTATTCTCCATAGCGAAGTCTCTGGCTAGAAATAACGAGCCACAGATCAGTATGGTTTTGATGTTTTGGATAGAGGCTTTTAATATGTGATTTAATATTGCATCGCCGATTGATTCACATTCAATAGCGTTTACTCCTATATTATTAGCTCCTTCTCTAATAGAACTTGTATTTGTTGCTTTAGGCTCAGATTTAACACAAACTGCGCATAATAGTTTGATATATGGCTTTAAGTGCTCTAAGAACTCTGCCACGTTTCTGTTGCGAGTGACACCAAAAATCACATAAACACCTTCAGCAAAATTGTCTCTTATCCACTGAGCTAACACTCTGGCACCATCGTTGTTGTGTGCACCATCTAGAAATAATTGCCAATCTTTTGGTAATAAAGAAATTAAATTACCTTTTTTTATAGACTCTAGCCGCGCAGGCCAATAAGTGCGCTGTAAACCTGAAGCAATGTCCTCTTTTCCAATATCAAATCCATATTTTCCACTTAAAATGCTACATGCTACAATGGCAGTTCCTGCATTGATTATTTGGTGATCACCCTTTAAAGATGGCAGAGAAAATTCTATTGATTGAATAGCTGATTGAAAGACCATTCTGTTATTCTGTTTTTCGCAATTCCATTCAAGCCCTCCTCTGTACAGAGGAGATCTCTTATTTATTGCATGGTGTTCTAGCGTATTTATTATAGATTTCTCTTGTGGCGCTATTACGCAAGGAACATTAGGTTTCATTATTCCAGCTTTTTCACTTGCTATAATCTCCACAGTAGGACCAAGATATTCTGTATGATCAAGGGCAATGGCAGTGATAATTGTTAAAATCGGATTATCTATAACATTTGTTGCATCAAGCCTTCCACCCATACCTACTTCAACTAAACTAATATCAGCTTTATGACGAGAAAAAGCTAAGAGAGCTGCAATTGTTGTAGCTTCAAATAGAGTAATAGATTGCTTTCCAATTGCGATGCGACATTCTTCTAACAAATTATATAATTCATTGTCGTCGATATGGCTGCCTGCAACAACTATTCTCTCATTAAAATTCACTAAATGCGGAGAAGTGTATGCATGAACCTTATATCCTGCTGCTTGCATTATATATCTTATAAACGATAGTGTCGATCCTTTACCATTAGTTCCAGCTATGTGAATTATTGGCGGTATTTTTTTCTCAGGATTGCCTAATCTATTGAGAAAGCTTTTTATGCGGTCAAGAGAAAAATCCTTTGGTCTACTGCCAAGCGGCTTAGGCCAATGAGGCATGTACATCATGGATTATTGTTACATTTTAATTCGTCTATTACACTTGCCATGCCATGCGTGTCGATTTTTTCACTAAATTGAGAACGTTGATTAATGGCAATACTTATCCCACTCATTATAACATCGTTTATTAAGAAAGAACTATCACTTTTAGTAACTTTAAAGTCAATATTTGTAAATTCCTCATCACCATAAGAAAGTCTTGTTCCTATCAGACAGGTTTCATTGTCAACTGCTTTTGTACTCATTATGATCATTTCACTATTATTTATGTATTTATACAAGATTTTAGCGCACAAACGCGTGAGATATACTTCATATTCTTTTAGAAAATTTTCTTTTTCTCTCTGAGTAGCCAATTTCCAATATTTCCCTATGACAAATCGAGATATTCCTTTGAGGTTAACGTTATTCTGAATGATCTCCCGAAGCTTTTCGTGTACATGCTCTAGATTTTTTCTGTTTCCTTTCATAGATGTGCTGTCTACTTGCTGCTTCATGACAAGCACAAAAGTTTTGTGACCTATGCAATTAGCGTAAGCGCTTGAATAGGTTACAATAAAAATAATTAAGAATTTAATAATGTTCATAAGATATATTTATTAGCTATGATACTAAAAATGCAAAATTTAACAAAGGCAAAATAATAATCGCTAGCTTTAATATATCTATAGACATACTCTATATAAGTAATCTATAATTAATGGGGGTCTGTGCTATACGTTATGAGTTAAGTTAAATTTCCCGAGCGATAATTTCTGATCAAGGGGATTGCCTCTGTTAATTTCATTGAAATTAGTACGTGATACCCACTTTAACTTTAGGTCTCAGGAATCTACTAAGACTGACGGTAGATACGGATCCCATTTTCATTATTCAGGTTTATGTTATACCAATATAAAGAACAAGGTATCTTTTTCTGTTCATCTCATGAGATATTTCAAGTTGTAATTGACGTTGAGAAGTATCCTGATTTTGTTCCTTGGTGCAAAGCTGTTTATATAAAGGAAAAAACTGATAGCCAAATGATTGTGGATCTCCTCGCAGCTTTTCATGGTATTAAAGGAAGCTACACATCAGGAGTGACCTTCCTTTCTCCAAGTGGAACAAATGAAAGTTGGATAAAAGCTGTGTCATCAAATGGAATATTTAGACATTTATACAACGAATGGAAATTCACTCCTATGAACGAAAATAAAACTATGGTAGAGTTTTATATAGAGTTTGAGTTTAAATCCAACTCATTTTCCACTTTACTAAAATCAGTATATAAGTATACACAAAGCAAAATAATTTCTGCATTCAAAGACAGAGTGGAAAGCGTTACCGAGAAAAAGTTATCTTGACATTATTTATATAAATGCATTATTTTTTTAATAAGTTAAGTGTTTCTATTGTAATGATTTTTAGATTATTGTTTTTACTAATTTTTATAAGTGTTAGTTCTTATGGAGCTATTGAACAAAACTTACCCAATACTCAAAACACTGATGAAATAACACCAAAAGAACTACTATCACTATTGCCTGATGATAAATTATTAGGAGATCCAAAAGCACCAATTTTAATGATAGAATACGCTTCACTCACTTGTTATCACTGTTCTCTTTTTCATAAGAAAGTTTTTCCTAAAATCAAAGAGAAATACATAGACACAGGTAAGATGTTATATGTATTTCGTCATTTCCCTTTAGATTATAGAGGTTTAAAGGCTGCAATGCTGAGTCATTGCTATGAAAAACAAGAAGACTACTTTAATTTCAACAAAGCTGTTTTTAATGCAATAGACTCGTGGAACTACTACAATTTCAGTGACTTAACTGTACTACAAAGAATTGCTTCACTAAGCAATTTGAAGCAAGATGCATTTAACCAATGCATTAATGATAAAAAAATGATGGACAAAATTATAAATGATAAATTACTGGCAATTGATAAACTTGGTATCACGGCTACTCCAATATTTATCATCAAGCTTAACGATGATAAATATTATGTAGAGAATAGTAAAATCAAACATGAAGGATATAAAGAGCTAAAATACTTCACTAACGTAATAAATGAATTATATGGAAAAGCTATAGTGAAATAGTACCACTGCAGCTTATCACATAAAGACTCTATACTGAATCATTGCTTTTTGCCGCTGTTTGTTGCTTTTTACGCTCAAACTCTCTTTTTTTACTGTGCCAAGCATAGTAATACATGGCAATTTTATTCTCTATTAATACTATCGTTCCATCATAAAATTGGACCATATCCATAACTTTTTTCTGAGCTTCGTTAAAGCGTTCTTTGTACTTCTCGCGGTAAGCTGGATTGTATAGTAATCTCACCCCTTCATTATTATTAGACTTTTTGTTTAACGTTTCAACTTCATTAGCAATGTTATAAGACATATAACCCCCTCTAATTGATTATAAAAAATTACATTTTAAGAGAGATGTGAATAAACAACTCCTTAATTCTAGTATAACAATTGATTATTATACTAGTTAACCATAGTAAAATATATAATAATTTTTGTCACTTAAAATTTTACTTTATAAAATAACAACTTAAAATAAAAGTTTTTATTATTTTAAACTATATTATTATATCTACAAATCTTGTATAGATTGAACCTCCCTAATTTATATTATAAAACTTAATGCGTCATAACTTTAGCACAAAATCGTTGTACATAAGAAACTTATTTGCAAAAGAGTATAAAAAAATAGAAGAATATTGTACTCTTGAGAAGGGGCAACGTATTCAAATTACTCCTGAAGAAGGAAAGTTACTCAGTTTATTTATCAAAATTCATAAAATCAAAAGTATTGTTGAAATTGGCACGTTATATGGTTATTCGTCAATTTGTATGGTAAAGGCTCTATCAGAAGACGGTCATATATATACAATAGAAAATAATCCTCAGCATTGCAAAATAGCAAAAAAAAATTTTAGTATTTTTAATCTGAGTGACAAAATTTCTTTAATAGAAGGCAATGCATTGGAAAAACTTAATGAATTGTCAGCAAAAGCACCTTTTGATATGATATTCATCGATGCTGATAAAGTTAGTTATCCTAAATATTTAGATTGGGCAGAGCTATACATTAAACAAGATGGGCTGATTGTTGCAGATAATACTCTATTGTTTAACACAGTATTCTTAGAATCCCCTCCAAAAAGAGTGTCAGAGAAGTCATGGCATGCTATGAGAGAGTTTAATGATAGATTGTCAGATGAAAAGAAATATTTCTCTATATTGATTCCGACTGATGAAGGAATGACTGTAGCTTTAAAGCTAACGTAAGTTAAAAATCAAGATCAGCATAATGTTTAGGAGGAGTTAAGCCAAAAACTCTCTCTAATAATATTTCGCGAAAGCAAGGCCTTGATTTAACAATGGAGTACCATTCTTTTAAAATCTTACTTTTTTCCCATGGAAAACTATTTACGTAGTCTATTATAGAAATATGCGATGCTAAGGTAATATCGGCCAAAGTGAACTTATCGGTTGCAAGCCAAATATTTTTGCTAATTAAGTATTCAATGTATTCTATATGGTAAGATAGGTTATGTTGAGCTGCATGAAGAAACCTAGAGTCAGGGCTGCGGTTAATTATCACTTTCTCGTTTATGACATATTTAGTAACTTCATTATAAAATTTATTGTCAAACCAGTTAATTAAAGCACGTGTTTTAGACTTAATAACAGTAGAAGAGTCGAGCAGTTTGATGTTGCTGCTATAAGTCTCCTCTAAATATTCACAAATAGCGTTACTATCTGCTATAATAAGGTTGTTATCCATAAGCACTGGTACCTGTCCAGTTGGATTAATCTTCATGAATTCATTCCGCTTCTCCCATGGATTTTCGTATACCAAATCGCAACTCAGCTTTTTCTCCTTGAGAAGAGCTCTAACTTTTCGTGAAAACGGACAAAGAGGAAAATGATACAAAATCATAATATTCCTCTTTTGTTGTCCCAGTATCTATAGGTTGTCATGCAAGTAGCTGACACTGAAATCCAGCTTATTTCATTATAGACATTATTTTTAACATGTACTCCTAGAATCCATTGTCCATTGCATAATTTCCAAATATTTTTATACTTGGATCCCAGTGTCACGCACTGGGATGACATAAATAAACGCTGAAATGGCATAAATAAACATTGGAGCGACAATCTTATAATAACTTGCATAACAACTAACTTTTTGTTTATTTGAAAGTAACAGTGTACGAAATTTAATATATCAAGCTATCGAGCTGATATAGAATATACCTTGCTAAATAAAAAAAAAAGTATAACCTTTTATAAGGTATGCAGGCAAAAATTCTGTAACTTGGTCAGATCAGAAATGAAGCAACCATATCAGAACCTTTTTGGGTTGCATACCTATTTGTACTATTTGTTTTATTCTAGGCTATGAACATAGCATTAAAATATCGTCCTAGTAGCTTTAAAGATTTAGTAGGTCAAGATATATTAGTGCGTATACTAGAAAACGCTTTTACTCTCAACAAAATTCCACAATCTATACTGCTTTCTGGCAGTAGTGGGATTGGTAAAACTACCACTGCAAGAATAATAGCTTTGTGTTTAAACTGTTCATTGGGGCCAACTTTTGAACCTTGTGGATTATGTGCGAATTGTCTGGCGATAAAAAATTCAAGTCATCCAGATGTAGTTGAAATCGATGCAGCAAGTCACACTAGCATTGAGGACGTGAGAGTGATTTTAGGGGATATTTGCTATTTACCGATAAGTTCTAAATTCAAAGTTTACATTATAGATGAAGTACACATGTTATCTAGTAGTGCATTTAATGCATTACTTAAAACTCTAGAAGAACCACCATCTAGCGTAAAGTTTATTCTGGCAACTACAGAAATAAAAAAGATACCAATAACTATTATTGCACGTTGTCAAAGGTTTGACTTACATAACATTCCTGCAGCTAAGATAGTGGGGCGTTTAAATGATATTGCACAAAGAGAAAATTATTTTATTGAAAAAGAAGCATCGGAATTAATTGCTCACCACTGTAGTAATTCAATGCGTAACGCTTTATTTTTGATGAATCAAGCAGTGCTATATAGCAAAGATGGTACAATATCCACTCAAAGTGTTACAGACATACTTGGTCTAGTAGATAGAAACGTTATATTTGATCTGCTGGAAGCAGTATTAGATAGTGATTTACAGAAGGCTTTGTCAGTATTCGACAACGCGGTAAAGACAGCAAATTCACTCAATATTTTTGAAGATCTGCTGCAAACAATCCAGTTAGTGTGCCGTTTTTTAATTACAAAAGAGATTGATACAGAATGTGAGAAGAGCAGAGTAAAAGACTTGAGTACAAAGAAGTCTTTAATATTTTTTTCGAGATTGTGGAAGGTGTTGCTTAAAAGTATTCAAGATATAAAAGTTTCAACATGCAATGAGGTTGCTGCTGAAATGATGTTAATTAGCCTTTGTTATCTTTCCGATTTACCTTCTCCGGAACAGGTGATCAAGAAAGTTCTTTCGCAGAGTATACAGCAGGGAAATACGCGTAATATAGGAAATAAACAGCAACAAAATTATGATTTTGACAAGGTTTTGCAATTATTAAGGCAGAGTAACCAAATTTATCTTTACAAACAACTGTGTAGTAATCTACAATTAATAGATTGTAAACCTGGGTATTTAAAATTAAAAGCTGTATCTAAGTTGAATAGCAATTTTTGTAATGATTTGAAAAATTACTTAAATCAAGCTACTAAGCAGGAGTGGGTTATTATAGTTGATACGAGTTATATGAACAGGGAAGTGAGCAATTTAAATTATGCACCTGCAGTTAAGGGTATACTGGATACGTTTAAAGGTGCAAAGGTGGTTAATGTAGAGAATAAGGAGTGAGTTGTGGATTTTAGTCAAATAATGAAGCAAGCGCAGGAAATGCAAAAGAAGCTTGCGGAAGCTCAAGAAAAATATATTGGAAAAGAGTTTCAAGGTATTTCTGGTGGTGGTAAAGTTTCTGTATTAGTGGAAGTTATAAAAATAGGTAGCTATAAAGCTAAAAAGGTAAATATAGACTTAGAGCTTATGAGAAATGAAGAAAAAGATATAGTAGAAGATTTAGTGACAGCAGCGTTTAATGATGCTATTAAAAAAGCAGAAGAGGATATGGCAAATGCAACTTCTGATCTTGCAGGTATGATGGGTTTACCACCTGGATTTAAACTTCCTTTTTAAATCTGTATTACTGAAATTTCTCTTGATGTAATGACTAAGTATTTTCTTTTTACTATTTCTAGTGCTAATGTATTCTTAATATAGCATATTTGCATTACTGCATGAACATGAAGCAAGTTACAGTGGTAAAAACAAAGCAGAAGATAAAAAGACTAGTGAAGTGAAAACCAAGAACGAAAAAAGTCATATAATCCTGTTTATTTATTAATAAAGCCTTTGTATTCTTCTGAAAAGAAGTTAAGATATAGAATATTTTGTGTTATTAAGTTAGCACTTGACTTAACTTTAGTTATCATTTAGACTGCTAAAGTGGAATTTTAATTTTTTTAACGAGGGCAATTATGCATTATAAAAAGTTTTTTTCAGCAGCTGCTTTAGTGACGTTGCTAAGCCTATCAAACTCTGCTTTTTCATCAGATCCTATTGGTCCAATAAGTGATGAAGAAACTAGCTACTACGTTCGTTTGCAATATAATGGTGAAGTTTTACCTTTTAAAACAAAGATTGATGGTATTGAGTATAAAAAAAATAACGACGCTCAAGATCCTTTAAAAGCATCTTTTATGGCTGGTAGTGGTGCATTTGGTTATAAAATGGATGACATCAGAGTTGATGTTGAGGGACTTTACTCACAACTAAACAAAAACGACGTTAGTGGTGCAGCATTTACTCCAGTAACTGTTGCAGACAGTGTGACAGCGTTTTCAGGATTAGTTAATGTTTATTATGATGTAGCAATCGAAGATATGCCTATCACTCCATACGTTGGTGTTGGTGTTGGTGCAGCATATGTAAGCAATCCTTTAGCAACAAAAGTTGCTGGTGATAAAGACTCTGGATTTGGTTTTGCTTATCAAGCGAAAGCTGGTGTCAGTTATGACGTAACTCCAGAAATCAAACTTTACGCTGGCGCTCGCTATTTTGGTTCTTATGGCGCTAACTTTGATGGAACAAAACAAGATCCTGCACATCCTGATGATCTAGAGAAAAAGGTTACTGATAAAGGCGCACACAAAGTTTTTTACAGTACTATTGGTGCAGAAGCTGGAGTAGCGTTTAATTTTTAGTCTATCTCAGTCTTGTTATCCCAGTGGGTTTTTCTTGTCATTCAAGTAGCATGACACTGGGATCTAGAAAAAAGAAATGTGAATTCCAGTGTTTGAACACTGGAATGACACATTGTTTATTTAAATTATAGCGTTTATTGTTACGCGCTAGTAATTTTAATCAGGTAGCTGATGTTGAAGTGTATTGTTGCTAAGATTTCAATTGGATGGAAAGTTGTGCTTTTTTTAATTAAAGCTTGAATTTCTCACTAAAAATCAATATATTATATACATGGAGTTTTAATTTAAGTTATTATGTTGACCCCAGTAGCGAATTTATATGTTAATAGTAGCACTAATCTTATGCAATATATTGCTGAAGTGCGAAAATTTCCTATGCTTTCCCAAGAAGAGGAAGTGCGATTAGCAAAAAATTGGCAAGAACATAAGGATATTTCTTCTGCTCACAAGTTGATTACCAGCCATTTGAATTTAGTAGTAAAAATTGCAATGAAATTTAAGAACTACGGGCTATTGTTGATGGACTTGTTCATGGAAGGAAATATGGGTTTAATGCATGCAGTGAAAAAGTTTAATCCTGACTTGGGATTTCGTTTTTCAACTTATGCAGTATGGTGGATTGAAGCTTCAATAAAAGACTTTATATTGAAATCTTGGTCACTTGTGAAAATAGGTACAACGCAAGCGCAAAGGAGATTATTTTTTAGTTTACGTAAAATGAAAAAAAGAATTTTACAATACACAAACAGAGAAACTTTGAGTAACGAAGAAATAAAAGCAATATCAAGTGAGCTTTCTGTATCTGAAGAAGATGTTGTACAAATGAACTATCGTTTAGCTTGTAAGGATCAGTCGTTAAATAATTGTATAAAAATAGGTGACGACTCTAAAAAGGAGTTACAAGATATGATTCCGTGTAATTTAGTCAGTCAAGAAGTAGCTTACCAGAATCATGAAGAAAAGGCATTAAAAGAAACAATTTTAAGCAATGCATTGACAACTCTTAACGAAAGATCAAGAGACATTTTTATTAGCAGATATTTGTCTGAGAGTACTCAAACTTTGGACGAGCTTAGCAAAAAATATTGTGTTTCAAGAGAAAGAATAAGACAGTTGGCTGAGCAAGCGATGAGTAAGGTAAAACAACATATAAAATCAGAGAGTTTGAAACTTGGTTTACATGCGTAGTCTTTTCGTATTTCTAATATTTTTTTCAATAGGCACCTTTGCATCGGTTAGTAACGTACAACTGAACGAAAAATATAAAGATTGGTTTGTGTATACTGCATTGGAAGATGGTGAAAAAGTGTGTTACATTGTATCCTACCCTAAGAAAAAAAGTGAACATTATACAGCCGATCGCAAACCGTATGTAATGATCAGTTACGTTGATAAAAAAGCAGATGAGGTAAGCGTCACTTCTGGCTTTCAATATAATAAGGAGCCTGTAATTCTCAATATTGATAAAAAAGCTAAATATCAATTGCCGATAATACAGGGAAGTCTTGCGTGGTCAGATAATACAAAAACGGACCAAGATTTGATTCTAAGAATGAAGCAGGGATTATCAATGATAGTTAATGGAAAAGTAAAAACAGCAAATGTTGATGATACTTATTCCTTGCTTGGGTTTCAAAAAGCGTACCAAAAAATGCATGATTTATGCCATACAAAGTAAATTATTGATCACTAAAGTATAATATAGGCTGTTTTGTCTCTCAGACAAAAATATGGATATCACTTTACATAGAATATGAATATCATTTAAAATATATTTTTGAGAATTAATATGTCAGAAATTGCAGATGTAGGAATCAAAGAACAAAGTACTGTGTGTGAACAAATGCGTTTTAGTGTAAGTCGTGCAAGTCTTTTAAGCACGTTATCGAAAGTAAGTGGAGTGGTTGAAAGGCGCAACGCGATAGATGTTTTGGCATGTATAAATATCAAAGCACAGTATGGCAGCATAAAACTGAAGGCTACTGATCTTGATATTTCAGTATTTGCCTCACTTGCTGCAGATGTATCAACTGAAGGAGAAGTGAAAATCTCAGCACATACTTTATATGACATAGTGAAGAAGTTGCCAACTGATTTGGATGTCAATTTCGAAATGAATAATCAAGGAAAATTATTGATATCCTGTGGAAATGCAAATTTTTCTTTACCGAATGTAGTTTCAAATAACTTTCCTGTCCTTGAAGAAGATGGTCATCGATACAATTTCACTCTACTAAGTGCAGATTTGGTAGACTTATTGACTAAAACAAGGTTTGCTGTGTCGCTAGATGATACAAGGTATAATTTAAATGGGATATATATACATACAGATGAGCAATTTCTGTACTGCGTTGCAACTGATGGCCACCGTTTATCACGTATGAAGAGCCATAAGCCTAAAGATATCAACGGCGAATTTGGTGTGATCATTCCACGTAAAACTATCATGGAACTGTTGAAAGTATTGGGTGATTGTAATGAGGTTAATGTAAAACTTTCAGATAGAAAAATCAAATTTGCATGTGGTGAGTATATTCTAATATCAAAACTGATAGATGGGACTTTTCCAGATTATAAAGCCGTTATCCCAACGTCTCAAGACAAACAAATGATTGTTGAGAGTAGTAAGCTTGCTAGTGTTATAGATCGAGTTTCTGTTGTTGTGTCCGATAAAATAAAATCCATTAAATTTTCATTGCAAAAGAATTTATTAACTCTACATTCAAACTCCCAAGAGTGTAGTGATGCAACTGAGTCTATAGAGGTGGATTACGATGGAGCTCTTGTGGAAGTAGGATTTAATTCTCGTTATTTGCTTGATGTTTTATCCTGTATAAAAAATAAGTGTAAATTTAGCTTGTCAGATGGTAATAGTGCTACAATTATCACTGATGAAGATGATTCAAGCGCACTATATATAGTGATGCCAATGAGGACTTAAGCTAGTAATCTATCTTTACTAAGTATAAGCCGCAAGGTGGTGCAGTGATTCCAGCAGCGTTTCTTTTACATTGACTTAATATATTTAGCATTTCTTGTGGATTAGTTCTGTTTTTTCCAAATTCAACTAAAGTGCCAACAATGATCCTCACTTGGTTATGTAAAAAGGAAATAGCAGATATTTTGATGTGTATATGACTTCCATTTTGTACTATATCAATATCATCGATTGTTCTGACCGGATTTGTAGCTTGACAATCTTTTGAGCGGAAGCTTGAAAGATTATGTTTTCCAAGCAGGTGTCTAGCAGCTTCACGCATGATGTTTACGTCAAGTGGGTTAAATACTTGCCACACATAACCGATTTCCAGAGCTGCAGGAGCGTAGCGATTAATTATTCTATATTCATAATATCTTTTTTTTGCTGAGAAGCGTGCATGAAATGCATCATCTGCAACTTCTGCACCAAGCACAACTATAGGAATCGCTTTTAAGTGATAGTTTATTCCATTTCTTATTCTGTAAAGCTCAAATTGCCTTTCCATATCAAAATGAGCAACTTGCCCCAAAGCATGAACCCCTGAGTCAGTTCTGCCACCACAATTCAAAGTGACTTTCTCACCGCTAAAATTAAATATAGCGTTTTCTATGGTCTCCTGAATTGAGTTAGCAGGGTGTTGTTGCTTCTGCCAACCAGAGAAACCACTACCATTGTATTCTATCGTTATTTTGTATCGCACTACAAAGTCTATCTATCTTAATATAATTTAGGTCACTAACGTTCTTCGTTATTAAAAAACCCTTGGCAGATTGTTCGCGTTCAATTACCATGGAGATTATACAAGTTAATAAATGATCCATGGCAAACAACCCAGAAGAAAGAAATAATGATAAGCAAAAAGCACTAGATAATGCAATAAGTCAAATTGAAAAAGCATTCGGTAAAGGTGCAATAATGAAGCTGAAGCAAAACCCTGTAGAAAAAATAGACACGATATCCACAGGGTCGATTGCACTTGATTCAGCTCTGGGTGTTGGGGGACTGCCAAAAGGACGTATAATTGAGATATTTGGCCCTGAGAGTTCTGGTAAAACCACCCTTGCTTTACATGTAATTGCTGAAGCACAGAAAAAAGGAGGATTATGTGCATTTATTGATGCGGAGCATGCGTTGGATGTTATATATGCTCGTAAACTTGGGGTGAATACCGATGATTTAGTGATTTCACAACCAGACACTGGAGAACAAGCGTTGCATATTGTTGAGTATTTAGTATGTTCTGGTGCAGTTGATGTAATAGTTATTGACTCTGTTGCAGCATTAACTCCAAGAGCTGAAATTGAAGGGGATATGGGCGATCAGCACATGGGATTGCAAGCAAGACTTCTAAGTCATGGGCTCAGGAAGCTAACCTCTGCAGTTTCAAAAGCAAACTGTATATTGATATTTATTAACCAAATTCGTATGAAAATAGGAGTAGTATATGGAAACCCTGAAACTACCACCGGTGGAAATGCGTTAAAATTCTATACTTCTATAAGACTTGATATAAGGAAAGTTGGTGCAATAAAGGATAAAGAGAATATCACGGGTAATGAAACGAGAGTTAAAGTTGTAAAAAATAAAGTTGCTCCTCCATTTAGAGAAGCAAAATTTGATATAATGTACAATGAAGGCATATCAAAACTTGGAGAAATAATAGATATAGGAGCAAAACTTGGTGTGCTTGAAAAGGCAGGTGCTTATTATTCATATAACAATACGCGTCTTGGGCAAGGAAGGGAAAATGTAAAAAATTACCTTAAGGCAAACAAAGAAATTGCATATGAAATAGAAACAAAAATCAGGGATTTATTTAAAAATCACGATGATTCTATCGCAATAGAAGAGGAACACGAACAACTTCTAGAAGAATCAGTATTCTAATTTAGATTAGGATGAAGTTTTAGTATCCATTCAGATGCATGTGAAACGCAGTGCTCCCTTTCTTGTCATCCCAGTGCTTGGCACTGGGATGGTTTTGTTGCATAGCACTTCATGTGGTGGTGGTTTACGACAAATTCATGTAACTATTTCAAATTTAGTTATGCCAATATCAGTAAATTTATTGAGCAATTAGCATTTTATTAGCAATTCTTTTTCTCGATTTATCTCAGATTTATTTTTGAAACTAAATCCAAATATTTGCTTTAATCTATAGAAAAATGCTTCAATATAAGACCGTGTTCCATACTTAACTTTTTTCTTCCATTTTTTAATACCATATTTATAGTTCTCATATTCTACTTGTTTCTTTCTGATAAGTAGTCAGCTCTAGTATCCTTCCTAGGCCGAATAACAGGTATAATGTTGTATTTCCTGCATTCTTTATACACACTTCTTATATCATAAGCTGCATCTGCTCGAATAGAATATACTTATCACTTAACACATCACAGACCGATAAATAGTCCGGAAATTAGTATGCTTATTGCTTTCTTATCGTTTATGTTTAAAACAACGTGTAGTTTTCTTACTTGATCATAACGATTGTATTTTCTTTCTCGAATATTAAGTTTACTATGGCTACCATTGTTATTGTAGATACTAACTCTCGTGCTATCTATAGCAATTTCAATATTTTTCCAATCACATTTCTACGATCATCAATTTTCAAGTTTTGAATCTTCTGGAAGCTTGCGTGTAACCTTAAGGTTTTTGCATCATATAACCTTTTACAAAACCTACAGCTTGCCTTAGACCAATTCTAAAAAGAACATGTATTAGAATCACAACTTTATCACTATAAATGTACCCGCAACTCTTGGAGTGTTTGCATACCAATTTTCTATAGCTTCGCTGACAAAATAAAAAATATTTCCTCTCCCTTGAAGAAACTTATTATATTCACCATGATTACTGACTCTCATTTTTTGCGGCATGTTTTCATTAAAATGATTATTTTACTAAAATGTGTTGGTAACCATATATTTAACAAGAACCTTTCCTTTATTACCACCTTAAAATACTCTAGCTATGCAACAAAGCCATTCTGTATTATCAAACTTATATAACACACCGATTCTTGAGTAACTTGTATAACTCAAACATTTGCCGATTATTCAAGAAAATGGAACCACTTTTGGCTAAAAAAATCTCAATAAAAAAGGACAGGCCAGAAAGAATTTTGAAGATATTAGCAGATGTAACCAATACAACGGCCAAAAGATAGAAAAATTGTCTTATTCTGGAAAGAAAAGAGTAAACACAATGAAAGCAGAAATCGTTATAAAAGAAGATGGGCAAATTCTATCAGTGTCACACAGAGCACGATTTTAAGATACGAAAACAGGAAAAAATGTTGCCAAAAGAGAATGTAAAGTATGCAGATTCTGGGGTGGCAAAAATTGAGAGTAACGTTGTAATTCCACATAAAAGGTATCGGGCTGACGGATGATCAACAATCGGAAGCTGGTATCATTTAGGTAGAGCATAAAATCCGTGAAATTAAGATTTTATGTCGCATACCTATCGCAATTTTCAGAAGAAATACAACATGAATAATTGCTGATCTGGTAAACCTCAGACATGGGTTTTTATTGATCCTGCTGTTCGCCTAACTCATGCTGAAATTAGTTGCATACCGTTTCGCAGTGGGTCTTATTTTTAATTGGCACTTTGCTGTTTATGGCTTTCGAGAAGATATGTGGGACGGCATGGATTATGAATTGGGAAGTAAAAAGCTTCTATGGAAAGACTGGCAAACAATTGAAGAGGGTAGAATGAAAAAGCATTATTTACCAGATAATCCAATTTTTAAGATATTAAGAGAAGAATGGTCAAGTCAGCTCGCTGGCCATTCGTCATAAAAAAATATTTCTTCTATTGGCTTTCTTTTTTTTTCTTTGATTTCAGCACCCTCTTCTTCGTAACCAACTGCTATTACTGACATTACATTAAAATCACCGGATATATCGAACTCTTTCACTATTTTATCTCTATCAAAACCGCCCATTTGGTGGGCCATTAAGTTCATAGCTGCAGCTTGTAGCATAAGTCCATAATTCGCTGCGCCAGTATCGTGATTAGCCCAAAAATTTTCACCTTTATCAGATTTACGGAAATTCCTAGCGCTTAGAGATATAATTAGTATTTGTGCATCTTTTGCCCACTTTTGATTAGATTCATCAAGGCAATTGAGCAATTTTTTCCATGCGTTTTGATTGCTCTGTTTATTGCATATCATATATCTCCAAGGTTCATCACCAAAACACGAGGGTGTTAGCCTTACAGCTTCTATTAAAATATCCATTTCTTTCTGAGATATTGCTCTTGTATGATCGTATGAACGTCCGCTGTGTCTTGTTTTCATCAACGATAATAGATCTTGTGGTTTACTTATCATTTTTAATTTTATAGTGCATAAATAATTCATTGTAGCGCAATACAAGCAAAATTTAAATTGCAAAACCTCTTACACATATATATTACATTTAATAAGTTATTTTTATTGGGAAGGTATGTTTATAACACAATCTAGCAGTAGGTCAACGCTGGCTGAAATATTGTCTTGCGTTTTACTTTTGTTCTTGACGGCTCAAATAAGCATACCATTGCAGCCTGTACCTATCACATTGCAAACTTTAGGAGTGATGCTTATTGGGCTTAAATTTAATCGCAGAACAGCGTTTTATTCCGTACTTACGTATATGTTACTTGGTGCAGCAGGGTTGCCTGTCCTTGCAAGTTTTTCTGGTGGGTATCACATTTTTCTCGGGCCAACAGGTGGGTATTTAATTGGCTTTTTAGCTGCAGTGATGGTGATGAGTAGAGTAAATGAACTTTTAAACTCTAAATGTGAATCACTTGTACGTAATTCTTTAAGTTGCCTAGCTGGTACAGTTGTAATCTTTGTTTGTGGTGTTAGTTGGCTTGCTATTTACGTAGGTCTGGAACAAGCAATAATGGTAGGCGTTTTACCATTTATCCTTCCTGGTTTGGTAAAAATTTTTCTACTTGTAGCGGCTTTGCAGTATTTGAAAAAGTGATAAGGTTTCGTCCTCATCATTTCATGTGCACTCTTGCATTTCAGGGATATGGGTATTCTCAGGGTTTTGTAGAAAATTATAAAAAGATAGCAAGTGAAATGGTTAGTGATTCCAACACTCAAATCAAAGTGGTCGGCAATCTTGATAGTATTTGTAGTGCTTGCCCAAACCAGACTAAACAAGGTAAATGCACCACACAAGCTAAAGTTTTAGAGCTAGATAGAAGGCATATGGAAATTTTAGGAATAAAAATTGGCGAGACTTTGACCTGGAGTGAAGCGGTAGAAAAGATTAGAGAGAAAATGTCTTTAAAGAAATTTGACTACGCATGTGAGGGGTGCAACTGGCAGCCATATGGAATATGTAAGAATGCTCTTTTAAATTGTCATGCTTACAAAGGTAGTTGACAAAATGTTAAGATAAATTGAAGTACTTTCATGAAAATGAGGCAAATATGAAGTACAAAAATGCATTCTAAATAGTGTCTGCCAATTAATAATATCTTTATTATTATATTAGATAAGTAATTTAGCATTTATGAATTTGTAATGTGTTGCGTATAGTTCAAAGAAATAAGGTTTACTGGTTACACGCTGCAGCCAATCCCACAACACTAGGACCTATGTTGATCTGCATGTTAATTTGCGTTGTAATTTTATGGAGGTCTTCTGTTACCTATGCTAGTGAAAATTTGGAAATACAAAAGGCCCTCGATAATGTTGTCAAGAATATAAAAGCTGATAAAAAATATAAAGATCTTGATGTTATTGAGAGAAAAAGTGACAAATTTAATATCAAAATTTCGCAGAATTTTGGCAAGAATTTTGACATATACTCTATTTTAAAAAAAGCAAAAGATTCCTTTGAGTTGGGAGATAATGAGACAGCTATTTCTCTCCTTAATCAGATTATCGCAAAATTTCCTTATCATAAAAGTGCTTTAATTGGACTAGGGAATATTTATTACACTAATAAAGAATACAAAAAAGCTGTAGAGATTTACACAAAACTGTTAAAAGAATACTCTAGTACCCCTTATATATTAAAAAATTTTCTGACGATAATCTCACAATATGATCCTGATTTGGCATTGAGTGAAATGTTGAAATTATATGATATACACAAGAATTACGCTCCTTTATCAGCAAATTTAGGTCTGATCTATATGAAAAAAGAGGATTATATAAAAGCTAGAGAATATATGACAGAAGCAATTTCTCTCGATCAAAACAATATTTTTTATACCTATAATTTAGCTGTTATTCTAGATAAACTCTCAGATTTTAAAAATGCTGCAGCATTTTATTTAAAGTTGTTGAACATGTCAAAAAATGCAAGTGAGAGAATACCTTTACACAAGGTAGCAGCAAGACTGAAATTTATAAAACTCCACAGTGCGCACTCAGCGATTTCATAAGAGGTACTTGCATCGCTATTTTTGTTTACAACAACAACATTGAACTATAGAATTGTATCTAGAGGGGCAATTAGCTCAGCTGGTAGAGCATCTCGTTTACACCGAGGAGGTCGGCAGTTCAAGTCTGTCATTGCCCATTAGTCTAGCTGAATGTTAGTATTACAATTATTTCAATCAAAGTATAAAAAATGCAAGACAATATAGTACCAGTTTCGATAGTAAAAGAGCTAGAAGATTCTTATCTCTCCTATGCAATGAGTGTAATCATAAGCCGAGCTATACCTGATGTGCGAGATGGATTTAAACCTGTACATAGGCGTATATTATATGCAATGTCGAGAGCTGGATTCGATGCCGGTAAGCCATATAAAAAGGCAGCTCGTATAGTTGGGGACGTAATGGGAAAATATCACCCACATGGTGATGCAGCTATTTATGATTCCTTGGTCAGGATGGCTCAAGATTTTTCTCTTCTTTTACCGCTCATTGATGGGCAAGGTAACTTTGGTTCGATAGATGGAGATCCGCCAGCTTCAATGCGATACACAGAAGCAAGGCTTCAAAAAGTGTCGCACTTTTTACTGAATGATATTGATGAAGATACAGTTGATTTTAGGGCAAACTACGACGGAAATGAAACGGAGCCTGTCGTATTGCCGGCAGAATTTCCGAATCTATTGGTAAACGGTGCAAATGGTATTGCAGTTGGTATGGCAACCAATATTCCTTCTCATAATCTTGGCGAGATAGTTGATGCTTGCATGTTATATATAGATAACCCTGAAGTTACTCTAGATGAATTGCTTGAAGTAATACCAGGGCCTGATTTTCCAACAGGTGGAACGATTCTTGGCAGATCTGGAATAAGATCAGCGTTTGCTAAAGGCCGAGGTTCGATTGTCGTGCAGGGTAAAACCCATATAGAAAATCTGCCACAAGATAGGCAAGCGATAGTTATTGATGAGATACCCTACCAAGTAAATAAAGTAAGATTAATTGAGAAAATAGGTGAGCTCGTAAAAGAAAAAAGAATTGAGGGCATAACAGAAATTAGGGATGAGTCTGATAAGTCTGGTATCAGGGTAGTAATTGATCTCAAAAAAAACACTGAAGCAGATTTTATATTGAATCAAATACTAGGACTTACTTCTCTGAGAAGTAGCTTTAGCGTTAATACTTTAGTTCTGAACAACAACAGACCTACTTTGATGTCATTGAAAGAAATCATAGCTGCTTTTATTGATTTTAGAAAAGAAGTACTACTCAGGAGAACAGGGTTTCATCTAAGAAAAACGAGAGAAAGAGCTCATATATACATAGGGCTCTATATTGCGGTCCTCAGCATAGATGAAGTGATAAAAATCATCCGTGGTGCAAAAGATCCTGAAGAAGCAAGCAGAGAGCTTTTAAACAAGAAATGGAAAACCTCAGCTGAAATAAACGCAATTATTGAGCTAATCTCAGATAGCACGAGCTTTTTGAAAGACGGAGTGTATAGATTAACTGAACTACAAACGAAAGCTATTCTTGACATAAAATTGCAACGTTTAACAGGCCTTGAAAAAGACAAATTAGAAACTGAGCTAAATTCAATGATCAACTTGATAAAAGAATATATTGCTTTTCTTGGCTCAGAAGAGAAATTAATGCAAGAAATAAAAAACAATTTACAAGAAATAAAGAATAGATTTGCCGTACCACGAAAAACTGCAATAGAAGAATCAGATATGGACATTGAAGCTGAAGATCTAATTCTACAAGAGGATATGGTAGTGACCGTAACTATGAATGGTTACATCAAACGTGTTAAGCTCTCTCACTATAGAACCCAGCATCGTGGTGGAAAAGGAAAGCTAGGACAAGGATTAAAAGAGGAGGACATAATCACAAAATTATTTGTTGGAAATACTCATACTAGTCTTTTATTCTTTTCTAATACCGGTCGAGTTTACAGATTAAAAGTTTATAAACTGCCTCTTGCAGAGCCAACTGCACGTGGAAGAGCGCTTGTTAATATATTTCCGCTTAGCGATGGTGAAACAATAACTAATATAATGCCATTACCAAGTGAAAATGACGAAAATCAAAACATAGTTTTTGCTACTGCTCATGGAAACATAAGGCGTAACTCCTTAACAGACTTTCACTACATTCCAAGCAATGGAAAAATAGCAATAAAGCTCGACGAAGGGGACAAATTAATATCAGTTAAAGTATGTAGCGAAATTGATCATGTTCTACTTTCAACAACACTTGGAAAAAGCATCAGATTTGTTGTAAACGATGTGCGTCAATTTAAGAGTCGCAATTCAGATGGCGTAAGAGGTATCAAACTTGCAAAAAGTGACAGTGTGATATCCATGACCATACTAAATGGCATAGGTATTGCAACAGAAGCAAAAGAACTTTACTTAAGAGTTCCGCTTGCAAAAAGACTGGAAGCTGCAACCAACAATTCAATTGATTCTAAATTAGAAAAAACTTTGAATGATTTAGGAATAGATAATGAATTATTCTTAAAACTCGCAGTGAATGAGGAGTTCATATTAACTATTACTGAAAATGGCTTCGGTAAAAGAACTTCTGCATATGAGTATAGGATAACCAATAGGGGCGGTTCTGGTGTTGTCAATATTTCTACTACTAGCAAAAAAGGTAATGTTGTTGCTAGTTTTCCAGTTGAGCTGGATGACAATATAATGCTTATTACAGACAAAGGGAAGTTAATTCGCATTTCAGTCAACGAAATTAGAATTGCAGGACGTAGTACTCAGGGAGTCACTCTCTTTAAAACAGAAAGTAGAGAAAAGGTGGTGTCAGTGGCAAAAATTGAAGATCCTGATTCCACTAAAGATAGTATTTCTGAAGTTGAAAATTCTATTTCTTCTTAATTGTAATAAAGGCTAAGCAAACAGTGCAAATTTCTGTTGATTAATCTATAGTATTTAAATTAAAATATATATATATGGTCAAGTAGAGATTGATGGGTAAGAAATTAACTAAAAATAAAAAATCATTGACAAATGAGAAGAATAAAAAAACACTTCCTGTTAAAGATCTTACCAGAAATAAGAGTAGAAGAGATTTTATAACGTTAACTACGTGCGCCATGGCAGGTATAGGAGCTGCAAGCGGTCTTTGGCCGCTGGTTAAGTCTATGAGCCCTTCTGCTGAGGTTTTAGCAATATCTACGGTTGAGGTTAATCTATCTGATATTCAAGAAGGGCAAGGAAAAAAAGTAAAATGGCAAGGTAAACCAGTATTTATTCGCAGACGTACAAAACAAGAGATTGAGGCTGCAAGAGCCATAAATGCAGAAAGTTTGAGAGATCCTGAGTCAGACGAAAAAAGAGTATACAAAGGGAAAGATGAATGGTTAATTATGATTGGAATATGTACCCATCTTGGATGTGTACCAGTTAATCACGCCACAAAAGACGGCAACGGTTGGTTCTGCCCTTGTCACGGTTCATATTATGACACATCAGGCCGAGTGATTGGCGGTCCTGCACCAAAAAATATGGCTATACCTGACTACTTTTTTCCAAGTGAAAATGTTGTAGTAATTGGCAAGAAAGCTTAACACATAGAAAAGTGGCTAATGTACAAATAAAGCGCGTAGCTGTACGAATAAAGGTTATTTCCTCGGTATAAAAGATCCATATTCTGGTTCTGCTGATTATTCAATTGATTTGCTAAGTGAGAAGAAGCAGACATACTCGTAGCAGTTTTGCGGCCTGCAGAGCCATGTATAGTGCTATTTGCTAATTGGAAGGCAAGCACATCCTTCCTTTAAACCACCAGTTATGGTGTCAAGCTGCTCTATTCCTGTTGTTATTCCTTCTATTCCACTCGTGTTTGCAAGTAGTTTATTGTTTTATAGTCTTTGAGATAATCAAATATTGGTCTCTGAGCCCTCCTTCCTCTTTACCTTAAACCGGAGACTCCTCAAACTCAAGATCTTGTTTTCGTCACCTCTCCCAATGAGTTATATATATAACTCATAGTGGGGGATAGCCAAAAAAATGAGTTATTTTTGAGCTGAGCGAAGCCGCCTAAGGTGAAGAGCAAGGAGGGTTGTATAATAATATATTTGAGTTTATATTTATTTTTTATAAATATCACATCTATGTCCTATCTCTGTGATAGTCACTATATGCTCTAATTGATTTACCCTGTAAATTATACGGTACTCACCAACTCTTAGCCTTCTACGTCCTTTTAAGTTATGATATAGTGGTTCACCAAAATTCATTGGATCAACTGTAAGACGTTCTTTTATAGCCTTTTGAATTCTTAGCCTTATTGTCTTTGGAAGGTTTGGTAAATCTCTCTCAACAACACTCTTGAGGGACTTAACTTTATAATGCTCTAATCCCACTTAATATCTTCAAGATCAATTGTTTCTGCACCTTCAACATCACGCTCATCAGAAATTTTAGACACTAAAAAATCCTCAATTTCAAGCTCGATTGCTTCTTTGAGTAGTTTCTCTGCTAATTCTTGAGCAGGTTGCTTAGTAAGTTCAGATAATTCAGCAAGATGCTGTAAAGTTTCTTTACTGAAAGCTATATTAGCGTTTGCCATAAGTTTTACCAAAGTCTACTAATAATTATACAACATCTTCCTGAAATTTTCAATAAAGAAAACATATCTGATCTGAAAAGTAATTATACTATAATTAACATAATATTAATGCTTATATGTTAAAATTATATTGATTTTTTAATTAAGGAGTATATTATGGTAGAATATAGGTATAGCGGGAACCCTTTAAAGTGCGTCAACGATTGTCGTACAGATTTCTCGAACCATCAAGAAATAGGAAAACTGACGGATTGCGTTAAAGAGTGTCAAGCTACTCATTTTAAATTTCCCCCATCTCATTTAGAAGAGCCAACACCTATTAAGTGATATATTAATAGATATTAGAGATAATTTCTATGATCTTGCAAAGGATTTCCATGATCTTGCAAATTCAGTGTCTGTTCTGTAGCAGATACAGGTTTAATATCAAAAAAATGTGAGGCTTCTTTTGTACTCTATTCTTCTGAAATTTTCAATAAAGAACTATATTGACAAGTAATTACAGACTTAGTATATAGCTTTTGCTGATGTTAAGGAGAAATGACACAGACTAAGTATAGTATTGCAAGACATCAAATGTTAGTAAGTTAGTCTACTTTGAGGAATTTCAAGATATAAGTTTAGCAATTAATAAAGAAAAGCTTCTAAAGGTATCTGTTCAGATTCATGTGAAACCAGTGCTTCTTTTCTTGTCATCCCAGTGCTTGACACTGGGATCCAGATTGACGAAAACGCTCTACAACGTTTTTTGTGAAAAAGGACTGGATGCCAGTGTCAAGCACTGACCATTTGTTTCTACGTTTTTGTCTATCTTATTTTGCCACCCTGCTGAACGGATACTTCTAAAGAGCTGGCAGAGAAAATGGAAAACAAACCAAGAATGGAAAAATTTATATGATGAAATCATATCTGGATTCCAGTACTTGAATGACACCCATTTCTTTCCAGTGCTTCCTTTCTTGTTATCTCAGTTTCCATCATGTCATCCCAGTACTGGGATCCAGATTGACGAAAGCGCTCTTACAACGTTTTTTGCCAGTATCAGCTACTTTCATGACAACCATTTGTTCCCATAGTTGTCGTCTACCTTATTTTGCCACCCTGCTGCAATTATTTTCTCCATTCTGATGTATGTAAGCTTTTTAATCCCATCTTGTAATCAGGATAAATTAGAGAGATATCAAGATCTTTTTTAATTTTAGTATTACTCACTTTTTTTGATCCTAAATAAAAACTCTGCACATAATCTGGCAAGGAAGTTGGCTCTGGAGGGCTAATATTGAGAAGCTCGGCTGCATACATTACCACTTCTGATTGCGTAGCAGGTAAGTCATCCGCACAATTGTATATTTCACAAGGCTTTATATTTTGCATGGAAGAAAATAAAATATTCGATATATCTTCAACGTGAATACGAGAAAAAATTTTTTTCACATTTCTTGCTTTGCCAAGCTGTAAGTCAATTAACGCATTTCTACCAGGGCCATATATTCCAGCCAAACGGAAAATATGCACAGGTAATTTGCTATTTAGCCACTTCTTTTCAGAATCAAGGCGCTTTTCTCCTCTGATTTCTATAGGTTTTGTTTCAGATTCCTCATTCACCCAATTACCACAGTGGTCACCATAAACGTTAGTTGCAGACAAATAACCCACCCATTTTACGTTTTGCAGACCATATCTTTCCACAATATCATCGCCGTCTGGAGGAATAGAAATTAAAACATGCGTTGCACTTTTAAGTAGATCTTGGTTGACTTTCTCATAATCAAAAAGAGTTACATTTTGTATACTTTTATTTCTTGATGTACCGCTAACTTTCCAACCTAAGTTCAGTAGTTTTTTCGATAGAAATTTAGCTACATATCCATAGCCAAAGCAAAATAAGTGCATGGAAATTAATTTTTAAAATTCTTTTTGATAAATTCTACCCCTAACTTTATTCCCTCTTCATTAATAATATGCCCTAATCCATGAATTGGGTATCCTTCAACATTTACTCCATTTTCTTCCAGAGCTTTAACCGCTAAGTCAAGGGACGAAAAAGGTACCACATCATCAGCGTCACCATGAATAACACATATGCTAGGTTTTGATTTGATCTGCGGTGCAGTTTTTGAAGGCGAAAGAAATCTACCAGAATAGGCAACAACTGACGCACAAGACTGAAGCCGGGTAAGAGCTACATTTATTGCAAGCATTGCCCCTTGAGAAAATCCAACTAAAGAAAGCTGCGTATCTTTTAAACTAAGTTCCTTTAATTTTGTATCAATAAAATGACTTACAATTGATGTGGCATTTTTTACCCCACTATATAGTGCTTCCTCACTACGATCTTCTAAGCTAAACCACTGATAACCATCACCTATTTCTCTCTTAAACGGAGCATTGGGAACTACTAAATATGAATCAGGCAAAAACTTGCTCATAACTTTAGCAAGGTGAGCGAAATTATCGCCACTTGAGCCCCAACCATGAAAAAAAATAATCAAATTTTTCTTATTTTCATCTGCACAAATTTCTTGGCTTTTAAGTTCAATCATCTCTTTATGTTTTTTTTAATGGCGATACCAAATTTCAGCCTCACTATTATTAAGCAAATTTGATATGAATAAATACTACTTGCGTAACCTTGATAACTAGAATAAAACTACTGAGCTTCAATTTTTTCTATCAATTTTTTGACCAAGCCTCTCAATCTTTTGCTAGAATCATCAAGCTCTTGAATTTGTGAAGCATCTTTTCTCATGAGCTCTTTGTGATTACTCTTTATGTAATCATACATTTCCTTCATCTGAGCAATCATCTTGTTGATATCCATATCACCCATATCAGGTATCATGCTAGGCATATTTCCTTCTAGCATACCACCAGCCATAAGTTGCTGAGACATTTGCATGAATGGCTTTAAGGTCTGTTGAAGCAAATTAGGGTCGCTTGCCAATTTTTCTATCTGCTCCTTGCAAGTATCCATGTACTGCTTCATAAATTCATCTTCTTGCACTTTGTCTGTCATAATTACACCTACTTGAAACCATATCTCTTAATTATATATTGTTTTAAATTAAAAACAATACAAAAACTACCATATTAATACTTAATTAAATAACAAATTATCTATTTTAAAGGGTAACACACTTTCTTTAACCATTCCTTATCTTTCATGCCATTTTTTAAATTTTCATAGACAAATTGATGGTAGATATTTATCCAGTTAATTTCATCTTCAGTAAGTATTTGCACATCTATTAGCCTTCTATCATACGGAACAGAGGTCAATTGTTTAAAGCTTAAGAAGCCATTTTCTCGCTTTTCAACATACATCAGATTTTCAATTCTTATTCCATACTTTCCTGGAATGTAGTAGCCAGGTTCATTAGAAAGTATCATTCCTGGCATAAGTTTCACTTTATTTCCCTTTGATATTGCTTGCGGTCCTTCATGCACTGAGAGATAACTTCCTACTCCATGCCCTGTACCATGCATGTAGTCCATTCCAAATTTCCATAAATGTATACGCGCTAATATATCCAACTCCCCACCAGTAGTGCCAGGGGGAAAGACCGCACTTGCTATCGCAATGTGAGCTTTTAGCACTGTTGTGTAGTGAGCTCGTTGCTCATTGGTTGGACTGCCAATTGCTATAGTTCTCGTAACATCGGTTGTGCCATCAAGGTACTGACCACCAGAGTCAATTAAATATAACCCTTCTTTTTGAATGACTTTATTTGTCTTATTATTTGCACGGTAATGAATAATTGCTCCATTTTCATTAAATGCAGAAATTGTTGGAAAACTTGGTTGCTTAAATAAATCCTGCTTTCTTCTATATTCTAAAATCTTCGCTTCAGCTTCGAGCTCAGTAATTTCATTGCCAATAAGCCAATGTAGAAAATTTGTAACTGCTACTCCATCTCGAATGTGTGCATTTATAGCTCCGGTTATTTCAATTTGATTTTTTATTGCTTTATGAATCAAACAAGGATCTTCTCTCTCAATTATCTGCTTATTTTCTATTAGACCTTTTTCATTACCTATTGTCATCCCAGTGCTTGACACTGGGATCCATACTTTTTTATTTCTGGATTCCAGCGTCACGCACTGGAATGACACCGAAGCTGATTTTTCATTTAAATAATGGTTATACAAGGGATCTATTGCATTCATAATGCTCATTGGAGTTGTGCTTGGATCTATCATTATTGAATCTAGCTTATGCAGTGAATTTTCTAGCTCACTAATATCAAAAATATTTATATGATTATCAAAATTTGCCTGCATAACTGAATGTTCTTTATCTCGAATAAATAAATCAACGTTGTCGTTTTTATACAATATAGCACGGCCGAATATACAAGGAGTATATTCAGCACTTTCATTTCTTAAATTTAATAACCATGAAATTGAATTTGGATCAGTCAGAAGCACTGCCTCAGTTTCTATGTTTTTAGCTACTCTTTCACATTTATCCTTACTACTCTCACCAGAATACTCAGCTGCGTGTGAAATTATCGTTTGTTTTTGATGACTATTTTTTCTTTCAATTGAATAGGATACTAGTTTACAAATACCTTCATATTTTCTTATTTCTTTTATAGTAAAATACTGTGGATAATAACCCAGTGAGGTAGTCAATGTTAAGTTTGCTTTTACCCACCTGTGTGGATCCTCTTCTTGTATATTATATATTTGAAAATTGTCTTGATCGAGTTGATTGTGAGCTTGTGTAATGTAGCGTCCATCTGTAAAAAATGGACACTTGTTGTTTTTTGTAACAATAAGTAGCCCATTTGTTCCTGTGAAGCCACATAACTTAGTTAGCTCCTCTGAATACTCATTTAAATACTCGTCTTTGGTATGCAACATAAATGCATCAACATTTATTTCGCGCATAAAAGAGCGAAATTCTTCGATTTTTGACATGATATTACCTCTAGACTTGAAAGATATTTGAAATTTTTAGGAAATTTTTGCTTAAAAAAGCAAGCCTACTATGGCAACACAGCTGCTTTAGACTATAATAATTAACAAAGCTACCTCTGTCAAGCAAAATCTTCAATTAGTAATTTTTCTATTTCTCAAACACACCAATATGCTAACTATCGCTGCTGGAGTGATGCCTTGTATTTGTTTCGCAATACCAATTGTTGCTGGCTTTATTGCTTGCAACTTTTCTATCACTTCACTGGACAGACCTTTAATCTGTGAATAGTTGAAATTAGTTGGAATTTGAGTACTCACTTCCTCTTGCAGAAACTTCATGTCTGCTTCTTGCCTGATTAAGTAAGGTCTGTATTTTGCTTCTATTGCAACTGCTTCACATATTTCATTTTTAGCTGTCCTATCAGTTATAGTGTTATTCCAGCACATGACGCTGGAATCCACATTTTTTTTAGTGTCAACTGCATCCGTTCTATCATCATTCAAGTACTGGATCCCAGTGTCAAGCACTGGGATGACAGGAAGAGGCACTTTGGTGTCATTCCAATGCGTAACCATGTTTAATTCTGGCCATATTTCTCGTAATTTATTCCAGTCAATATTTGGATAACCAAGTAAATCTAGTGCTGTTTTTCTTATTCCATCATAAGATATTTTAATACCATAAAACCTAAGTTGTTCAGGAGTAATTGTTAGGCTCTCCAATTTCTCCTCAAGTTGCTTAATAGACTTAAGTTTACTCTGTAAAACGGAGTATCTCTCATGCGACACAAGGGAGATATCATAACCTTTTTGTGTCAATCTTCTATCTGCATTATCTGACCTAATTGCTAGTCTATATTCTGCACGCGAGGTGAATAATCTGTAAGGTTCAGCTATCCCCTTAGTGACCAGATCATCTATCATTACACCGATGTATGAATCTGTACGATGGAGAACAAAAGATGCAGAAAGCGCTGCATTAATTCCAGCAATAATTCCTTGTCCTGCTGCTTCTTCATATCCAGTGGTACCATTAATTTGGCCAGCAAAGTAGAGACCTTTAATTTTCTTAGTTTCAAGAGTATGAAATAGCTCTCGTGGATCGATATAATCATACTCAACTGCATATCCAGGTCTTAATATTTCTGCATTTTCGAGCCCTTTAATACTCCTTATCATTTCACACTGCACCTTGATAGGCAATGAATTTGAAATTCCATTTGGATATATAGTGTTATCGTCAAGCCCCTCTGGTTCTAGAAATATTTGGTGACTATTTTTTTCTGCAAATTTTTTAACTTTAACTTCAATTGATGGGCAGTATCTTGGTGCAACAACATCATCTAAATGTGAAGAAGCCGACCTATGAAGATTCTCTCGAATTATTCTGTGCGTATTTTCATTAGTATGAGTAATAAAACATGAAACCTGAAGCTGGTTAATTTTCTCTGTGAGATAAGAAAACGGTGAAGGTGGGTTGTCGCCCACTTGCTCTTGTAATACCGACCAATTTATAGTGCCACGATCAAGCCTTGGTGGAGTTCCAGTACGCAGTCTACCTAGTTTGAAATTATATTTCTTCAGCGTATTTGCAAGCTCTACTGCAGGTTTATCTCCCATTCTCCCTGAAGGAGTTGCTTGCTCTCCTATATGAATCACACCACGTAAAAAAGTTCCTGTAGTCAAAACAACTTTACTTGTCAGTATACGTTCACCTGAGCTTGTTATTACAGCTTTTATATAAGACTCTCCGTTGCTATCGCTTTCTATAAGAAAATCTTCAACTGACTCTTCTTTTACCGTCAAATTGTCATAATTTAGAATAATTTCTTGTATTGCTTTTTTGTATAACTTTCGGTCTGCTTGTGCGCGTGGTCCCCATACCGCTGCACCTCTGCTACTATTTAAAATGACTGAGTGTATGCTTGCTCGGTCGATAGCCCTTCCCATTATTCCATCAAGAGCGTCTACTTCCCTAACTACAACACCCTTTGCAACCCCTCCAATTGCTGGATTGCAAGACATTTCCCCTATAGTTGAAATTTTATGGGTTATAAGTAGCGTGCTTGCACCAAGACGAGCTGCAGCTGCAGCTGCTTCACACCCAGCATGACCGCCACCTACTATCACTATGTCGTATTTATGCATTGAGTAACTCCTACTCTATAATATTCCAACTATTAGTAATTGATGTCAAATTTTACAGATTCCAGTATTGCACACTACTCTTACTTGATCAGCTTAAACTGCCGTCTCTTTTGCAGAAAAAACTTCTTCAACTATAGGAGAGGTAATACTTTTATTCACTTCTTCTTCCGGAAAGGTAATACATTTATCCACTTCTTCTTCCTGAGATATTTTTACATATGTAGAATCTATAATCGAAATTGCACCTGCTACAGATGTAATTGCTGTTTCATCTGCACAACGCGCTATAGCTACAGTTGCAAAAAACCCTAAAATCGGTGCTATCAGTGCTATCATTCCATTTATTAATGTAAATCCTATTATTAGATTAGGAAAAACAGCAGCTATGCCTGCAGTAAGTATAATTCCAATTATAGCACTTGCAGATATAGTAATACTCAAAAGAATTGCTGCTTTTTCATGATTTTCCCCAATAGGATCTCTTTTGCAAAGTTTGTATAGCAAACATCCTATGTGAAGAATCGCAAGCAATACTGGAGCCGTAGAACCAGCAATTCCACCCATGGCTAAAGGTGATGAAGTATCAAAACTCAACCACCAAGCTAATACTCCTAGTACTGACACTATACTATAAACTAGCAAACACACATACATACAATCCCCTCACTAATTAACAAATGCCATTTTTACTCTAAATCACAAACTACCCCCTTCACTCTCAGCCATCTAAGCAGCACATTGGAGTAACAAAAAATGCTAACGGCAAATAATGGCTTTGCAAAAATAGAGAATGTTTATGTTTCTGTAAAGTGGAAAATTTTAGTGGGGCGAGCGACCAGGATTGAACTGGCGACATTCAGTACCACAAACTGACGCTCTACCAACTGAGCTACGCCCGCCAAGATATAAAATTTCTAACATATAAGCGCAAATAGTCAATTGATTATTTAACCTATCCCCTTTTTTGGAGGGTTTTAAGTCAATAAATATTTTCATTTATGCTTTTACCATTATAGTTAATCGTATTGACACTGTGGTATGTTTAAAAGTATTTTCACATTTAGTTTTTTTACGGCTATTTCAAGAATCTCAGGGTTAATAAGGGATGTATTGATTGCTACGGTTATTGGTGCAACTTCTCTTGCAGACATGTTCTTTTCTTCGTTTCGTTTTGCCAATCTATTTCGAGCATTTTTTGCAGAGGGAGCATTCACTACCTCATTTATACCATTATACTCTGCAGAATCATATGATGATAAAAAGGCATTTAATTTCGCAAGTAGTGTAATATCCATGACGTTTATTATCCTAGTAATTTTTTGCCTTATCATGCAAACTTTTTCCCCTTATATGATCCAAATTTTTGCTCCTGGATTTGACAAAAACAAATTTACCCTCACTTTAACTTTATCAAGAATTATGATGCCCTACATAATCTTTGTCTCAATTGCATCACTTATTGGCGGAATGCTGCAAGTAAAACAACGTTTTGCTTCAACAGCTATTGCACCAATTATTTTGAATCTCTGTTTAATCATCAGTTTGTTTTTACCTTACATTGAAACACCTGCTCATAACCTTTCTATAGCTGTCCTGATCGGAGGGATTTTACAGCTAGTTCTGATACTGTTTAGTGCATACAAATTAAAGGCTTTCTTTTCTTTTAGCCTGGCATTAAGTAATGAAGTGAAGTTATTTTTTAAGCGTGTGATACCTGCAATTATTAACAATTGTGTAACACAGATAAGTGTATGGATTGACACAATCATGGCAAGTTTTATACCAAGTGCAGTGTCCTATATATATTATGCCGATAGACTAAATCAACTACCGCAAGGAGTAATTGGTACTGCAATTGGCACAGTGCTTCTTCCATTAATTTCAAAACAAGTAAATGATATTGAAAACATAGTAAAAATACAGAACAAAGCTCTCAATATAGGATTAATGTTAATTATGCCAATAACTGCTGCTTTTATCATTATTCCTGATATAATTTTACTTACGCTTTTTTCTTACGGTCAATTTGATTATCATGCAGTGCAGCAAACTGTTCCTACATTAGTAGCATTTTCTCTTTCTTTACCTGCATTTATTATAAACAAAGTACTGCTGCCCACATTTTTTGCTAGGGGAAATCTAAAAATACCAACTATATTTTCGCTAATATGTCTTGGAATCAATATAGTGTTAAACCTTTTGTTGATGAATAAGTATCAGCATATAGGAATTGCTATTGCTACTTCCATTTCCACTTGGATAAATTCCATCTTATTAATTAATTATTTAATAATAAATAAAATGTATAAGATTAGCCAAGTGTTATTACTAAATATTGTAAAAATTCTCGTTGCAACATTGGTTATGTCAATAGTTCTTTATCTCTCTAATTACTTATCAGTAGGGTTATTTTTCCTGACTCGTATTGTTTATTTAGTAACTTTAATAGCTTTGAGTGTTATTGTTTATTTTAGTACTCTCTATTTAATGTTTAGAGGAAATTTGAATAATTTGAAATATGTATAAACTAGATCTTTTGCTAAAGGAACAGCAAACGGTGTCATCCCAGTGCGTGACACTGGGATGACAGGATTGGATGACAAAAATAGGCGCTGAGATGACAAGACGAGAAGGAATGCTGGAATGAGAGGTCTATTATGAAACTTTCTTTATACGCCATATTATCAATCTCTTTAGTATTAGTCCTTCTTCATGTTGCCGCAGCTTTTAAGGATTGGAGTGGCTACAGGGAATATATAATAAAAGAGTTAGAGAAGAAGTATGATGCGAAAGTACATATTGCAGGAAAAGTTGAAGTTTCACTCATTACTCCAAAACTCACTATTTATAATATATATATACAATACAATAAAAATAAGGAGCAAAAGTTATCAGACTTAATTAGTGCAAAAAAAATTGAAATAAGGCCATCGTTCCTATCGTTGTTTTTATTTTCATTGCAACCAAAGTCAATTACATTGCTTGGTATGAAAAGCAATAAAGAAAATTTAATTAACATCATAAATGCAAAAGCCAGTGATAACATAGTCGATATAGTAATAAAAGACAGCAAAATAAGTTTTAATAATAATTCTGCTGATACTGTTAACATACAAGAGGTTGCTGTAAAAAAAAATAAGCAGTTTTTTGGTAAAGTAAAGATTGGTAATAACAATTATGATTTTTCAGGAAAGGTTAATATAACAAAAAAGGATGTACACATTAGTGTTGATTCAAATTTTGCAAATTTGCTATTCACAGGTAATAAAAATCAAGAAGAGCTCCAGGGTAATTTAACACTAATGATTAACAATAGCTCTGATTCTGTAAGCAACTTAGCAAAAATCATTAATCTTAGCTTCCTTTCTTATGCGATTCCCAGCGAAAATATTAAGATATCATCCAATATCAGTCTCAATGAAAGTGAGTTTATGGCAACTGATTTAAAAATTGATTCCAAAAGCATGCAGGCCAGCGGTACAATACAAAACGATAGAAAAAGCGATTACACTAATTTCAATATTAGCTTCAGTAAAGTTGACTTAGATTCCATACAAAATGATTCACAAAGAACAACGAACATGAAAGACCTTCTGGAATGTTTTAGAGCAGTTGTGCCAAAGAACTTGAGCTTAAATTTTAATATGGAAGCTTCTAACATTCAATATCAAAACAAAATATTGGACAAATTTCATGCTACGCTAAAATTTGCTGATAGCGAAATAAAAGTTAATACGCTTCTTCAATTTCCTGGAAACAATAACATATCTCGCTTATTAGGGAAAGTTTCAAATAATGGCAACTTGTCTGAATTTAATGGTGATTTATTGATAAAGGGCGAGTCATTCATCTCACATTTTTTCCCTTCTATAAAAACAAAAGAAGATGAGAAAAATCAATTTACACTAAGTTCTAAATTGCACCTTGCACCAAGAATATTATCCATTTCAGAAATTAGATTAACAAATGATGAGGAATTTTTAGAAGGATCAATCAATGTAAATCACACGAAGAAACACAATGTGATTGGTGGTAAGTTTAGTATACGCAATCTCAATGTAGATAAATATAATTATTCATTATTCAGTAACTTATCTAATGTGCAATGGCTGAGCAACCTGAAGTATGATGTAAATATAAGAACTAGTGTTAAAGATTCTATATTAAATGATACAAAAATCGAAGATTTGTATTTCCTGTTAATGATAGAAAAGGGTAAGCTAGCTGCAGATGAAATAAAGATATCTGGAGAAGATTTTGACATTACCGGCAGTGCGAAAATATTAGTGGATCAAAAATACACTAAGCCTTTGCTAGATGTAAACCTTACAGGCAATAAATTTAATGGAAATATCTTTAAATTACCGAGTTTAGCAGAGGTAAAAAGAAACTCAAGAAATGAAATAAATCAAATTCAATGGTCAACAAAGCAGCTTGATTTCTTGGGTGATAAAGAAGGCTTTGACGCAAATGTGCAAATCAAAACTGTAGAATTTAAAACTGGGCAGAACGTCTTGAAAGATTTTAATTTGGACACAGTGATAAGAAACAACACTATCACTATCAGGCAGGTAGGTTACGTACTAGGAGACGGGCAAGTGTTTTTTCAGGGTTATTTAAGATTAGATTCAATGTATGCAAAATTTTCCATTTCCAATTTGGACACTAAAAAGATTGGTAAGGTTATAGGAATTGACAATGTAGATGGTCAGATAAGCTTAAGTGGTGAAATCAAAACTCAAGGAAAAAGCTTTCATGATTGGGCGAGTAATTTATCAGGAGATGTAAACTTACAAGCACAGAAAATAGAGTTTATCAATGTAGATTTTAATTCATTTATTGCTAATTTATTAAGTAGTAAAAACAAATCTGAAATCTCCACACTTGCTCATACTGATATATATAAAGGCAGTACGCTCTTTAAAAATATTATTGGAGAAGCAAGTATTAAAAGTGGTGTATGTTCAACTAATTCACAGTTTTATATCGATCAAGCATCAGGTTCTATTTCTTCTAATTTAATCTTATCTAACTTCTCCTTAGCTTCTATATTCAGACTCTTTTTCAGACTACCAAACCATAATAGTCCTCTTTATATCGAGGCACACTTAGATGGCCCTATTTGGCGTCCTAAGATGAGTTTTGATGTAGATCAAATTTTCACCACTTTAATTGACAAGAAAAATAATTAATCGTATCTGTTCAGATGCATGTGAAACCAGTGCTTCTTTTCTTGTCATCTCAGTGCTTCCTTTTCTTGTCATCCCAGCGCCCTCTGTGGTGTCATCCCAGTGCTTGACACTGGGATCTAGCTTTCATGCAGTCCCGATTAAAACGACATGCTTGAACATAAGGTTGACTACTTGTACACTTACCAGCCTATCAAAGTTCTTGGATCCCAGTGTCAAGCACTGGGATGACAAGAAAAGAGGGCATTGGCATGACATCTTCCTACAGCTGTGCGTCAAGCACTGACCATTTATTCCTATGTTTTTTGTCTATCTTATCTTGCTACTCTGCTGAACGGATACATTCATTTAGCTACATGATTTAGAAGGCAGTAAACTTCATCTACCCTCAAGTTGATTTGTGTTTAATTGTAATAGTTTAATTAATAATAATACTGACTAATTGCTTGTCTTTCCAGTTCTTCAATGCTTATGTCGCTACAGCTTGTGCTTGGACTCTCTGTATCTTCAAGCAACAACTGCGTTATCTCCGTGTGGCCTTTGAGAACAGATGAATGTAAAACAGTAACGCTAGAATTATTCACTATATCAACATTTGCTCCGTTTTTAAGCAATAATTTTACCATATTTACATGGCCTGCCTGAACAGCATGACATAAAGGAGTAAAACCATAATTGTCCACTGCATTAACATTTGCTCCGTTTTTAAGCAATAATTTCATTTCCTCTAAACGATTGCCGCAAGCAGCATAATGTAAAGGAGTAAAACCATAATTGTCCACTGCATTAACATTTGCTCCGTTTTTAAGCAATAATTTCATTTCCTCTAAACGATTGCCGCAAGCAGCATAATGTAAAGGAGTATCACCATTAAGATCTGCTGCATTAACATTCGCTTTGCGTCTCGATGACAATTCTATATGAGGAAGAGTAAAATTTACTGAATTTTCTTGTTCTTGATACATAAACTACCTCCAATTTATTACAGCTTAGAATAAATACCTACACTATACTTAGCAATAAATATCAACTCAACTTATCACCATCCTGCAGCGGTGGCAAGCCAAATGCTTCCCTTTTTTCATTAAGCGTCATGAAGTTTGCGTTTTCCACATCTTTTGCCTTTTTTCCATGAGAATTTCTATCGCGTCTTTGTCGTATGACAAGCACAAGTCCTCACCAAATTTTGGTGTCAGTCAAGTTAGTACTGGCAGAACTTTTCATAAAATTTTTCATTAAATATACATAGGCCCAGCTGGGCCTATGTATATTACTCTAATTAATGAGCCTGACCAATTGCTGGAAGCCATTCAATGTTTGAACTGTTAAGATTTTTTCTTGGTGTGTTATTTTTAACCACTTCTGAAACAGCTGCATGTAATTCCAGTCTTGGAATGTGCAATGTTACAGTATCTTTAAAGTTAACAAAATCAATCAAAGATCTTTTAGGATTCCCAAGATTTGTTTCAAATCTATCTCTGTTTTCTCCTAGAAAAGTTTTTATTTTATTAGGCGTATCATCCTTATCTATGTAATAATCCAATTGTGGCAGAGCATCAATTAATGGCTTACAGTTACGCAAAAAAATCTCTTTTTCTACTTGATTAGCTTTATTGATTAAAACACCAGCATATTCTGGATATTGTTTTTGCAAGTCTTCTTGATTAATAAGACTACTATGTACACTTTTATTTCTTCTCCACATATCAACTAGATTATCAATGTTGCTTTCTCTTAAAAAGTCATATAGTGGCTTATTTTCCTTTTCAATCTTTTTGACTTCTCTCTGACAATTTTGCAAATGTTGTGAATAATTATCACGCCTCTCGTTTGAAGTGTTTATAAATTTGCTTTTGAACTGTAAATTCTCTTCACTTACATATAAACCAACGGTTTCTAACTTTGCTATGTGATTTACTATTAGCTCAGTGATGTCCATCTGACCTATAGTATCATATTCGGAAGTAACTCCTGTAGCATCTGCCCCATTTTCAATCAGGAGCTTTACCATTTCTCTTTCGCCATGGATGATAGCAAGGCGTAAAGCAGTATTTCTATCTTCATCTACTTCATCAACACTTGCTCCGTTTTTAATTAATAGCTTTGCTATTTCTCTTTCGCCGTATATAACAGCAGAACATAAAATAGTTTTTCCATCCCGACCTACTGCATTAATATTTGCTCTGCTTCTAATCAATAGATTCACCATTTCTTTTGTACTATTCATAACAGCAAAATACAAAATAGTATCTCCATTTTCATCTACTGCATTAACATCTGCTCCAGTTTTTATCAACCTCCTAGCTTCGTCTATCTTATTAAATAGAACAGCGCCATAAAGCTGCTTATTTAATTCTATTTGTTGCATAATTTATCTCCATTTTATTAATATAATTAAGCATAAGTATAAATACTTAATTAATATATTAATTATTTACTAATAAATGTCAAGCTTTTAATATATCGTCTGGCAGCGGTGGCAAGCCAAATGCTTCCCTTTTTTCATTAAGCGTCATGAAGTTTGCGTTTTCCACGTATTTCCACATCTTTTGCCTTTTTTCCATGAGAATTTCTATCGCGTCTTTGTCGTACGACAAGCACAAGTCCTCACCAAATTTTGGTGTCAACCAAGAGTTTAGGTGACAGACAATGTTTTCCAGTGTCGGTAAAACCGTCTGCTCCCAAAGAGAAAGACGTGCTTCGACTAAATTACTGTAAGTATTATCACCGGGTATGCCAAGCAACTGTGGTGGAACGCCAAAAGCTAGCGCAATATCGCGAGCTGAGCTGTGTTTTGACTCAATAAAATCCATGTCCCTCGGTGATAAGCTCATTTCCTTCCACTCTAAACCTCCTTCAAGCAATATAGGTCTTCCAGCGTTGACAGGACCTGAATAATGATCGTTTATCTGTGCTTTCAAGCGTTGGTACTGCTCTTGACTTAAGTTTCCACCGCTTCCATCCTTTTCTGATTTCACAACTATTGCACCGCTTGGTCTTGCACCATTTTGCAGCATTGCCTGATTCCAAGCACCCGCCTGATTATGCTGATCTATACTATATGCAGCCGCCTCAATTGGTGACAGTCCATACCAATCACTCAAGGGGTTAAAGGTTTTAAGATGCAGTACTGTTGAACGCCCAGTCAATTTATCAACTTTAAAGTCATAACTGTTGTTATTTACGGTATAACGATAGATATAAGGAATGTTATTTCTCCCTGGAACAATTTCAACCCTATCGGGGCGCAGAAGATAAAGCTCTGTTGGTTTGTTTTGCAGCTCAATCATCAATATATAAGAATTGCCGTTAACTAATCGATAAGTTACAATCCCCTCAATAAATTCCGATTTTGATGTCATTGGATTAGGAGAATAAAGCAACTTCAGTAATGGATGTGCTTTTAGTTGCGATTTTCCCTGGTCAGTGAGCTGGCAGAGAGTAAAAGGTACCGAAGATGCAGCACTTGCAATCATATTAATTGCTCGAAAGGCAATAACATTTTTTATGTAACCTTCCTCAGCAAAACTTACATAATCACGCCTACTCCAACTTGGTTCCATCATTAGTTGCAAAGCAGAGTATTCACTGCTTTTCTTTTTTTGAAAAATGTTAAAATTCATATGTGCCTCCTGAAAAATTGAATTTAAGGTAGAATTAATTTGGGATGTTAGAGTAGCTGACACTAGGATCTAGGAAAATAGAATCAACACACAAAGCTACTTATTTCGAAAACAGTATGTTAAACTAACTTTGCCTCGAACACAAAGCCAGCGCGTAACCAGAAAAAAAGAAGAATGGATCCCAGTGTCTGAGCACTGGGATGACATCGAAGTGCTACTTGGGTGACAAAGAGAAGGCACTAGGATGACACCGTAAAGGCCAGCTACCTAAATGATAAGAGAAAACATTACATTAATAAAGAAATATAATTAAAGAATACTTATGCCTCCAAGGTAGGCATAAGTATCGCTTCTGTTAACAAAGCTGAGGCTCTCTTTGGAATTCCTCAACTTTTGGGTTGTTAATTTTGCTATTGCAGCTATTTAATGCATAAGAAGTATAAAGACAAATGCCTGTCACTATTCCAACAAGCATGCACATTCCTGTTACCGCTGCAGCTACAGTAAAAGCTGTGCCTAAAGTTCCACTTGTAAATATAGCTGCTATTAACGTTGGAACAAATAGACAGAATGAAGGTTTGGTTATGTAGCTATGAATCTTGTCAGCTCTATCAAAATTTTTCCACAGTTCAGCAAGATCTTTCAATGGACCAGTAAGATTTCTTGCCATTTTAACCTGGGTTTCTAAGTTTTGCTTAAAGTAATCACTCAAACTAACATTTGGAGAGTTGTGAGTAGGAGTTAAAAAAAAAAAAAAATAACTCCTGTGCTTTAAACTCCCCATTCATGCACTTAAAATTCCTAACATTAAGTCCGGGTCCAATATACTTAAGGTCAAACTGCATATTAGGATTCAATATATGATTTAAACTATTTGCCTTTTTATCTATTAAAGCTTCGAACTTTTCTTTATTCTGATCATAATAGTCAATAAAATCTTTTAACTCTTTTGATAGCTTTTCTAGATCTATTTTTATGCCATATATTCTCAGTTGGAACAGAGTATTAAAAAAGTTTTGTAAATAATCCTTGGTATTACTAAAGCTGAAATACAATGATCTACCGTGATCAATTTTTGCCCAGAGTTTTTCTGTTACTTTTTCACCTTTTGCATCCTCATACTCTTTTTCTATTACACCAAAATTTCCTGGTCGTATATCACTCTCTCCAAGCAATATTTGTGCAGCTAATATTTTCTCAAAACCTTTTGCATCTTGGTAATTTTTACCTTTTTCCTTAGGATCCATTAATGTTATAAACTTATCCAAAAACTTTGATCTCAGATGAAGCTTATCCTGGCTTTTCTCTTGCTCAATGCATTCTTTAGATTGATCTTGAAACTTATATTCCCCTTTCTCATATTTCTCGTGGCTTTCACTACTCTGTGCCTCGTTCTTTACAAATCTTTTTTCTGGCAAATCGTTATTTGTTACCAATTCAACAATTGGAGCTCTGTCATATAAAAACAGCTTATATAAATCACCAGCAACATATTCCCTGATAAAATCAGCAATATTTAAGTCGTCATAACATATACTGCTTTCTACCTGCTGCCATAATAGATCAATAAGCTTGTTTATCACAAAGTCTGGCAAATAAGGAGCTTCCAATTTTGCAGCTTTTCTTGATCCTTCGTAAAAGGATTTTTTGAATTGTTCTAGTCTAGACTGTTTTTCCTTTTTTGTAAGTGTGTGGTTCAGAACAGATTTAATCATGAAAGTAGCTTTATCGCTTTCACCATACTGATGCTCTGCTTGAAACCCTGAGCTGCAGCCTACTTCCTTCTCCCCTACTTTCTTAAACTCGCTCATAGGCTGCAGTGTTCTATCATGGAAATGTTTTTCAAGAAGTTGAGTTTTTTGTTTAAACTCTGTACTTATATTTGGCATAATTACCCCCTAGCTAAAAATATAAATGTTAAATATTTATTAATGATGTTAGCATATCTAGCAACATATGTCAAATTCTTCATCATTAGGCGATAGCTTCCCTTTTTTGTTACAAAGCCCTATATAGCTTTATATGGAACGCTTTAAAAGCTCACCAAAAGCCTAAACTTGCTTGAAAATCAAGTTACTTATTGAGTAGTATAGAACTTAATAAAAGAAATTGAATATGGCAGAATGGCTAATATCTAACCAACTTGTTGATTATAACCATGCTATAAAATTAATGGAAGCAAAAATTCAACAAATTCACAATAATTTATCTGATGAGCTAGTATGGCTACTTCAGCACCCTTCACTTTACACAGCAGGAATCGGTGCAACAGATAATGATATTGTTGAAAAATTGTTTCCTGTCCATAAAACAGGCAGAGGTGGTAAATATACATATCACGGGCCAGGGCAGCACATTATATACTTAATGCTAAACCTCAAAAAAAGAAACAAATGTGACATAAAACTATATATCAGAGACCTAAGTAATTGGATCATAAATGTTTTAAAACACTTTAATATACTTGGGGAATTTAAGGAAGATAGAATAGGCATTTGGGTGAACAACAACGGAGTAGAAGAAAAAATAGCAGCTTTTGGCATTCGCTTGAGAAAATGGGTAACTTATCACGGCGTAGCGCTTAATGTCTCTCCGAATCTTTCCCACTATAAGGGTATTATTCCTTGTGGACTGAAAGATTACGGCGTTACATCAATGGAAAAACTAGGAGTAAAAGTTTCTCTTTGCGAATTAGATGATATATTAAAACAAGAGTTTCATAAGATATTTTAATGTATTCTTCTATTCTTTATTTTCTATGCCTTTTACTCACTAATCCTGCAAATCAAGTTGATATTATCGCTCCTTCTTCGAAGGGAAAAGAATCAGATTTGCCTACTATAAAAGAATACGTAAAAACTTTGGATTTTAATCCCCATATTTCGGAGAAAATATACAGTAACGACAATCCATTTTATTCCAACTCTGACGAATTTAGAGCAAATGATCTGATTAGTGCTCTAACCGATGATAGTAAAATAATCTGGTGTATTAGAGGAGGAGAAGGAGCTTCTCGGCTGATTCCTTATCTAGAAAGATTACCCAATGATAAAAAAGAAAGAATTGCTCAAAATAAAAATAAGAAAATTCTTATAGGCTATAGTGATATCACTGCTTTACATATTTATCTGCAAGTTAAATATGACTGGCAAACTCTTCACGGCACCATGTTAGAAATGATAGTAAATAACTCCGTTTCTGAAAGTTCTGTTGAAAAATTGAAAGAGTTAATTCTTAAGCAATGCGACTCTATAAGATTTGATAACCTAAAGATGATAAATAATGGAATTAGACTAAAAAATGGCAGATTAGAGTCTAAAATCATCGGTGGTAATATGACTTTAGTCGAAAACAGTATAGGAACTGCTTGGCAAATAAATGCAAAAGACAAAATTCTATTTTTAGAAGACATAAGAGTTTATCCATATTCAATTGAGCGCAGTTTAGATCACCTAAAACAAGCTCATATTTTTGATGGAGTACATGCAGTAATATTCGGTGACTTTGTTAATTGTTATAATGATAATCTTGTTGAAGTTGTAAAAGAAAGGTTTGCAAAAAGTGTTAACTTTCCTGTATTTACAATGAAAGGAGTAGGACATGGACATACAAATGACCCTTTACCTCTCAACACTTACACTACCATCAGCATGCAAGACGAGAAAGAAGGTTTGTTCTTTATGGATTTCACCACAGTGGAAAAGTAGCCTCTTTCTTTTATCATTCCAGATTCTTGCAAACAAAATACTATAGAATTAAAGAATTACTACACACTAAAAAGGGCATGTGTCAATTACGCTTAGACAAACTAGTGTGAAAGATAAGCTAAATTTTTTAATATAAAAAATATCTTACAATGGAAAAGCATAACGGATTGCATTATACATAAAACATAATCTAATTTTAAACCACTTAAGAAAGAACTCCTACGTTACACTACCTAGTCATGATCAACATCTCCGATTAAAAAAATACTATAATAGGGATAAGTTAAAAATATAATAATAGTGTTTCTAATTGCTTTGTCTTTGCATTAAAAAGCCAATTTTCAGTGTCAGCTACTTTCATGACATCCTCCTGTATCTTTTTTCTAGGTTATACAGAAGTCTAACACAATTATAGAATAAGCTTAAAAGTTCTGATACAGTATTTATTTACAAAGAATATGCTACTCGACATTGAAAAACGCAGCATAACAAATGCACTGTGGGAGTTACAAGAAGCAGATCAAAGGGAAATTTTAACTCTTATACAGAGATTTGAGTTACCAGAAATATTAGCAAGAATATTAGTTAGTCGTGGTGTTAACATAAAAAATGCACATGACTTCTTACATCCACTAATCAGATCGCTATTACCAGATCCCTTTCACCTCCTTGATATGGATAAAGCTGTTTCTCGCATAATAAAAGCAATAAACAATAATGAAAATATTGCAATATTTGGTGACTATGATGTTGATGGTGCAACATCATCAGCATTGATTAATAGGTACCTAAGAGCGATTGAGACACGCTCTATAATCTATATTCCAGATCGTGTTGATGAGGGCTATGGATTAAACACAGATGCTTTATTACAACTTAAAAAGAAAGGAATTGATTTATGTATTTCTGTTGATTGCGGTACGCTTGCATATCAACCAATAGAAGATGCAAAGGTCTTTGGACTTGATATTATAGTTGTCGATCATCACCTTGGTATAGAAAAATTACCAAGTGCTGTAGCAGTTGTTAATCCCAACCGCCTTGATGAGAGCTCCCCTTATAACAACCTAGCAGCAGTTGGAGTGTCATTTCTGCTAATTGTTGCTCTTAATAGAAATTTACGTGAAGAAGGATTTTTTACCAACAAAAAAGAACCAGATTTATTTGATCTACTGGATCTTGTTGCACTTGGAACTGTCTGTGATGTTATGCAGATTACAGGCCTAAATAGGGCTTTTGTTTTACAAGGATTAAAAGTTATGTCAGCAAGAAAAAACGTTGGCTTACGTGTTTTGTTTGACGCTTTGGGAATCCTTGAAAAACCAAGTGTTTCACGGTTAGGGTTTAGTATTGGGCCATGCATAAATGCCGGAGGAAGAATTGGAGAAGCATCCCTTGGTGCAAGGTTGCTTTCCACCGATGATGAAGAAGAGGTGCATTTAATCACGCTAAAATTAATAGACTTAAATAATGCAAGGAAAATGTTAGAAAATGAGGCTCTCTTAGAAGCTACAACACAAGCGGAAAAATTTGCCCAATTAGGTGTAAATTTTATAATGGTAAGCGGCAATTGGCATCAAGGAATAATTGGTATAATTGCATCAAGGCTAAAGGAGCAGTTTCACCTACCAACGATAGTGATATCTTTAAACAATGGAATAGGAAAAGCAAGCTGCAGATCAATTTCTGGAGTAGATATTGGTGCTGCGGTTCTTTCTGCGAAATTTACCAACCTAATCATTGAAGGTGGTGGTCACAATATGGCAGCAGGATTTTCGATTAAGGAAGATAAAATAAGTGATCTACATGATTTCTTTACTGAAAGATTTGCAAACTCCACAAACGACAAAACCATCAAAGTTGATGGTATAGTAACAGCTAAAGCAATAAACTTATCCCTGTGGAATCAACTGCAGCGCTTAGAGCCATTTGGTGTTGGCAACCCCGAACCGAGATTCATCATTCAAGGAGCAAAGATAAGGAGGCCTGAAGTTGTAGGAGTTGACCATGTAAAATGTTTTATTGCTGACGACAATATTATGGTAAAAGCTATTGCGTTTCGCTCTGCAAATACTAAGCTTGGCTCTGCTATTATGCAGGGTAATGTTAAAGCCATTTTGGGTAAAATCTCTATGAATTATTGGAATGGCAATGAATTTGTGCAGTTTTTAATAGAAGATGTGTTGAGTATCAGTTGATTTTACACTCAAAGAACCAATAATAGCAATTATTAGTTCTTTAAGCAGTACTGTTAAAGTATATCTACTAATGATGTGAGACTGTGTACTATATCCATGGAGGAATCACACTTTGTGTACTGTACATCTTGACTATCTATCCATTCTTTAAACTCTTCTGGATTTTTGTTGTCAATATCCCATATTTTGTTAAATATATCATGCCATTTTACATTATCTCCTAACATAAAATATTCAGAAATATCATCAATTATCTCAGGATGCTTTTCTCCTAAAAATTTAAACATAAGACCTGCAGCAAAAGAGGAGAAATGGTTATATAAAGAGCAAGAAAAAGTGAGGTAAAATGAGCTTAATAATCTAAAAGAACATCCGAGGAATTTTCGAGATGTAACAGGTCTGACAATAGAAGAATTCCAAAAGGTTGTCGAAACCAGAGTGGGAAAAGGTTGAAAAACAGAAGAAATGCCATGGAAGAACGTCAAAATTGCCTGTATTGGAAGGCAAAATCTTCTGTATAATTCTGTATTATTGAACTTATATAACACACCGATTCTTGAGTAACTTGCATAACTCAAACATTTGCCGATTACTCAAGAAAATGGAACCACTTTTGGCTAAAAAAATCTCAATAAAAAAGGACAGGCCAGAAAGAATTTTGAAGATATTAGCAGATGTAACCAATACAACGGCCAAAAGATAGGAAAATTGTCTTATTCTGGAAAGAAAAGAGTAATACCAAAATCCATTACTAAGCGAACAAATAAGAAACATTACAAACTCGTTTAATAGTAGTGCTGGAAATATTGACAATAAAATTACACAAAACATCTTCAAGTAAACCTATGGTATCGTAGATACTATTGCGTAAAGTATTGTATTTGATATATTGCCACAACCTTTCAACAGGATTTAGTTCCGGTGAATAAGGAGGCAAGTATATAATGGTAATGTTTTCCTGAATTTTCAAACTTTTTGATCTATGCCAACTTGCACAATCCATTACAAGAAAGGCTTCTTTCGTGCCTAAATCTTTCGACATCTGCTCCAGAAATATATTCATACAATCAGTGTTTACATATGGAGCAAGTAGGCTAATTTTCTTACCACTTCTTGGATTTACCGCACTGTAGATATAGAAATTTTGTCTACCAATTTTCATTTTAACCTGCGTTCTGAACCCTTTTTTAAACTATCCGTGTCCGATTTTTGAATGAGTTCCAAATCGTGATTCATCAAAAAAACACCTCCTTTTTAGGGTGGGAATTGACTATTTTATTGAAGTATCTTTTAAACTCTTCTTGCTTATTTTTATCTTGTTTATGGTGCATTGGCCTCGGTGTTATGTAAATCCTTTGTATCTCACGGTGCACTGTTGATTTGCTGATGTTTAGGCCAAATTCCTCTGAGATTTTTATTTGCACTTCCTTAATAGTAATATTTGGATTTCTTTCTACCCATATTTCAATTTGCTCACGTTGATTTTTGTTTAATTTGCTTTTTCTTCGCCGCTGAGACGGGGCAAATAATTTTTCTACTCTACCAAATTTTAGATGCTTTATCCATTCAGTCAAAGCAGTCCTTGAAATTTTACATATTCTTGCCACAGCGCTTATACTACTTTCTTTTCCTGCTATCACCGCTTGTAACTTTTTTGAAACATATGCGTTATTTCTGACCTTTTTTAACATTTCTTTCGCCAAATTTACAACTTTTTCGTCTAATAGTTTTGATCTTAATGCCATTTAAACCTCGCTATTTCACTTACTTTAGTATGACTTCTTTCCCATTATTATCTATCTGTTCTTTGTATAGCGGGAATTGGTATAAACACAATGAAAACGGAAATTGTTATAAGAGAAGATGGGCAAATTCTATCAGTGTCACACAGAGCACGATTTTAAGATACGAAAACAGGAAAAAATGTTGCCAAAAGAGAATATAAAGTATGCAGATTCTGGGGTGGCAAAAATTGCAGAGTAACGTCGTAATTCCACATAAAAGGTATCGGGCTGACGGATGATCAACAATCGGAAGCTGGCATCATTTAGGTGGAGCATAAAATCCGTGAAATTAAGATTTTATGTCGCATACCTATCGCAATTTTCAGAAGAAATACAACATGAATAATTGATGGTCTGGTAAACCTCAGACATGAGTTTTAATTGATCGCCTAACTCATGCTGAAATTAGTTGCATAACGTTTCGCAGTGGGTCTTATGAGAAATTTGTTGAGGTTATTTGATAGGCAAGTTATTTTATTCATCGTTACTTCTCTCACTAAAAACATATCTGTGAGAACTTATTATTCTATCTCCTCATATCTTTTTCCTTAACTTGACGCGTATGATAGGCTGAACGGTATTGACCTAAATGGTTCTAATGCAATTGATAGTTTCTCCTTTTACAATACCTGCTTTATGTTATCTTCTAACCAATCTAACAAATATTTCTTAAAATAACTTTACCCCAAATCTATCTTTTATCCTACTCAGTGATGAATGATTTAGTACTTTATCTTCAAGACTGAATCTGCAAAACTACCTATATTCTACATTAAAGTGGATCTCTCTACATAACTGACGATTTGACCATATTCCATATAGATGGCAAATAATTTGCATCCTAAAATTCTCTATTTCTTCCTTTTTCAACAGCCTGTCCTACCTAATACGAGTTGTAGTAATTGAAACAGTGCATCCATAAGCTTTGCTCAATTAAAGGCTTCTTGCTTTTTTTAGGAATTTTCTGAAAATTACCCTATTGAATTCCATGGTATTATTTTTTGTAACATTATTACACACGTTATGATAAGGAAGTTGAAGAAATTTGTTAAGTAGTTTTTATGAGCTACTTGAATAACGGCTACAATGTTTATACAATTGTGCGTCATGTGCTGGAATTCGTTTTAGCCATCTATATCTTAGTTCCACCAACAGTTATTGCGTCGACTTTGAGTGTTGGTTGACCAACTCCAACGGGCACATTTTGTCCATCTTTTGAGCATGTGCCAACACCAGGATCTAACTTTAGATCATTACCAACCATAGATACTTTTTTCAACACTGTTGGACCGTCACCAATTAGTGTTGCTCCTTTTACTGGCTGTGTAATTTTGCCATTTTCTATTAGGTAAGCTTCCGAAGATGAAAAAACAAATTTTCCTGACGTTATATCAACTTGCCCACCATCGAAATTTACTGCATATAGACCTTTCTTTACGCTAGATATTATTTCCTCCGGTGTATGTTTTCCAGGCAGCATATAGGTGTTTGTCATGCGCGGCATAATAACTTCTTTATAACTTTCTCTTCTACCATTACCGGTTGGATTTACACCCATGAGTTTAGCGTTCATATGATCCTGCATGTATCCTTTGAGGATCCCATCCTCTATCAATATATTATAACTGGGTGGAGTGCCTTCGTCGTCTACGCTGATAGAGCCACGCAAATTAGGCAGAGTTCCGTCATCAACTACTGTAATGTCACTAGCTGCTACTTGTTTACCCATAGAATTTGAAAATGCTGAGACTCCCTTACGATTAAAATCGCCTTCAAGTCCATGACCTATAGCTTCATGTAATAATACCCCTGGCCAACCAGAACCTAGAACAACCGTCATTTCTCCGGCTGGAGTTGGAGTTGCTTCAAGATTTACCAGTGCTTGTTCTAACGCTTGGTTTGCAACTTCTTTCCACTTTTTCTCAGAAATAAACTTACTATAAGAATCCCTTCCACCGTGTCCTGCGGAGCCTCTCTCGGTTCGACCATCTTTCTCTACGATGACTAACACATTAAAACGTACCAGAGGCCTGATATCGCTTAATCTGTGATCACCCTTTATTATTTGTACGACTTGCCATTCTCCATTTAGAGTTATTTTTACTTGCTTCACGCAGTTATTCTTGGACCTTACATATTCATTAACCTCATTGAGTAGTTTAATCTTTGAGCTTAGATCCATTTCATTTATGGGGTTAATCTTTGAATACATGCCTTTTTTCCCCTCATTTAAGTTTATTGAATTTATTTTGTTTAAAGATACTGAGCTTTTCACTATAGAGGCAGCATTACTAATTTCCTTTTCACTAATTTCAGAAGAGCAAACAAAAGATGTACTATCCTCACAAAAGGACCTTAAACCAAACCCCTTTCTGATATTCAAATCCATGTGTTTCAATATGTTATCATCAAAAACCAGGGACTCTGACTGGCAAAGCTCTAAAAATAGTTCACCACCATCACTATTGCTCAAAGCATTATTGACTATTTTATACACGTTATTAATATTAACATTGTTTTGAGCAAAAAATATTTGATCTAGATTTGGCATTACCTTTGAACTAAAAATTGTTTAAGTATATTATTTAATTTTAACATAGTAAATCACAAAAAGCCCGTTAGGCTTTATTGCATATCTAGTGAAGTTTTTTCCTGAACAAATAATTTCATGTTACTATTTCGAACTCAGCCATACCAAAAATTTGTTCATTAAGTAGCATTTAATAAGTAGTTCCTTCTCCCTATTTATCTCAGATTTATTTTTTAAACTAAACCCAAATGTCTCTTTTAACCTATAAAAAAAGCATTCAGTATAGACCATATTTTACTTCCTCTTCCATCTTTCTTTACCTTTTTCATAGCTTTCACATGATTTTATTACACTAATGTTGCTATTTCTCTCTGATAGCTTTCTCATAGACTCTTGCGTGTTTTCTTGCAGCTTGCATTGTTTATATATACTTACCATATCATAAGCTGAAGAACAGGTAAAATATTTTGTTTATTGCCTATTTTATTCAACATTAGGCATGCCGGTAGCTGTACATGCATATCACTTTTTTACTGTTTATGTTTAAAATAACATGTGACTTTCTATATATTTTCTTACATTCTCCTTATTATGGTTATAGCTATAATACTAATTCTAGTGCTATCTATTGCAATTTCAATATTATTTTTATCAACTCTGCAGTCATTGATTTTTATGTTAAGCTTTTTAAATCTTCTAGAAGCTTGTGTATAGCTGATGACCTTGAGATCTTTACCCATTTATAACCTTTTATAAAACCAACTGCTTGCAATTCTAAAAAGATATGTGTATCAAAACCACAACTTTATCACTATAGATGTACCTGCCACTTTTGGATTATTCTCATACCAGTTTCCAATCGCTTCATTAATGAAACGAAAAATATTTCCTCTTGTATCTTGTAAAAAGCATCTAATGTTTTAAGCTTAAGCATTAGGTGGAGGAGGGAAGAACTCTGTTTCTCCTCTTAGATATAAAATCTGTAAGAAAGATAAGAGTTCCCTCCTCAAAAGTATAGGCTGGACGGTATCGTAGAAAGACCTAAATGGCTCTAATTCTGTATCCACAAGGTTAGCATCGGACAGATATAAAACCTGTCAAACCAGAAAGAAACTCCTATTTTCTACTTTTTTGAATATAATTTTACGGAGAAGCGCTTCTGCAGTTATAGCCGAGTAGGCAATGGTGCCTTAGTGCCCGTAGGTTAGCATGGTTTTGGAAAGAAAACCACTGATGGAGTCTTTGAGACTACCTCGATTAGAAGAGCGTATAATTCAACCGTTCCAAGCTGAAGTGCTTTTCAATTATTATATGATGGAGGTTAGAAATGGCAAAAACAAAAAGTAAATTAGAGGTCTGATGCGGCAGGAATAGATATCTGTGCATTATGTATGTGTACCAGAAGGAAGAGATAAACAGAATATACAAAAATTCTGCTGCTTCACAGAAGATCTTTATAACTTAGCAAAGTGGTTAAAGAGGTGCAAAGTTACTACAATAGCCATGGAATCAACAGGAGTGTATTGGATCCCCTTGTTTCAAGTACTTGAATCATATGGATTTGAAGTAAAATTAGTAAACGCAAAATATGTTAAGAATGTGCCTGGAAGAAAATCTGATGATTGCCAGTGGTTACAACAACTGCATAGCTATGGACTGCATTTAGACCAGATAATCAAATTTGTGTATTACGCAGGACAACGAGATAACCTAATAAAAAGTGCAGCAGCACACATTCAACGTATGCAAAAAGCGTTAATTCAAATGAACATTCAATTGCATAAGGTGATAAGCGATATAACAGGAGTTACTGGCATACAAATTATTAAAGCAATACTTGAGGGTGAAAGAAATCCAGAAAAATTAGCTGAATTAAGAGATGGACGAATAAAAAATGATAAATCTACCATTGCAAAAGCATTAACTATAGAGAGGAACACCTGTTTACACTAAAACAAGAGTTTGAGCTATACAATATTTATCAGGAAAAAATAGCAGAATGTGATAGAAGTATTGAAGGATATTATAAAACATTTGAGACAAAGTCAGGTGGGAACAAGCTATGTAATAAAATAAAGCGTAAGTCTACAAAACATAGGCCAAATTTTGCTATACACGAAGAACTGCATAGAATTACAGGTAGGGATTTCACAAAAGTTCCAGGACTTGATGTAGTAACCATACAAACAATAATTTCAGAAACTGGCATAAACCCTAATAGATGGCGGACAGAAAAACACTTTTCATCGTGGTTAGCCCTGCCAATAAAATTACAGGAGAAAAAGTGTTTAGCACAAGAACGCGTAAAGTCATTAATCGTGCTGCAAATGCATTTCGAATAGCTGCTCACTGTGTATCAAGAAGCAACAGCGGAATAGGTGCGTACTGTAGAAGAATAAAGAGACGACTAGGTGCACCAAAAGCAATCACGGCTACCGCAAGAAAACTAGCATGCATTTTTTATAGTATGCTAAAGTATGGGCAAGAATATGTTGAAAAAGGAATGAACTATTATGAAACACGTTACAAAGAGAGAGTTAAAAAAAACTTGATCAAAAAAGCACAGGAATTTGGCTACATCTTAGTTCAAAAAGATGAACTGGTTGAGGGAGTTTCTTAGAAGCCTTACTTTTCGTTTTAAATGGTAATGTATGGGGTTATATATGATCAACAACTTTCTTGGAATTGATGTATCAAAAGATCGCTTTGATGTTTTTCTTTCATTCATAAGTAAAAAAGAAAAGCGTGAAACTAGGAAAAGGAGCTTTAAGAACGATGATCTTGGGTTTCAAGGTCTGCTGAGTTTTCTACAAAAGCATAATGTGGAAGAAGTAAAGGCATGCATGTGGTTGTTATAGCGAAGCTTTGGCTGAATTTCTGCACAATGCTGGACATTTTGTTAGTGTTGTAAATCCTTATTGTATTAAATCTTATACAAGGAGTAAGCTCGTAAGACAAAAGAATGATCAGACTGATGCAGAAATTATTGCTGATTATTGCCAAAGACAGGAACCAACTCGTTGGACACCACCTTCTTCTGAAATGAAAAAATTAAAACATCTTTATCGTTGCTCAGTTGCGTTAAAAGAATTAGTAAATAACCACCTAGAAAAAAAAGAGAGACTGCCTAAAGAAGTTGCAAATGCTTGGGAGGATCTTGCAACGAATATAGTTAAAAAAATAGAAATAATAAAAAACTCCATACGCAAACTATTAAAGCAGCACAAAGAATTGTTGGAAAATTTTCAGCTTCTATTGACTATTCCAGGAATAGGAGAGGAATCAGCAATAGCTATTTTAGCTGAAATCCCTGACATAAAAGCTTTTAGAGATGCCAGGCAATTGGCAGCATATACAGGAGTTATACCGAAAAATATAACATCAGGTTCATCTGTACATTCTAAACCAAGATTAAGTAAATCAGGTTCACAAACATTACGTAAGGCCCTTTTCTTTCCTGCCATAGTAGCCAAGAATCACAATCCTATCATTGTGAGTTTTTGCCAAAGACTAAAGAAAAAGGGTAAGCATAATATGGCAATTGTGGGAGCGTAAGCTACTCCATATCATTTTCGGTATCCTGACATCCAAAAGTGCTTTTGATCCAAATCATATCAAGAATTACAGAACTAGGATGTTGACTGTAGTTTAAAATCAAAAAATGCTTCCAATCCATTCAACATATTCACTAACTGTAATCTGTGTACTGTTACACAATCAGAAGTATTTTTTGATTTTATGATACAGCTTGAGTAATTTTTTTGTTGACTAGCAAGACGGTATCTTTCTTCTAGAAATTTGTTATATTCAATTCAGTTGCTGACTTTCATTCTTTGTGGCATAAGCTGTATTTACTTGATAGATATTTACTCTATAACAGAATCACTGCTGAATCTTTTTTTCCTATGTAACAAAGCCTGCCCGTCTTGGCAACGCACTCTCTTAACTGACTCAGCAGATCCCAAGGACATTGTCTACTACAGATTTTTTCTCACAACCAAAAAGAAACGTATAATATCCCATAGACAGAGTCAAGAGAAGGAATATAGCTGGAAGCAAAAATGAAGCAAGTACATTTTGCGATCCAGGAAGGATAAACCAGACAGCAATTGCTGCTGATACAGCTAAAAATAACCCTGACATAACGAGTTTATTTTTCTTCTGTATCCGTTATCAATAACTGTATTTACGCCAATGAAAGCTACATCAACCATTGCTCACACCTCACTAAAGTAATATTAGCTTAATAATAGCATTGTTGTGATAAAAAGTCAATATTATGAATATTTTAATTAATTTCTCAAATAATCTAACTAAGTAGAAAAAAGGCAAAAGAAGCTCAGAGTAGCGAGTTTTGACTCTATAATAATAGAAATTGGCGTTGTAATAATGTGCTAACGCTTATTTTAAGCGCGATTTGGTTGAATGTAGAAAAAATAAAAAAGACATACAGCCGCTATAATTTTATGTAATCCGCCAATAAATACCCTGAGTTTTTTACTGAATTTTGTGATTGAGCCTACAGGTCAAAAACAATGGGTCATAAGTACCCTTACTGCCACGATAAGAGAAATAGCAAGGTCCGTCAAGTGGCTTTTTGCAATACCAGAATCGATTATAAATCCCTACAAATCAATTTTAACAAAAATACCTTAGTGCATTTTCAAATACAAGCATCCCATCACCATATTTTGGCACAGCAACACCTAAGCGTTTGTACTTTTCCTTTTCAAACGGCCAGTTATCTTGTTGAGTGAAAAACATTCCCCTCTCTGGGTGAGGCATTAAAGCTAGCACTCTACCACTTTTGTCTGACAAAGCTGCCAGATCATATGTAGATCCGTTTGGATTGTAAGGAAATTGTAAATTTGCATAGTCACCATCTCCATCAACGTAACGTAGTGCAAAGGAATTATTTTCAACCAATTGATTTAAAATATCTTGATCCATAAAAAACCTGCCTTCTCCATGAGCAACAGGAAGATATAGTTCATTCAGACCCTGTAGCCAAACAGAATTACTTTGTGGATTAACTTTCACTCTAACCCAACAGCATTGATAATTACCTATATCATTAGGAATTAAAGCTAGATTAGAGAATTCTGGAACTAATTTTACTAATATCTGGCAACCATTACATATTCCTATAATAAGCTTATCCTGAGATAAGAAATCTTGAAATTCGTCTAACAAGTTGTTCTTAATACGCAAAGCAAATGCATTGCCAGCACCAGTGTCATCACCGTAGGAAAAACCTCCTGGAATTGCAAGTATATTGCTTGATTTTAGTTTATCTGGATTATTTATAACCTCATTAATGTGAACAATTTTTACTTCTACATTGCTGATATCAAGTTTTCTGCTACATTCCATAAATGCAAATGCAGTTTCTTTTTCACAATTTAAGCCATAACCAGATAAAACAATAACTTTCATGAATCAAAAAACTCGAACTTTCTTTTTACAAAATTTGCTATTAAATTCAAAGCAAATAGCATTAACAACAAAGCTATAATTGCAATGGCAGCAAGTTCAATAAATGCAATTTCAGGACTACTTGACCATATATATATTTGTACAGGTAGAACAGTTGCCGGATCGAAGAAGGATGTAGGTGTATCAGCAATAAATGCTACCATACCTATCATAAGTAAAGGGGAAGACTCTCCTAAAATCCTTGCAATTGCAAGCACAGCACCATGTATTATCCTTGGTAACGCAATCGGCAAAGAGTGATCCAATATTACCTTGACGTGAGGTGCTCCAAGAGCAAAAGCTGCATCTTTTATTGCAATAGGAACGTTTGTAAAGGCATTTTTTGTCGCAATGATAATATTAGGCAGCATCATAAATGAAAGAGTCATCCCACCAACAAGCGGTGAAGAACGGGGTAGCCCAAATATGCCAAGGTAGAGAGTCAGTCCTACTACACCAAATATTATCGAAGGCACTGCAGCAAGGTTGTTCATGCTAATTTCTACAATACTAGTTATTAGCCTATTTTTAGGCATAAATTCATAAAGACAGACGCCCGACATAATTCCTATTGGTAGTGCCAATACTAAGCACACTACAATTGTCATTAATGAACCGATAAATGCCCCTAAAATCCCTGCATTCTCGGGCTCACGAGAATCAGACTTAAGAAATAGAGACTTATTAAAAAATTTTCTTACTCTCCCCTTTTCTTTCAAGCAATCAAGTAATTTAGCGTAACGATCATTCAAACATTTATTTTTATATACTGAATTGATCACACTCGATGCGGTAAACCAAATCTCATATTCACCACTATTTTTTACTCTCTTAAGAAAAAACTTCTCTAGCTCCTTGTAAGAGTTACGACTTAAAATTTCGTCACTGTCTTTAAAATCAATTCCTTCAAATACTTTATGTAAAGAATTATTGAGTAGGATAATGGACTTATATCGGAAATCACCAGGATTATTCGTTAAAGTAAGATCAGCACTTATTTCAATTGGCAATAAAATTTTCGTTACTGTTAAGGCGCTATAGGAGTTAACTAATATACTTAACAATATACATATAGGGCAGCCAAGTGAGATAACTAGTGCCGTGAAAGAGCAAAAGCGTAACATTCTGTTCTTTTTATTTTTCCTTTTTATACGAGCGTGCACACGCCTTGACTGAAGCAATTTAAGAAATTTTTTCTTTATACTCATTTATTTTTCCTGGATCCTATCGTCAAGCCCATAGATATACAAACGTCCAGTTTAATAACCATTGATGTCATACATAGTAGCTAACACTGGAATCCAGTTATAAAAATATCTACAAATCAGACAATAGACTCTATGCTAAAAATCACATCCATGATATAGGATAAGGCAGATCCTAGTGCCATGCACTGGGATGACACAATTGACATCACTCCCTATTGTATCTACTTAGATTTCTTTTTAACATAAGTAGTACGTTCTTTGACCCTTGCAGCTTTCCCAAACAGCTTGCACAGATAATACAATTTTGCTCTACGGACCTTTCCCTTTCTTATCACTTGTACTGAAATCAATGCAGGAGAGTAAACAAAAAATTGCGATACTATACTTTCTCCATGACTTACCTTTCTAACTGAAAAAGAAGAGTGTAATCCGCGGTTTCTTTGTGAAATGCACACGCCTTCAAATATCTGTATACGTTCACTTGCACCGTCAACTACTTTAAAAGTGACCTTCAAATCATCACCAGGACGAAAGACCGGCAGCTCTTTAGTTAGTATTTGCATTTGCTGCTCATTAAATTTCTCAAGCAAATTTGTCATTTATCATCTCCATTCAACAACTCGGGTCGACGCTCCTTTGTTATAACATAAGATTGCTCCTGCCTCCAATCATTTATTTTCCTATGATTGCCAGACAATAGAACCTCAGGAACTTTATGCCCATTCCACTGCTCAGGTCTAGTATATTGAGGATATTCAAGCATACCACCACTATAACTAAAACTTTCTTCAATAACGCTATCAGAATTACTTACTACACCTGGAAGAAGCCTAACGCATGTATCAAGAACTACCATTGCAGCCGGCTCACCTCCTGAAAGTATATAATCTCCAATACTTAACTCATAAGGAGTATATACATCAATTATTCTTTGGTCAATACCTTCAAATCGACCACACAATATTGTTATATGAGGAAACTCTAATAATTCTCTGGCAATATTCTGATTAAATTTTGTGCCAGATGGAGTCATATAAATAAATCTAGTATTTTTATGAACAGAAAGCACGTTATTAACTGCATCGCCAACCACATCAGGACGCATAACCATTCCTGCTCCACCTCCATATGGAACATCATCCACAGTTGAATGTTTATCTTTTGCAAAAGAACGAATACTTATTACTTCAAGGTTCCATATTTTTTTTTCTAACGCTTTTCCGGCAAGAGAATAGTTCAAAAACCCGGGGAACATTTCTGGAAATATGGTTAACACTGTAACACTAAATGTCATTAGCAAATTTGTAGTAAACTAAGCAGCAATTTGATATTATCTTATAGTATACAGCTAAATTAATCATGTCATCGAATAAAATCATTTACGAAGGTAAAGCAAAATCCATTATAGCAACTGAAGACTCGTTAACTGTCATACAGCACTTTAAAGATGATGTTACAGCGTTCAACAAGGAAAAATATGAAATCATTGAGGGTAAAGGAATAATTAATAATCATGTTAGTGCTTTTATCATGAAAAAGCTTGAAGAAGCAGGAATTAGCACGCACTTTATAAAAACTCTAAACGAAAGAGAACAGCTAGTTAAAAAACTTAAGATAATACCTCTTGAGATAGTGGTTAGAAATATTGCAGCTGGCAGCTTTTGCAAACGTTTTAATATCAAAGAAGGTGAGGCACTTACATCTCCTATAATCGAGTTTTTTTACAAAAATGATGACCTAGCCGACCCAATGGTGAATGAAAATCACATACTGTACTTTAATTGGCTATCTAGCAAAGAAATGGATGAAGTTAAAGCTAAAACTTTAGAGATTAACAAAATTTTAGTCGACCTATTTTCAAATGCAAATATACATTTAGTTGATCTCAAATTAGAATTTGGCAGATTAATAAATGACAGTACTAAAATCATTTTAGCCGATGAAATCAGCCCTGATAACTGCAGGTTATGGGATAAAAATACTTATAAAAAGCTAGATAAAGACGTCTTTCGTTTGAATTTAGGTGACTTGAAAGAAGCATACTTAGAAGTTGCAAAAAGACTGCCAGTAAAGTTAGGTTAACTAAATACCACTCTATCAGATAGAGGATTACATGCTTCATCAAGTTTTCCAATAATTTCAATTTTTTCTCCACGCTTTTGGAAATGGCTTTCCACATCCTTAACATTTTCGGGATCTACAATCAGCACCATACCAATACCACAATTAAATGTTTTTAACATTTCTCTCTTTTCTATTTTGCCTTTTTCTTCCAGCCATAAAAATATATCTGGCCACTTCCAGGAGTTAATGTCTATGTTTGCAAATAAGTTTTTTGGAAGAATCCGCGGAATATTATCTATTAATCCGCCACCTGTGATGTGTGCAATGCCTTTTATTTTTGACACGATAGGCAACAAAGAATCAACATATATCTTTGTTGGTTCAAGTAGTATTTCACCCCAAGATTTATTATTCCATGGAGATATATCATTATAATTTATACCTAAGCTTTTGAAAATATGGCGCACCAAAGAAAATCCATTTGAATGAATTCCATTTGACTCTAAGCCGACTATATAGTCACCTTCCTTCATAGCATCACATTTTGGAAGAATTTTGCTTTTATCAACTACACCAACTACAAATCGTGCAAGGTCATAGTGATTATTACCATACATTCCAGGCATTTCCGCAGTTTCTCCACCAACCAATGCTATTTTAGCTTGCTTTGCACCCCTTTGCAATGCTTTGGATCACAGATACTAAAACGTCTTTGCTCAAAACGCCTGTTGCAAAGTAATCAAGAAAAAATAAAGGCGTTGCTCCTTGTGCAAGTAAGTCATTTACACACATTGCAACTAAATCTATACCTATAGTATCATGCTTATTCACTTCTTGAGCTATTAACAATTTTGTTCCCACTCCATCAGTTGAGGAAACGAGCACTGGATGGTCGTACTTCTTACTCAGTGTAGAAAAATCAAACAATGCAGAAAATGACCCTACTTCGCTAATTACTTCTTCTCCTTTAGTCTTTTCAATAATAGGTTTAACTTTTTTTATCAGCTCATTATATAGTTTTAGATCTATTCCCGATTTAGCATAAGTACTCATAGTTCTTTTATAAATCTCACAATTATTAATACTACATTAATGCTTGGACACAAAAAACACAACGAAACTTTCTCTTAAATTGACTACTACGTGCCTACCAATATAGGGTTAACTTAAATCATTTATACTTTTATCCAATGAATAAAAACATAATGTTAATAACAGAATGCCTATCAGGACGAATTCTTCATGATCTTGCTAGTTCTATGCAAGGAATAGTGGGTGGATTGGAAGAGTTTGAAGAAAACAATCCTAATATGCTAAAAGAAATAACATCACTACTTGAAGAAAGCTCTAATGGTTTAATATATAAATATAAAGTTATGAAGCAAGCGTATTCTTCTTCATTAGATAATCGCAGCTTTGATAAGACTAAATCCAATATAGAAAATTATTTATTAAAAAAAAAGTAAAGCTTAAGTGGAAGATAAGTGAATGCCCTACAGAAGACTTAATTGAAAGAATAAATAAGATAATCTCCAATATGGTGATAACTATAGTCAGTGCAGTGGCACAAATTGAATTAGTGTCTATTTTGCTGGCTAAAACAGAAGATAAAACACTACTAACTATAAAAGTAGAAAATGAACATAGATCAATAAGCACATCATTAGTAAGCAAGTTAACAAAAAAAAATGATATTCCTTTGGACACAAAAAACATTAGTATCTATATGACTTCTTTACTGTTAGAGCATTATAACACTAAAATCAATTGTACTTGCGAAAGTAATTCGCTGAATATAGGCTTAACTATAACTTAAAATGACCTCGTATTTCATGAAAAGCACTCAATGTTGTAAGTTTGGGTATTAAATAAAGAAAGGAAAAATTCTGTAAAATAACTTAGATATAAAATCTGTAGTTAATTTCTTTTTGAAAGCTACAGATTCTTAGAACCTGTTTAAAATCTCTAGAGGATGAGGTAAAGTAGGCATAGATTTAAGAGTGTGGTATATATATATGCAAAACAAGTGATGTAAGTCGAGAACAATTTGAAAAAATCAGACCAATACTGGAAAGCAGCAGAAAGAAAACAAGGCCAAGAAAACTTATGGTATATTTTGTGGAGTGCTGTACATTCTAAAAAGCGGTTGTCAATGGACCAAAGGATTTTCCAAAGTGGGAAAACATATACTACTATTTTCAAATCTGGAATAAAAAAAATGGAGAAGAATCAAGTTTTCTGCAACTAGTCTTAAAAAAAATTAATTGAGACAAAGCAATGGTCGGAGAGAGAAAATCAGCTTTTGTATAATTGATGCACAGAGTGTAAAGAACACAGATACTGCTGAAAAGAAGGGCTATGATGCTGGCAAAAAGATTTCTGGTATAAAACCCATGTTGCAGTTGATACTCAAGACATGCAATTCATGTGACAACTGCAGAAGTAACTGACCGTAGCAGTGCTTTGATAATGGTTAAAAATGCTAAAGAAAACCTCTCAAAATATACTAGTTGATGCCGGCTACACTGGAGAAAATTTTGCAACTCAAATAAAAGATACTATTGGTGCAACTGTTGAGGTGAAGCGAATTACACAGGTTTGCCGTATTGCCAAAAAGATGGGTTGTTTTTTGCTTGGTTGGAGAAGTGTAGACGGTTATGGAAAAATTGCGAGCGAAAACTCAACACCAGCCGGGAGTGTTAAATATTCTGGGCCAGTTAGGCAGCTAATTTATACTACTAATCCCATTGAGGGGCTACACAGGCAAATTAGGAAATTTACCAAGACCAAGGGCGCATTTACCAACACAAATGCCTTGTATAAGCAGGTATATTGTGCTATAAAAAAAGTAGAGCAAAAATGGCTCTGCCTAATTGGTCTTTAACTGTATCTCAACTTGACATCTTCTTTCCTGGTAGATTGAAAATTGAGTTGAATTAAAAATTCGGTTTGACACAGTTTATTTAACACTTCCGATTCTTTAAAAAAAATTATCTTATTTTAGATCAAGATTTCTTAAAAAATAAATATAACAAATAAACCTTAAATGGTTGCTATATTGGGCGTATTCTCTTAACTTGACGCGTATGCTTCAAAAAATACTCTGGATTTCCTTGAACAGCTAAGAGAAAGAATGCCCTTTCATTGTCAAAGAATTCAAACTGATAGAGGGCAGGAATTTTTTGCTTATGAGGTGCAGGAATGTGCTTAGTAGAATGGAAAATTAAATTTCGTCCTATTAAGCCGTTTTCTCCACATTTAAATGGCAAAGTGGAAAGAGCACAGCGTACAGATTTAGATGAATTTTATAGTAGCGTTAACATCAAGGATCCTGAATTGCAAATTAAACTTAGAGGTTGGGAAGAATATTATAATAAACAACGTTCTCATAGTACTCTTCAAGGAAAAACTCCATGGCAAAGAACTAGAAAGTACAATTCCTTGTTTAAGTGAAGTGCAAAAAAATTATATCTCGTCAAAAGAGCCATTTGTCATGCAAAATTACAAGCACGATCAGAGGTTAAGATCACTTCAAAAATATAAAATCTCTTAACAGACTACCTATTTCGAGTTTAGACTTGATTTGACAAATCAGCTGTAATAACCTCTATGAATCACACACATAAAACTAGGCTCTGTGAACAAAATTTTAGAATAACCATATGAGTACTCTGATAAAATTCAAAAAACCCATAAAGACCTCAGTAGTCTTATCAAAACGAGAGAAAATGCGTTTAAAATTTTTAATTTTCCCGAAGAAGCACTCAATCAGATGCCGCTCTTTATAAATATGCTCATCATAATGTTTCTGCACTTTACGATTCCGCTTTGGTGGAATAACAACAGTGCATCCTTTACTTTCAAGACTAGCAATAAAAGCATATAGCCTTTATCGGCCACTACAGTGGAGCTAGAGACATTTTTAATCAGAATTGTGATGCCTGCGTTCCTTTGGCCTAAGGTCAGAATAAATTTGAGTGGATTTCCCAATGCGTCAACAAGTGCGTGATTTTAGTTCACCTTTATCCGCCCTAAGACCTCTTGAGCCTGAGAATCTTTTCTATATCCAGCTGAACATGAATGAGATCTGATGATTGTTCCATCAATTATGGAGATTTCCAAATCTGGATCTTGTTGTGCATACTTAAGTAATTTTGCCAAAATTCCCTTTTCGCACCACTTTTTAAACCTCTTATGTATACTCCTGTAATTACCGTAAATTCTTGGTCATTGGCGGCCACTTTGCCACACTGCTTCCATAAATATTCTTAACTTCTCCTCATTTTTACTGTGTATTCCTTTTGTGCTCTTTAAAAATGCAAAAATTTGCTTCCAAATTTCCTTTTTTATGTGATATTTCATACGGTAACTTCTCTATATTTATGATCATTAGGTTAAATTACCGCTTTTTTATACTTCCTGCCCTCAATTAATTTGACCTGCTAACATTTTGTTCACAGAGCCTAGTGAAATTACCTCTTTCTTTTCTGTCTTAATCGATTGCTTTTTCATTAAAAATTCATTGAGGTTCTTTGATAAGCGAGTTATTTTATTCATTGTTGCTTCTCTCATTAAAAATGTATCTTGCAGAACTTATACCTTATTATTCTATCCTCTTCATTCTTATTTTTCCTTAACTTGACTCGTATGATTTGTTGAATACTTCCAGCATTTCCTAAAGACCACTAGAGACTATATCTTTCTGTATAATCTTTAAACGCACCTCTGTTAGAGTCAAAATGTAGCTTCACACTACCAATTGGTCCGTTTCTTTGTTTTGCAATAATCAGTTCTGCAATATTTCTAATTTTCTCCATTTTCTCTTGCCACTCTCGATGTTTATTACTCCCTTCATTTGGCTGTTTTCTTAATTCATAATATTCTTCTCTATAGAGGAACATTACTATATCTGCATCCTGCTCTATGCTTCCTGAATCACGTAAATCGGAAAGTTGTGGTTTCTTATCATCCCTCTGCTCAACAGAACGAGAGAGCTGCGATAGTGCGACAATGGGAATATTTAGTTCCTTTGCAATTGCTTTCAAACCTTGTGTCACTTCTGAGATTTCTTGCACTCTATTTTCATTGCTTCTCTTTGTTGTTCCTCGAATTAACTGTAGATAATCGATAAATACCACTTCTACATTGTATAGTTGATATAGCAGACGTATTCTGGTACGAAGGGCACTAATTGATAGTGCAGGAGTGTCATCTATGATGAAAGGTAATTCGGATAGATCCGTACTAGCATTAATGAACTCGTGTAATTCAAAATCACTAATTCTCCCAGTCAGTGCCTTATAATAACCAATGCCTGAATCTATAGTAATCAATCTTGCGGTCAATTGCTCTGCTGACATTTCAAGTGAGAAAAACGCTACGTAGTGTTGTTTATCTGTTCTTTTTTGCAAAATCTTACAAGCGTTAAGTGCGATGTTCAGCGCCAATGCTGTCTTCCCCATTGAGGGCCTTGCAGCTATAATTAACAGATCAGATTTCTGCAAACCACCAAGAAGCTGATTTAGATCTTGAAGCCCGGTTGTAATACCTAGCGCTTCTGGATTATTCTTCAGCTTGCTAATCTTCTCAACCACATCTTTAATTGAACTTGCAAGCTTTATGTATGTCTTCTCGCCTTGCTTTTTTACTGCTAAGTTGAACAATTTTGTCATTGCTTGCTCAATTTGTACCTGTGCAGGATTTTCAATGTTGTAGTTATAACTATCGTCAACTATCTCCTGTCCAAGCTTGATTAAGCATCTTCTTAAATAAGTATCACGGATTATTCTGGTCAAGCTATAGATATCAAGTGCAATACTTGCCTTTGCAGCAAGCTTTGCTAAGTACTCAACTCCACCACATTCGGCAAATGCTTTATCATTCTCGAAAAACATCTTGAGGCTCAGTTCATTAGCAACTATACCGTGTTTTCTGGTTTTAGATATTTGGGTAAAAATGCTTTGATGTAGCGGATCATAGAAATTATCTGCTGCAATTATATCTTCGACTGCATCACAAATTCTATTATCACGAACCATTGCACCAATGAGCATTTGCTCTGCTTCTAAATTATGTGGCAATTTGCATATTTCTTCTCTTGAATCAATAAGATTAGCTAATTCATTCATTTTAAGTTTTTAGAGTAATGATTGATTATTGTAGAATATTCAGTCCTTACTTGAAAGAGAAAAAATTTGACTAATCCTGTGTTGCTTATAGCATTAAAGTAGGCCCCTGTGGTGGAATGGTAGACACGGCAGACTCAAAATCTGTTGCTTGCAAAAGTATGCTGGTTCAAGTCCGGCCAGGGGCACTCAAACATTGGAAAGTGCTTTATGTTACACAAGTTTTTTGATCGCTTGTTTTCTATTTTTTCTTCTATAAATGCTATTCAAAAGATAAAGAAAGATGAAAATGGAATATGCTACGTAACGGGACTTAGGCGCTATTTGTCAGTGCTGCTTGATTTAATTATCATCGTTTTGTTCTTGCAGCTTTGCGGCCAAGCCTTAAGCCAACTCTTCATGAGCTCAGAGAGCAGTAAAATATTAGGCCAAATTGCCGCAAAATATCAAACGCAAGTGCCATTATCTGCAGAGGAAACAGCAATGCAGAGTAAACTCACTAAGCTACTAATTCTAAATCAAATAATCCAGTTCATTATGCTTTTTAGCTATGTGGTATATATGTGGATAAGGTTTGGTGCTACACCTGGAAAATTCTTACTTGGGCTTAGAGTTGTGAATGCAAAAACTTTTGAGAAACTAACTCTAAAACAAGCAACCAAAAGATTTTTTTCTTTTATATTGTCAACGGCACCATTATTCCTGGGTTTCATATGGTCAAGTTTCGACAAACGCTGCCAAACTTGGCACGATAAGATCGCAGACACAGTAGTTGTCACAAATAATAGCCTTAAGCTTAGTAGGGTGAATTAAGTCTTACATATTATTTTTATGTTTTTGGAAAAAGTAAATAATTCAAAAGATTTTAGTAATTTTACTAAATAAATTAAGCGTGATACTTGCTAAATACTTACCTCAATGGTATACTTAAGTTAATTAAGTTTGTAGTAGGTAAAAAGTATGGCTCCCCCTAATCTAGAAAATGGACTTCATACTTCTTTCAATGGATCGACTGTCGCTGAAAGTTCTATGGATTCTCTTGGTAGTTTTGTACATTTTGAAGAGGTAATAGAGGTAATAAAAGAAAATATAGCCAAAGATTTAGAACCACGTAAGAGTGAGTTAGAAGCTAATGGAGTTGATTTAAACACACTTTTAAATCAGGAAGCTTCTCACTTGATTAAAATACAGGAGAATATAGAGCATTTTAAAGATGCTGAGTTAAATAATGCTTCTGATCTTGCTGATCTGATAACAGGACAAGTTGCAGGATTTAGTGAACAAAAATTACTAGAAATGTGCACTTTTAGCAAGATTTCCTACGGTAATATGGACAAAAAATTAGAGAAAGATAAATATAAAACTAAAAGGAAATTTGAAGAAGAAGGTTATCAAATTATAAAATTTTACGACAATGAACTCATTGAAGATAAGTATTGCTTGGATACTGATTATAAATTGGAGCAACACGATGTTGGTTATGCTTTAACGGGCAAAAATTCATACAACCGAGATGCTGGTTATGTTTTTATCAAAGACGAGGAAGTAACTATAGCTTACCATGGGACTCGTGATTTGAATGATGTGAAGGAAGATCTTCGTGCTTCTTTAGCTAAATTATCATTTTTACCTGAAGATCATTATGTCCACTCTGGTTTCTACTTCTTATTCAAACGCTCTTGGCCTAGCATACATAAAGTATTACAAGGTTATGCTAATGATCAAGGGTTAGCAATCAAAGATTTAAAAATCAATGTTACAGGTCATAGCATGGGAGGTGCTCTTGCTAGTATAGCTGCTTTATGCCTTAATAAAACAGAAAATGCCGAAGATGTTCATGTTGCAACTTTTGGCTCTCCAAGAGTTTTCTATAATGGTGCTGCTAAAGTTTACAATGATTGTCTTGGAAATAAGACTATTAGAGTAGCTTGTCAATCAGATCCAGTACCATGTTTGCCATACGGTAATGCTGGTATGCATTATAAGCATGTAGGTAAACCATTAAAACTGGAAACGGGTAAAGCTTTAGAGTATTTGGAGCCACACTATCATAAAGTTGATACCTATTATAACCTTATCCAGGAAGTGCAGCAGGAGAATTTTAAATCAGACAACAATCCATCTAAGTATCGTCATATTGCTTATATTTGTGGCCTATTTTACCATGCAGTTTTGTCATATGTCGATGTGAATGATAAGGAGTTCTTTAAAAAAGTTGAGGAAGAAAATAAAGAGATTAAGCTTTCTGAAATACCCATTGAATATGCTCCAAACGTAGAAGAAAAACTTAAAAAAGGAGAAGAAGAAGTAGCTAAGCTTACTAATGAAAAAACTCAATTAGAGGGAAGGTTAAAGAATATACAACAAAGTTTGGTTGGAAAAACTAAAGAGCTAGATGATGAAAAAGAAAAATTAACACAAGAACAACAGAAGACTAATCAACTCAATGATCAAGTAGATAAACTTACTGCAGAATTTAAAGGGACAAAAGATCAGCTTGCAGAAAAGAAAGCAGAGCTGGATGAACAAACTAAAAAAGTAACCAAGCTTAATAGTACTATAAAGGAACTTAAGTCAACAAACGCTAAGCTAGAAAAGAATGCTGGTAATCTGAACAATCAGCTCACAGAAGAAAAGAAGATGCTGGAGGAGGTAAAAGCTCAATTTGAACAAGAAAATTGTCATTTAGCTAATCAAGTAAAAGAAGTTGAAAAGAAATTCCAACAAGCAGAAGCTCAATTTGCAAAGTCAAAGCAAAAACTAGCTGAAGAAACTAGTAAAGTAACGCAACTTAGCAAGGAATCTGATAAAACAAAAGCTCAGCTTGAAGAGGAAAAGAAAGCAATTGGAGAACTGAATGATCAAGTAACTCAACTGATTGCGCAAAATAATCAACTCAAAGAGGTTGCTGATAAACTAAATAATAAAAATGAAAAATTCTTAAAAGCAAGAACTTACAGTAAAAGGCAAGGTAATTATGCCTCTACTTCCCTTGTGTTATTTGGGACATTTGCTGTTGGGGCAAGTCTAACAATGATTCATTTAGCAATATGTATTTCGCTTGCTGTAGCTGCATTAACTTTTCTTGCAGTAGGGTGTTACTGTGCGTATAAGGCAAACACAGCACTTAATAATGTCGAGATCGAAAATAATAGTTATAGAATAGCTGCTTAGATATTAAGTTAGTAATTTAAATATTCTTTATTGCTAGTTATTATACCATCACTTTAATTTGGTTGTATTTTACTAAAAAAACTTTAGATTTATTTTGTAATCGATACTTAAATATAATGACACAATCTTGGAATTTATTGCAGACAGGGCAAAAGGAAGGCTATAAAATTGCGTATATAAATGCTCGTATTATCGACCCAGGAACTAAACTTGATATAAAAGGTTCATTGTTAACTGAAGGGGATAAAATTGTTGATTTTAGCGAATCATTACTTTCAACAAGTGGAGTTGATGAAACAATAGACTGTAAAGGGCTTGTTCTAATGCCAGGCCTTATTGACATTCACGTGCATTTTCGTGAACCAGGTCAAGAGCATAAAGAAACTATACATACGGGTAGCAAATCTGCAGCTGCAGGAGGCGTTACAACTGTAGTTTGTCAGCCAAACACTGTTCCAGCAATTGATAGTGTTGTCTTGGCTAAATATTTGAAATATAGAGCACTTGAAACTTCACATGTGAATGTTGAATTTTACGCTAAAATCACCACTTCGGAAGAAAAATTAACTAAAATGGCACTTTTAAAGGAAGCAGGTGCGGTTGGGTTCACCGATGATGGTATGCCAGTTATGAACCCAATGATTATGAGACAGGCGCTGCTTTATTCAAGTATGCTTGATGTTCCTATTGCTCAACATGCAGAAGATTTAAATTTATCTGCTGGTGGTGCAATTAATGAGGGTAAGATTTCTGAAGAATTGGGAGTGAAGGGAATCTTGAGTGCATCGGAATCGGTTATGGTAACTCGTGATATACTGCTAATGAAGGACATAGAAAATGTACACTACCATATTTTACATGTATCTTCAAAAGATTCACTTGATGCTATTAAACGTGCAAAAGATTTGGGATTAAATGTTACATGTGAAGTAACTCCTCATCACTTTACTTTAACCGAAGATATAGTAAAGCAACATGGAGCAATCGCAAAAATGAATCCGCCGCTTCGCACTGAAGAAGATCGTTTAGCTGTGATTGAAGGTTTAAAAACAGGTGTGATTGATTGCATTGCAACTGATCATGCACCCCATGATCGTAGTTCTAAAGATCTACCACTTGAAAATGCTGCATTTGGTATTGTTGGCCTTGAAACAATTCTGCCCCTTTCACTTGAACTATATCACAGTGGACAAATGGGTCTACTTGATGTGCTTGCAAAATTGACATATAAGCCTGCAGATATAATACATGTGCCACGTGGTCGTATACAAAAAAACCTTGCAGCGGACTTAATTTTAGTTGATTTGAATCATGAATGGGAAATTAAAGTTGACACCTTTGCTAGTAAGTCAAAGAATTCTCCTTTCGATGGACGTAAGGTAAAAGGGTGCGTAATACGTACTGTTGTGTCTGGCAAAACTGTATATTTACAGAAGAGTTAGTTATCATATAGTTGTGCTTTGAATTTCAACCAATTGTAAAGATTTAATATAAGTGGTAAAATATAGCCACTGAATAAAAAATATATGCTAATTAGTACGACATCGGAACTGGAGAATGCATGTGAAGAGTTGATAGCAAAAGAGCCAAAATTTATAGCAGTTGACACGGAGTTCATTAGAAACAATTTAATCTACTACCCAAGATTGTCGCTAATTCAAATTTCTTACGGAGATAAGAGTTTTATTGTAGATATACTAGTACCAGAGATTGACTTGTCGCTCATTAAGAAGATAATGCTGAATCGAGACATAACCAAAGTTTTTCATAGTTGTCGGCAAGACATAGAGTCCCTATTAACTGTGTTTAAGTGTGTTCCCACTCCCATTTTTGATACTCAAGTTGCTGCTATGTTTTGTCATTATTATCATGACTTTATTGGTTACTCAAAAGTAGTAGAACAATATCAAGGGATAGTGCTAGATAAGATTAAAGCTAAAAATTCAGACTGGTTAGGTCGTCCACTGTCTGAGGACCAATTAGACTATGCAATAAGCGATGTGGTACACTTATATGACCTACACCAAATATTGTGCAGTAAACTTGAAGAAAGTAATAGGATGAGTTGGTTTCAAGAAGAGATGGAATTATTGGTTAATATAAATAGGTATTTGCATAGTCCAAAAGATGCATGGAGGAGGATTAAATTTAACTATGAAGCAAATCCGAGGCTAATGTTAGTTGTTAAAGCAGTAAGTGAGTGGCAAGAGACTTTAGCACAACGCTATAATATCAATCGTAATAAAGTAATTAATAATGCTGTAATAATTGGTCTTATTGAAAAAAATGTGGAGCGTATTGACGAGGTTTTAGATGACCTTAAGAGGAACACAAAAAATATAAAAGAGGAAGATTTATTAGAATTTATAGATATTTTCAATGAGAATGAAAAGGAATTTGTGCAGCAAAATTATACTCTGTCAGATAATTATGATAAATCTGTATTTGATATACTCTCGATTATTTTAGAGAGCAAATGTAAGGAAAATAACATATCAAGAAAGTTAGTTTCATCAAAAGATGAGTTAGCTGGATCAATATCTGGGAAGATAGATAAATTATTCAAGGGATGGAGATATGATTTTTTCGGCAGATCAGTAGAATTGTTTTTGAACGCAGGCTCAAGGTTTGAAATTTTCATGGTAAAACCTGCGGATAGTACAGCTAAAATTCGGAGTAATCTGGTGGAAAATAACCGTATCACATGCTGAAGTCTAACGAGTTTATTATATCTTTCACTTGAGAAAAAACATTTGCGCTGGTATCGATAATGAAGTCACTCATTTGCCTTTTTTCTTCAATAGGTAGCTGAATACTGGACATTAAATCCAGCTTTTCTTTATCCATATTACGCTCACTGAGCCTTTTAGCTTGCACAATGCTATCTGCATGGATGAAAACAATAAAGTCGCAATATAAACGGAATCTAGTTTCCAGCAGGAGTGGAATGTCCAAGACTAAGAGCTTCCTATCGGTCTTTTTTTCCTGAGCAATAAAAATTTCTAATTCATTTCGCACAGCAGAATGCACTAAAGACTGGAATTGCTTCCAATTTTCATCATAGGCTAAAAAATATTCAAACAATACTGTTTTATCAATTTTTCCATTTACTACTACCCCAGGAAATTTTTCTTCTGCATAACTTATTATGTTTTCGTCCACTTTATAAAGCTGGTGCACGACAGAGTCGGCATCAAACACAATGGCATCAAATTCTTTAAAGCAATTGGCTACAAAGCTCTTTCCAACTGCAATTCCACCTGTTAGACCTATTATCATATAGCAAAAGACTTCTTAAAGAGAATATGTGCCGTAGCTGTTATGTCTACTTAAAACTGAATGTATGTGTATAAAAAGAAAAGCTATTATTTTTTTAGTAATCAAGTAAAATAGAGTAAAAGATTAAGAGGAAATTTTGAAAAATAAGATAAAAAAGATAGTGATTTCAGGGAAAGAAGTGTGGCCAATCGTCGAGGGCGGCAAAGGCATTGCAATCAGTGATGGAAGATCAGGTGGGGCATTTGCTGCAGCAGGTGCTGTCGGTACGTTTTCTGGTGCAAATGCTAAACTTATCGATGACAACGGCGAGTTAGTACCACTGGTTTATAAAGGTAAAACAAGAAATGAAAAACATAAGGAATTAATTGAGTATAGTATCGAGGCTGGAGTTAGTCAAGCAAAAATAGCGAATGAAATATCAAAAGGCCGTGGGAGAGTACATATGAATGTGCTTTGGGAAATGGGGGCAGCAGAACAAGTGCTTCATGGCATATTAGAAAAAGCAAAAGGCTTAGTTCATGGCATCACTTGCGGTGCTGGTATGCCTTACAGACTCGGAGAAATTGCAGCTAAATATCAAGTTTATTATTACCCTATTATCTCATCGGCACGCGCTTTTAAAGCATTATGGAAGCGTGCTTACCGAAAAATATCTTCTTTTTTACTTGGTGGAGTAGTATATGAGGATCCATGGCTTGCTGGTGGTCACAATGGACTCAGTAATAGTGAAGATCCAGAATTACCGCAGGCTCCATTTGAAAGAGTTGCAGAGCTTAGATCTTTCATGAATGAGGTTGGTCTTTCTGAAACGCCAATTGTTATGGCGGGGGGAGTGTGGCATTTGAAAGATTGGGAACATTGGTTTGACAATTTACAAATCGGACCAATAGCTTTTCAATTTGGCACTCGTCCACTTTTAACAAAAGAAAGTCCGATTTCTACAGAGTGGAAAAAGAAGCTACTTACTTTAGAAGAAGGTGATGTATTTTTAAATAAATTTAGTCCAACAGGGTTCTACTCATCTGCAGTAAGAAATAACTTCATACATGAGCTACAGGAACGAAATTCACGTCAAATAAAATTTTCGGAAAGTGCAAGCGAAGAGTTTAATAATGAATTTGCAATGGGTAGCAGAGGTAGAAAGATTTACCTTACTGCAAAAGGCAAAGAACTAGCAAATACATGGACTAAAGCAGGTTATACAGAGGCAATGAAAACTCCAGATACAACTGTTATTTTTGTGACACCAAGCAAATTTTCAGAGATAAGACAAGATCAAATCAATTGCATGGGATGTTTGAGCCATTGTTTGTTTAGCAATTGGAAAGATCACGGTGACCATTCAACAGGACAAAAACCAGATCCAAGGAGTTTCTGTATACAAAAGACACTGCAAAACATTGTACATGACGGCAATGTTGAAAATGAACTCATGTTTTCTGGACACAATGTGTACAGATTTAAGCAAGACCCATTTTATGAGAATGGCTACGTACCGACAGTAAAAGAACTGGTGGGAAGGATATTAACTGGGTATTAGGTTATGGTTGAATTGACAAGTAAACTTTACTTTGTTATAATAAGTATTTATTAATTTAATCTTAATTTGAGGAAAATATCTATGCGTGATAGTGCTTTAGAAAGGTATGCTCTTGCCTATATAAAAAAATCTGACAGTAACGATAATGTTAAAGAGTTTTTACAGCATACACTGAATTCGACTTGGAATGAGCAAGAGTTCGACAGAATGTATGGAGAGTTTACACATAGCATTCCAACTCGTAGGCACAGTACAGAACGTGATAATGGAAGTAGTAGGCAACAACCTACGGGACCTCAGGTTACACACGTACATGTACACAATAATAGAGGTTTAGATTTTTGGGATTATTTTCTACTGCGTAGCCTATTTAGTGGTAATACTGGTCATACTACAATTATAAATAACCTTGGTTCTGGTAGTAGTAACCAGCTAAGCAGAGAAGATAAGAAAAAAGACGCAGAAGACAACAGGAAATTATTAGCTTTAGGGATAGTAGCTGTAGTTGCGTGTGTTGCTTTCCATGCTTTAATGTGTGTTTGGTACAACAGCAGCGAAAAAACGGCTAGAAAGTCAGAAAAGGTAGATTACCTGGATAATAAACTTAAAATGTTCAGAAATATAGAATTTGCAGTTGGTGCAATTTCTTTAGCAGCTTTGGTAGGTTGCGCTATTAACCCAGTCTTACCAGTTTGGGGTTTAGTCATTCTTGGTATTAATTCTCTTGTATGTTTTGCTGGTGGTTTGGCTTTTCATATGAAGCATGAGAAAGAGTCAGAAAATATTGAGAGAGCTAAAGAAGCGGTAGATAATTATCATAGAGATCCTTCGTATCGTGAACCACCACCTGCTTACTCTCCAAGTGCTCCTTCTTATGATGGCACACCTGGGTATGCATTTGGTGATCCTAATGCGACACAACAGTTTGGAGGTTGTGCTGCTAAAGCATAAGTTACTAATCGAGAATACCGCTGCAACGCGCAGCGGTATAATGGATTTTCAGATCGTTTGTGTTATATTGATTTTTATTACTAGTGCAGATATGATTAAGTTTTAAGCACTATGAAATGAAGCAATTTGAGAGCTTTTATATCACTACGCCAATATATTACGTAAACGACAAGCCACACATCGGCCACGCATATACTTCCCTTATCTGTGATGTTGCAGCTAGATTTATAAAACTAGCTGGAAAGAACATCAAATTTACTACTGGTACAGATGAACATGGACAAAAAATTGAAAAAGCAGCTAAAGCAAAGGGAATAGAGCCAAAAGAATTTACAGATGAAATAAGTGTTACGTTCAAAAAATTAGCTGAGCTAATGAACTTTGATTGTGATGATTTTATTCGCACCACAGAAGAACGTCATGAACAAGCAGTTATAGTTCTATGGAATAGGCTTGAAGAGAGAGGACAAATATATCTAGATTCTTACTCAGGTTGGTATTCAGTTCGTGACGAAGCTTTTTATCAGGAGTCAGAGTTGATAGATGGCAGAGCACCAACAGGCGCTGAAGTTCAGTGGATAAAAGAAGAGAGCTATTTTTTTCGCTTGTCAAATTGGCAGAACAAACTGCTAGAGTTATATGAAAATCAGCTGAATTTCATCTTTCCTGAGAGCAGAAAAAACGAAGTGGTATCATTTGTAAAGTCAGGACTGACTGACCTTTCGATTTCTCGTACTAGCTTTAATTGGGGAATAAAAGTACCAAGAAATGACAAGCACGTAATTTATGTTTGGATAGATGCACTCACTAACTATCTCACGTCAATAGGCTTTCCTAATATAGAAGATGAGGAATATAAGAAGTTTTGGGCAAACTCTTTCAATGTTCATGTAATCGGTAAAGACATATTGCGTTTTCACGCTGTATACTGGCCAGCGATCCTTCTTGCAGCAGATTTATCACTGCCAAAGCAAATTGCAGTTCATGGTTGGTGGCTAAACGAGGGGGAAAAAATATCCAAATCCCTTGGTAACGTTATAGATCCAATTGGTCTGGCAGAAGAGTTTGGTGTTGATCAACTACGCTATTTTCTCCTTCGGGAAGCAAGTTTCGGTCAAGATGGTAATTTCAGTAAGAAGAACATGATCAGCCGAATAAATTCAGAATTGGCAAATAATATAGGCAATTTAGTGCAAAGAACAATTTCATTTCTGCACAAACAATGCTCTGGAGTTGTACCAACAATTGATCGAAATTTGCTTAAAGATGATGAGAGTTTACCAAATTGCAAAGCCATACTTGATCAAGTAATGGATCATCTATCAAAGTATGAATTTAACCAGATTATACTTCTGATTATTAATATTTCTTCCAAGGCCAATGCTTACATAGACAAAAGTGCACCTTGGACGTTAAGTAAAACCGATAGAGAGCGCATGAATTTAGTAATCTACAAATTACTCGAATACATCAGAATAATTGGCACTTTATTGCAGCCAATTGTTCCAAAGTCAGCAGAAATGATACTTGGCCAATTACAGATCCCAAAAGAACAACGCGATTTGAAATCTTTGTGCAACGCATGCGTAAGCTTAGGTGTTACATTACCTAAACCTACGCCAATTTTTTTGAGGGTGAATATTTAAAGAACCCTTAGTAAACCATTCATAAACCAGGCTGAATTGGTCGTTCTGCAGTTAATTTACTTAATTCAACAGAATTAAAAAAAGTGCCTTGGCGTTTTGATGTGTCTATACCATTATCTATTTTTACAAAAGATGGTACATTAATCTTTTTATTTGACTCAGCCGTTTTTTCACTCTCAACTTGGTCTTGTAACATACTAACAGGATGTTCACGAGAACCAAAAGGATTTAAATTCTTTAAAAACCTGCCATATGTACCCATAAAATAATTAGCAAAACCCGTATTAGCATCGCTGTATTTTGCAATAGCTGTCTGGTTTGATCCAACAGTTTTACTACTCTCAGCGTGAGTTATGCTTGGTTTAGCAAATTGATAATCATTATTACTGTCCTCATAGAATAGGTTAGGAAGAGTACCACCATCTATAATTTCTTCTGAAGTTTCTGATTTATTCAAATTCTTAACCCATTGAGGTTCAGAAGAATTTTGAGATATACCAAAATTATTTTCAGCACTCTTCAAAGCATTATTTAATGTTTGTTCGTATTCATTAGCTTTATTTCCCAACACAACCTGTGGTATAGGTACATAGTGAGCGGATGATAAATTTACAGTAGAATTACCATTAGCTTGGCTAAGAGGTGTTTGCTGATCAGACAAACCAACAGTAGGAACTGACATACTTACGGGAGCTATAAATGCCGATGCTATAACTGGTGCTAGAGTTAATGCTATAGTTGATGTGTATATCACTTTATCTCTAAACTGCTTTGCATCTTGAGTTGCTTTGTCTTCAACTTCTTTTGCTACTACATTCAATTTTGGTTGATTACCTTCTTCTCTAAATAAATTGCTAAGAGCTTTAGAATCTAAAACTTCTTCTCGATTTCTTTTTTTACGCTCTTTATGCACTCTCTCAGCATCTTCATCGGAGTTAATAATGTATTCTACCTTTTTATCGAGTTGTTTTTGCATTTTAGCTTTTTCTTCGACACTTTGAGCATCTAAATAAGAAGAAGTAACTTTTAGCTCTTTGCTCTTTTCAAAAATATCTCTATTTTTACCTTTTATCTCTTTTGCTTGATTAGCCAATTGAGTATCTTTCTCGGAGATAGCTCTATCTTTGCCTTCTATCTCTTCTGCTTGCTGAACTAATTGAGTATCTTTCTCGGAGATAGCTCTATCTTTGCCTTCTATCTCTTCTGCTTGCTGAACTAATTGAGCATCCTTCTCAGAAATGGTTTTATTTTTACTAATCACTGTAGCTGAAAGCGCAAAAACTAGAGCAGAAAATACAGCACCACCAATAATAAATGGAAGGCCAACACTTAATGCTGCAACTGGAGCTAAGAAACTGACATAAGGAGCTGCAGCAAACACTCCTGATGCTAACAAAGTTGCTATAGCTAAAGTACTACTAACAAGATAAGGCGCATTGGCCTTATTAAACATATTTTTCATTATATACCTCACTAAAATTATTATCTAGTGTAGCATAAAATAAAAAACTATGCTAGTCCTATTTGAAAGTAAAGGTAGCAAAAAAAGCTACAAATCTATGTAGTATTTAAACTCGCTCCTACTGGGACCTGAACCTAATCCACTACAACATATCAGAAAACATTATCTCTATTTTTTCTGGTTACACACTGAATTTTTTCTCAGCATAATGATTATGAGATTGCTTTTTAGCTTGGTTTTACTCAACTAAAGCTAAGTTATTAGAAATTACCTGGTTTATTTGAGCGTTAGCAATATGAGTATCTTGTTGTTTACATTTAGTACAATACATAATAGATGCAGCTCCAATAGCAGCTCCAACACAAGCAGCTCCAGCAATTAAGGCAATTTGATTAAAGCCTGACCTTACCCAGAAAAAGTAGAGAGGAAGTAAAGAAGTTTTTGCTATGAAAATAAAAAGTTCAGGAATGCAATGTAGAATGTCTACGCTGTTTATTATAAAAAATTTCTATATATTCAAATATTGCGGTGTTGTGAAGTATCAATGAGTATGAGTGAACTAAAAAAGCTCTCTGAAACAGCATTATCATAACAACAACCTTTGTCTAGAAATAATACTTTTTGTACTCAGTAAAAATTGATAATTTTTAGAGGTGTATTGTGATCCTTGATCGCTATAAGCAGATTTGCGCAATAGTCATAAATAAAGCATCTATAACTAATCGCTTAGCTACTCATTGACCAGCCAACTAGATCAATTATTGCTGCCAAATATAACCATCCTTCATTGGTTTTTATGTACGTAAACCCATATCTTGTTTGGTTGATCAGTGGTGAAATTCTGATTCAATATGTTATTTGTGGTTTTAAACCTTCATCTAAGCTTAGCTTGAATGCCATTTTTCTGCATAACATTGTTTTGATTTTACCTAAAGCCTTTAATTCAGTTTAGGAGCTCCGTACCTGCATTGTGATGCTTTTCTTTGTATGAGCTCTTCTCTTATTGTTTTTTTTCTGAGTAATCCATCTATACAAGCAGATACGTTCAAAAACCTTCATAATTCCCGTGTTTTATAGCAGTTTTCATGTTCTTTTATAAAAACTCTTTTTGGTTTGCAAAATATCCCAGGGCTTTTTTTAAAATGTCTCTTTCTCTCGTTGCCAGCTCTTTCTTTAAATCAAACTTTTCTTTGTCACAAGTTCCTTTTCCTGGGATTGTATGTTTTTACCCACCTGCTTAGCCGCTAATACCCAAATCTCTTCCTATTTTTGCTGATGATTGACCTGTTTCTTTTTCCAGTCTTCATTTTTGCATTCTGCTGTATGTTCTCTTCTTTTTGTCATATCACACCTCTTTGAAAAAACTTCTTAACTTCCTCTCTACTTTTTCTGGGTAAGGTCAATATGTTCTGTTATTGCTTTCAAACTTCCAGCTACATATACTCTTGCTATTTTTTGCACCAATTGTGCCTTAAATTTCTTTCTTTACAATATATCTTACCTGATACGAACAGGACTACTATAAGGTAAATAAGATTCCATGTTGCTAAGGAAATTCCAAAAATATAATGAGGCCTGTCACAAGATGGAGAGTAATTAGGATTTAATAGATTATTTCTCAATTCTTCTATGCTAACGTTACCACTTGCTTGCTCTGTACAGCCTAAAACATCATGAAATAAGTGAAGCTCAAGACCTACATGATAAAAAGATATTATCGCACCAATGAGATAGCTGCAAAACATCGCATAGATTAGAATTTTGTTGCCTTTTAGCATATACACTACTGCAAGTAATCCTGTAACATAGTAAACTACTCGCTCGTACATACATAACTCGCACGGTAGCATATTGAAAAAATACTCCAGCACATATGCAAAAATTAAAGCAACAGCACTTGATAAGAGAAAAATTGTAGAACTGTTATTTATATCTGACATAGTTAATGAGTTACCACAACAATCGAAAAAGTCAACTTTTGTTTAGTATTGCTCTATATGATTATAGAGCAATACATGTCACTTTTTTTATCTAACTTCTATACATATGCTCACAACTTGATACTGATTTGACTTGGATACTAGTTGCAACACTAGCATCACCATCTATTCTTGCAATCTCTTCCTTGGTATACAATTCATTCTTATTCTTCATCCAGCTGTTATCATATTGAATATCAACCTTCCCTCCATTGATTTTAAACCCAAACGCTCTTTGTATAATCGATCTTTTCACTTTGAAAAACCTGTCCCGATATTCGTCATAATTTTTACAATCAGACAAAGAAATAGAAGGCTTTTCATCAAGTGGGGTACGACTTATCATATTTTCCATCATTGTATAAATATGATGTAGTGATGATCGAAGCATAGGATAATGCTTTTGGAATCTATACTTCATTTCATTATAAACTTCCATAATCTTTACTCTACCAGTATCACTTACAGCAATTATAGCATTTTCAATATTTGGTATACCGTCATAATCGTGACCTGTTTCGTCATTTTCAGCAACTAGAAAACCCTGCTTAGCCTGAATCTCACCAAGTTTTTCGTTTTCTTTAGGTAAAATATCAAAATCGAAATAGATCATAGGAGACTTCAGTGCCAACAACATAAATATACGCATGCTGTCTATCTCAACACCAAAAGATAATCTTTTACTTTCTGGAATAGAGTATAGATCTCTAAAATATCGAGATACAGTGTATTTAGAACATTGAGACAGTTCAATTTCCTTATCCGGTTGTAAATGAAAGCTAAATTCATACTCTCTTTAATCCAGCTCATTAAAGTCTATAAGCTCTATGTTTTTGTTTGGGTTAAATTCTCTGTTTGATATTTTATTTTCCAACTATTTACGTTGCTCAGGAGTAAAACCAGATCCATTTATTACTAATTTCACTACACGCGTATCTTCCCTTTTTGCCCATTCGCTCAATCTCTCCAAATATTTTTCTGGAATCGGGTATCCATATCGCCTTGGAAGCCACTGAAATACTAAAGGTGTATCAACCGTGAAAGTATGTGGAGATCCAGGCCTTAAATCTTGTCCCTTATAATTCATAGCAAAAGTACTAAATAAGTTAATACTTTACTATGTAATATTAATTTATCAACTATTTATTTAAGTAATATTATTCACTTATTAACAATACTAATAAGACAAAAAGCTATATTCTTAATAAAACAAGATTACCTACTTTACATAGGGATTTTTATTCTTTTTCAAAAGTAATCTGACTGGTACGCCTTCAACAAAGAAGTTTTTTCTAAGACCATTAGTTAAATAACGTTTATAATTTTCATCAGCACTCTCAGGGACATTGCATATCAAAGAAAAAGCCGGAGGTTTGGTGCCAATTTGAGCAATATACTTCATTTTAATCTCTCTACCTTTTACAAGTGGGTGAGAATGTTTTTCCACAGCATCTATTAGCCACTTATTCAGTTTTGCAGTGCTGATCTTCTTGTTCAAGGATTCACTCACTTCAAGACACTTATCTATTACATCACCGCAGCGCATACCTTTCAACGCAGAAATTGTTACAGTTGGTACTTCCAAAAATAACCGAGTCACTTCCTGTTGTTTGACAAATTTTATTAGCTTACTTCTGTCATCCTTACCTATTAAATCCCACTTATTTAAAACAATGATAATTCCCTTCCCCCCTTTAATTGCAGCTTCAGCAATTGATAAATCCTGCTGCTCAACGCCAAGCAGGGAGTCTAGCATTAAAACTACCACATGAGAGCGCTTTATTGACTCTATGCTTTTTTCAACAAATCTTGATTCTAAATTGTCAATAACATTTGCCTTTCTACGGATTCCCGCAGTATCGATGAGAGTGATAAGTTTTCCATTATGGTCGTATGAGATATCCACAGAGTCACGCGTGGTACCGGGTTTTGAGCTTACTATTAGTCTATTTTCTGCAAGTAAACTGTTTAAAAAAGTTGATTTTCCAACGTTTGGGCGACCGATGATCGCAATCCTCAGTCTAATGGACTCACTTTCAGGCAGCTCAGTGCCTTTACTAAAACCTTCAATAACACCAGCTAATGCATCGTAAAGATCAACCATACCAAGATTATGTTCGGCTGAGATGTATACCGGACCTATGAAATTGAAAAACTGCAAATAATCAACGTTTTCCGATTTATGACTTTCACATTTGTTTGCTATTAGTATTACAGGTTTATTCGTTTTTCTCTTCAGCCACTTTGCAAACTCTTTGTTCTGCTCATTTTGCACTTTTGCATCAACAAGAAAGAAAACTACATCTACGCTCAATAAAGAAAACTCTATTTGTTCAATAACTTGTAGTGAAAAACTGGTTTGATCGTTCCATCCTCCTGTATCTATGACTTTAAACTCCAAATCGCTAATTCTTCCAACTCCTTCTCGTCTATCTCTCGTTACTCCTGGAATGTCACTAACTACCGCTGCTTTTCTTCTTATTAGTCTATTAAAAAGAGTTGACTTACCTGCATTTGGAAGGCCTATTATAGCAATTTTCAGCATAGTTTAAGAGCATGTTTTGTACATAGTAGATTATAATCAAAATTTTTCATTTTAACTATTGACTTGATAGATTATATACTTATTCTAAAATTAGGATATTTTATCTTAAGTTTATTATATAAAGTTGGAGGGTAGTTATGTTAGCATTCGAGCAAGTACAAAGTTTAGAATCAGAACAACAAAAGTTACAGGGGAATGTATTAGAAAAAAATTCACAAAGATTTGGAGAAAAGTTTATACCAACCGCAGCAATACATGAGCATGTTGACGAAAAGATGGCAGACAACATCTTTGCTGGGTTGCGTGATATGTATACAGTAGAGTTTGAATATAACATAGCATCAGACAAACCTATAACTGTAGCTGTAGAAAATATGGCAGAGGGGTTTCAAAAATCTATAAAGCATTGGAAACAAGAAAAGATCATGTTTAGCGCGCCAGTGTATGTAAGTAGAGGAGATGGACCAATACTAGATTATATGATAAAGAAGCTTCACCATCTCAAAAATAATGACGTAAACATTAATGAGGACGGCAAACGCAAACTAGAGCCTGTTTTATCAGAAGTGTATGATCTAGTTTCAAAAGGTAATCATGTAAGTGAAAAAGTGTTAAAACTATTGCCAGAAGGTATAATCGAAAAACGTAAAGAATACTTACAAAACCTAAAGAAAATTGCAAGTGAAAGTATTGATCATGGTGAAAAAGACAGAGTTATAGTAGAAAGAGATAATGCGTTTTATTGTGTAAAATACTCAGAAAAAAGCATTGTAAGTCCTGCAAAATTTTTGAACAACTCAGAATTTCAAAATTTAGAGGGAATACTAAAAGTTGGAAAAGATAATACAATAAAAATAAGAGATGGACAATATCACGGTGTAAAAGGCAAAGTAAAAATGACCTTTGAAGTAGGCGATGAAAAAATTGAAATGGTTTTATTCTCTGAAAAAGCTGAGGATTTTGGCAATATAATGGTACATATGGATGATAAAAGCTGTGAAGTCTTCTTAAAGCATTGTGCAGAGCTAGAAAAAGAGACTCGTATAAGCAAGGTCATTGAAGCTGCCAAAAGCTTTGTGCAAACAAAAAGCAATGCGCCTTCTTCTAATCTAGACGATACTAATCTATCTCAGCATTCTAAGGAAGTTCTAACAGTGTAAGCTGATAGACAAAGCATGTACACTGTTAAACAGTGTACAATTGCTTGGCGTTAAAAATGCTAGACTATAAATCTGTTTCTGATAGTCGCAGTAACCACGTGCAGTTTCATCAATTTCGTTAGACCTTAAGAAGGTGTTTATGTCAAAATAGACACTGCAAAAAAGTAATGTATACTTAACTTATTGAAAAATAACTTCCCTTGATATGCAAGACTTTCAAATACTAGAAACTAAAACATTAGAAGCTGAAAAAGGAGGCGGTCCTGATAGGGTTAACAAGCAACATGAAAAAGGAAAGCTAACCGCTAGAGAAAGGCTGAGTATACTGCTAGATGAAAATTCATTTCAAGAATATGATAAGTTTGTAAAACATCACGCAACTGATTTTGGCATGCAAAATGCTAATTTTTTAGGTGATGGCGTTATAACTGGCCACGGCACTATTTATGGCAGAAAAGTTTTTGTTTACTCTCAGGATTTCACTGTATTTGGCGGATCACTTGGTGCATCACATGCAAAAAAAATATGCAAAATTATGGATATGGCAATTAATGCCAGGGTTCCAATTATCGGACTAAACGATTCTGGTGGAGCCAGAATCCAAGAAGGAGTAAATTCCCTTGCTGGTTACGGAGAAATTTTTCAAAGAAATGTCAATGCATCAGGCGTTATACCGCAAATTTCCTTGATTATGGGTCCATGCGCAGGAGGTGCGGTTTACTCTCCAGCACTGACTGACTTTACTTTCATGGTGAAAAACAGCTCATACATGTTTATAACCGGGCCAGATGTAGTAAAAAAAGTTACATACGAGGACGTAAGCCACGAAGATCTCGGTGGAGCAAGAATTCATACAAGCAAAACAGGAGTAGCAGATTTTGTGTTCAATAATGATGTTGAAATGCTACTAGAAATGCGTGAATTCTTTACTTTCTTACCAGCAAATAATCAAGAATCACCGAAACCTAAATCAACCTGTGATTCAGTTAATGATATTGATGAATCTTTAAATACTCTGATTCCTACCAATCCTAACACTCCTTATGATATGTATGAACTTATCGAAAAGGTGTGTGATGAAAGGAAGTTCTTTGAACTAAAACCCAATTTTGCTCGTAACATCATAATCGGCTTTAGTAGAATTGGAGGTAACACTGTTGGTATTGTTGCAAATCAACCTATGCATCTTGCGGGATGTTTGGATATTGACTCTTCAAGAAAAGCTGCAAGGTTTGTAAGGTTTTGTGACGCATTTAACATTCCCATCATCACACTTATTGATGTTCCGGGGTTTCTCCCAGGTACAAATCAAGAACACAATAATATAATACAACACGGAGCAAAATTGCTTTATGCTTACGCTGAAGCGATCGTGCCGAAAATTAGTTTGATCACCAGAAAAGCGTATGGTGGTGCATACATTGTCATGAACTCTAAACATCTAAAAGGTGATATAAATTACGCCTGGCCAACCGCTGAAATAGCTGTAATGGGACCTGAAAGTGCAGTTGAAATTATATTTCGACACGAAAAAGATCAGCAAACACTAATTAAAGAATATAAAGAAAAATTTGCTAACCCATTTTTTGCTGCATCGCATGGATATATTGATGATATAATAGCGCCAAGTAAAACAAGGTATCACTTTCACAAAGCGCTAGAGCTACTCAAAAACAAGAAAGTAGAAAAAATATGGAAAAAGCATGACAACTTACCTCTGTAACTTTCTTCTCAGTCTTTATTATAAGGTCTACAGTGCCGTTACCAAGACTCGAACTTGGGACCTCGTCATTACCAATGACGTACTCTACCACCTGAGCTACAACGGCAAGTTCACGTATTATGATAATGAATAACATGAAAAAAAATAAGGAAAAAGAAGAAGAGAAAAAAAGATTGGCAAAAGCTTTAAAGCAAAATATTCTAAAAAGAAAAAAACAGCAACAGAGTAGACAAGATGCCAGAGCTCCCAGAAGTGGAAGTAATCTCTAACTTCTTGCTTGATAAAATTAAAAACAAGCAAATTAGTAATGTTATAGTTAATAATTGGAATTTACGTACCCCAATAACAAAAAATATTGATGATTTGCTAAAGGGCAAAATTATAAACGATATCAAGCGTAGAGGTAAATATATAATCTGGCACGCAGATAATAATTCGGCTATAATCATACATCTTGGCATGAGCGGAAAGCTTATATATGCTGACCACGATCAAGTGCGAAATAAGCACGATCACGTGGTATTTTTATTTTCTGACAACACTTCAATAATCTTTAATGACCCAAGAAGGTTTGGATTAGTGATTGTTTTAAACAGAGAACAAGAACTAAACTTTTTTAATAACCTCGGAATAGAACCTCTCACAGATGAATTCAGTGGAGGCTATCTGCAGGAGTTGCTGAAGAACAAAAAAGTAAATATCAAATCTGCATTAATGGATAATAAATTGATAGTTGGGGTGGGCAATATATATGCTTCTGAAAGTTTATTTAGAGCCTGCATATTACCACTTAGGCCAGCACAAGACTTGACATATACAGAGTGCGAAAAACTTGCTACTGAAATAAAAAATACTCTGAGTGATGCAATTACTGCCGGCGGTTCAACACTGAAAGATTATGCACAGCCATCTGGATCTGCTGGATACTTTCAAAATAACTTTTACGTATATGGTAAAGTTCAAAAACCTTGCAAGATCTGCAACAATATCATAACACTTATACGACAAAATGGCCGTAGCACTTATTTTTGCAACGCATGCCAGAATTAAGATTTTATTTTTTGATATGATATTTTCACCTGAAAAAGATCCATTTGATTTGTTTTCAAAGTGGTATGAAGAAGTACTCAATTCGTCATATAGAGAACCACCTGCAATGACACTAGCAACTTGTAGCAAAGACTGTATTCCATCTGCAAGAGTAGTATTACTAAAGGAATACAGCAAAGAAGATTTTGTGTTTTTCACTAACGTAAACAGTAAAAAAGGGAAAGAATTGACTGAGAACCCCAAAGCTGCATTAGTGTTTCATTGGATAGAATTTGCTAGGCAAGTGCGAATTGAAGGAGATGTTAAACTTCTAAACGATGAAAGAACTGACAAATACTTCTCTTCTCGAGCACGCGATAGTCAAATTAGCGCATGGTGCTCAAAACAATCGAGCATTCTAAAAAATTGGCAAGATTTTGAGCAAGCTATAAATTCGAAGGAGAAAGAGTTTCACAATACACAAATTTCTCGTCCCGACTTTTGGGTGGGGTTTTGTGTAATCCCAAAAGTAATTGAATTTTGGCAAGAAGGTGAACACAGGAGACATATCAGATTTAGGTACACTCTTGTTGAAAAAAGCAATTGGAAAATAGAGCAGCTTTATCCTTAACGGGAGTGTTATAATAAACCATACGCGTCAAGTTAAGGAAAAGTGGCATAAGAAAGAAGAGAAGCGGTAAAAATTATTTTAGACATTAAACGATAAAATTAGTAATTTATAGACTCTTTAAAAAAAATTATCTTATTTTAGATCAAGATTTCTTAAAAAATAAATATAACAAATAAACCTTAAATAGTTGCTATATTGGGCGTATTCTCTTAACTTGACGCCTATGGTTAAATAAACTGTTTAAAAGATATGCATTTGATAATTGTTGTTCCAGTGCACTTATCCAAATAGCCCCTTATCCCAAAGTTAAGAAGCTTATTTTTTCATTGTAAACTCTCTCTAATAAGACTACTTCTTTTTTTCTCATCAAGCTTTGGTTTTCTTAACCTGATGCGTTCCACTGTGTAAGTTTTCACATCACTTGCTGGATGCAGAGATATTGATTTTCGATAAGTCAACTGTCATCTACTGATGAGCTAGGTCTGGTATCCTTCATATGTTGTACCAAAAGCTCCATAACCTTTTTTTGCCCAAGAAATTGCTGAAATGAACATAGTGCATCCGGATCAACTAACCCAAGAAATGTCTGGAATGCTTGTGGATTCGAGCTATCATTATGCCAGCTACTGTTTTCAAGCAAGAATACTTTATATTGCTCTTGGCAACTTATTTGAATTTTTTTCATGCTTGCTATATTCACCAACTTATTAGAATTTCTGAATCAAGTATTTACTGACTCTTTTAGCTATAAACATTAAGAAGTTTACCAGCAAAAAAAGACAAAGAATCCCCGTAATAGCTAGTTACTCTACTCTTTATTTTAAAATTTGACGTCGGGTGATGTCTTAAACAGCGTTTTTCAGCTTATGTGGGTAAAAACCCGAAAATTTTGTAAAGACATAGGATGCACATAGTGCAAAAATAGTACACCAAATACAAGTCTTCTTGTCGTTTTAATCTGCACAGATTGGGAAGTTAAATAATATAGCTTCATTCTTGTGGTAATGAGGTTGACGAAATTTGTCAAGTTGTTTCTATCTGAAACCACAATATTTGTACAGTTGGAAGATGGTTGCGGGAGTAGGATTTGAACCTACGACCTTCAGGTTATGAGCCTGACGAGCTACCGAGCTGCTCCATCCCGCGTCGTTGCTTATTTATTATTATATATGCAATAATAAATAATATAAAGAATAAAATCACACTATTACGTATATTTATGTATCTATTAACCTTTTTTAACATAATAGTAAATTATATACGTAACAATCTGCGCAATGAAAAATATAACCTGATACTGTGGGTTCCTGTTTTTCAGTGTGTAGGGGCCTTAACCTATTTTTCCCTAAATTGTGAACCAAGCTGTATATCTATTTTTCTTTTGCTTTCACCTATACTAATTTTGATTGCCATATTACATAAAAAGTACGCGATATTATGTATCGCTTTAATTGCAGTGCTTGTAGGATTTACAGCCAGCAAATTAAGAACGGCTTCAATAGACACTAAAATCCTCGACAAAGAAAAGTACGTAAAAGATATTGTTGCTACAGTGAAGGATATTAACGATAGGGGCTCATATAAACAATTTTTGCTTTCTGTCTCTACTATCTCAAAATCCTCTCCTGTCATCCCAGCACCCCCTTTTGTCATCCCAGTACTTGATACTGGGATCCAGAAAAAAAAGATATGGTCACGCGCTGGAATGACACCGGATAGAGCTCTAGATAACATCAGAATATCAGTTAGAACTAAAGTGGAAGAAGGCATTAAAATAGGCGATCAAGTAAAATTATCAGCAAAACTCTTCCCTCTAAAGATTGCGCCTTCGGAGTATGCATATGATTTTGCACGAATAGCATATTACCAGAAAATAAGTGCAACAGGTTTTGCAACAAGCAAAATAGTCCTGCACAAGAAGGCTGAAGCAAGGAAATTTCAGGAGTATATAGAATCTTTCCGTCAGTATATCTATGAAAACCTGCAGCAAAATACCAAAAAACCACATGCGGACATAATTTCTGCATTATTAATTGGCAAAAAAGACGGGATAGATCAAAAAACTATGAATGCAATACGAGACTCAGGTATAGCACATTTATTCGCTATATCTGGTCTACATTTATCGTTCGTTGCTGGTCTATTTTTTATAGTATTTCGTAATTTATTCGCAATATCTGAAACTTTGACTCTTAAGTATAACACCAAGAAAATATCTGCATTCCTTACTATTTTACCAACCACGTTTTATTTATTGATCACTGGTATGCAAATTTCCGCTCAGCGTGCCTACATTATGGTGATTTTAGTACTCGTTGCAATAATGATAGAGAGAAAATATCGAGGATTAATAGCAATTGCGTTTGCTGCTTCGGTGATACTTATAATAGAACCAGAAGCAATCTTAAAACCAGGCTTTCAGATGTCATTTTCTGCTGTCTTGGCGTTGGTTGCCAGTTATCAGATTAATGCCAATAAATTTTTAAAAATAAAAATAATAAAATATTTTGTGTCGATAATGATCAGCTCAGTAATAGCAAGCTTAGCAACGGTTCCATATACAATATATAATTTTAATTATTTTTCAATCAGCGGCATTATTACAAATCTGATTGCCATACCAATAGTTACACTCATTATTATTCCACTTGGAATAATCTATGTTTTGTTGATTCCCTTAGGCATTGAGTGGATTATAACGCCGCTAATAGAACGACCAATTGAAAGCGTTTTGTACATAACAAATGCAATAGCTAATCTTCAGTATCTAATTATTCCCATTCGCACTTTTCCTGCCTCATCAATTATTATCATAACATTTGGTTTATTGTGGCTGTGCTTGTGGGAAAGAAATTGGCGTTTCTTGGGAATTTTCTTTATTGTGCTGGGTATTTGCTTTAGCACCGCATATAAAACCCCCGACATCCTAATAAATGCTGATAATGTTGCTGTAAAAGAAAGTGATAACTTACTATATTCTCTCACCAGGAAAAATAGGAACTTTGTTGTCAAAACATGGGCGAAGCAAAATGGGCAGAACCAAATTTTGAATCATACAAAATATAGCAATCCAGATAAAAGACTAAAGTGCAACGATTATGGCTGTATATACAATAAAGGAAATAGTAAGTCAGTGTTGCTAGCTTACAAAAAAGAAGATATTCTAGAAAATTGTGGTAAAGTTGATTTAATAATCCAACTAAGTGAATTCAACTATTCAGTTTGTAATACTAAAACTATCAAATATGCCGATTTAGGAACGTATGGCACACATTCTGCTTGGTTAACAAATCGTTACGTAAAGATTAATACAGTGCGCTCCAATAGGCCTTGGCATATGTTGAAAAATTAAGAAACTTGATTTTAAGGTTTGGTTAATGTATACCTAAATAAATTCAAACTAGAAAAATGTTATGGTTACAGACACTAAAGATCCTTTCAAAGACTATTTTGATTTTTTAGGATTTAGAAAACTTTCTGACCAGCCCAGTAGAATTTTGAGCTCTATAAGAAAGTATTCTGGTACTATATCGATAGCAAGTACCATTGCTACTCTTATAGCATTTACTGCCTTTTCTATTCAGCCTGTTACAGTAAGTATTGCTGGATTTGCGTTCACGCCAGCACCTCTTGCCTTTATTCCTCTTACAGTTTTCTTATTTACTGCTATTATAAACTTTATAAATACACAAAAAATAAAAGAGAATGAAATAGATAAAAAAATAGGAAACTATCAAGTTGACGAACAGTACAGCCAGATTGCTCAAGAAGCTAAAAAAATTGAAATTGTAACAAATTTAGATAAAAAGGGGGAAAAGCTTTCAATAGTTTTACCAATTTCTAAGACGCAGAGAGAAATACTAGAAGATATAGAAACAGAAAATAGAAATAGGATTCTCTTGTTTACTGGATCATATGTATTTGGTGCTATTATAGTAGTTTCAGCAACATCACAATCCATTAATGCTCCAATAATATTAATAGCTTTATTAGTCGCTATTCTTTTATGCATCATATCAACACTTAGCAATCTAATAAGTAATAGCGTGGATCATGAAAATCATACTATTAGAAAACACAGTTCTTTAGGTCTTCTATTTCCATACTGGTCTGGAAAGGGCATGGTTGTATCAGTAGTAGAAAATAAGCTTGGTAAAAGGGAAAATGAACTAATATCTCTAATGGAAAAACTACTTAGTCCGTTTTGCAACTCATTTGACAGTAACCTTAAAAAAGCTTGCGATTTACTTGATAATAGTCTTTTAAAGCCTGCAAATATTAACATTAAAGAAACGCTTGACAGTATAGGGAAGGATCTCAAAGCTTTACTTGATAAATTAGAAAAAGATATAAAGAAAAATGTAGATGAGGTGAAAACAACTGCTAGTAAAGAAATAATTGCCTGCCTGAAAGATATTAGTGAAAGTGTGGATGTTCTGTGTAAAGAAGTTAGCAAAGACGTAAAAGATAAACTGAGTGAAGTGGACGTAGAAAAGGTAATGAGTTTAGTAAACAACTTGAGTAATCTAGCAGAGACTTTAGAAGATAGAATATCTAGACTTAAACCTGGAGCCCGTATGGGATTATCCGGAGCGGTTTTTGCAGATGAAAGACTGCCTAACGCACCTAATAACCCCAACCCTCAACAAAATGGGCAAGGAAGCAGTAGTCGATCTAATGCTAACGGATCTGCAAATAAAGAGATGCAAACTAGTACTAATGAATCCGCAGATCAAGAGATACAGACACAGTTATTAGAAGAACACAACCAACCACATGAGCCTGATAATGAAGATAATACTGATCAACTAGTAGATGAAGAGAAGGAGCTACAAGAACAAATGGCAGTCTTAGAAAAACAAGATAGAATAAGGCAGCAGAAAAAAGATTTATTTGAACGAAAAAGAACAGATGAATGGAAAGAAAAAATCAACGGCAAACCAAGTGACTTTCTATATTATTTATTAGAATCTATTAAGCTGGAAGAAAAAGATAATAAGGTTGAGGCAACATTACGAAATTTTGATAATAAAATAATAATTCACTGGAAAAATGGCTCTCAAACGACTTGCCATATTAAAAAACGAGGTGATCTGCAAATTGAGTCTAGTGCAACAATGTTTATAGACCCAAATGTTCAAGCAGCATTTGAAGTAGCTTGTGCAAGGTAGTTGCCATAGACATAACTTTAAACATTAATAGTGATGAGAAAAAATTAAGGTTAGACACCTATATAGCTGAAAAATGCAACATATCGCGCAGTAAAGCGCAAAGATTGATACAAAATGAGCAGGTGAAATTACTTGGCATACCGATAATTAATAATGACCACATAGTAAAACCAGATGAAGAGTATGTGGTGCATCTCGTTCAACCTGACATATCCACATCAATTGAGCCTAATTATGACATAAAACTTGATATTGTCTATGAAGATGAGGACATTATAGTTCTGAGTAAACAAAGTGGATTAACAGTGCACCCAGGTGCTGGGACAAACAATGATACGCTTTTGAATGCAGTTATCGCTTACCTTGATGCAAGACCAAGAATCGTTCACAGGCTTGATAAAGATACTAGTGGACTAATGGTAATTGCAAAAAATGAAGAAGCCCATGGTTTTTTGTCTGAATTGTTATCAAATCGTAAAATAAAGCGGGAATATTTAGCAGTAGTTTGGGGAGCATTACCTTCCCAGCAGGGAACTATAGAAACTAATATCGCTCCCAAACGCGGTAATAAAGAAATGATGTGTGTAACAAAAATCACAGGCAAATTAGCAATCACTCACTATTTAGTGCAGAAAATTATAGGACAAGCAAGCCTGGTTAAATGCACTTTAGAGACAGGCAGAACACACCAAATTCGAGTCCACATGAGCCACATAGGACATTCCATAGTTGGTGATCAAGTTTACGGCAAAAATAGTAGTAAAAGCACAAAATATGCTAAAAACTCTAGTTTCATTCGTAATTTCAATAGACAAGCACTACATGCTTACAAATTAGGATTACACCACCCAAAAAGCAAGGAATACATGGAATTTGTCTCTGATTTACCGCAAGATATAAAAACTTTAATTGGTGAGTTTGACAACATATCTTAATAACATTCGTATTAACCTGTCAATATTATCATCCATGTTATCAAGAAGTTAATTAATGAGAGAAAAACTGCTGCACTACCTAGATCTTTTACTTTTTTTGAAAGTATATGTTGTTCACTGGAAATACGCTCAATTGTCGTTTCAAAAGCAGTGTTAACAATTTCCACAATTAACACCAGGAATAGGCTGCTTATCATTACTGCACGTTCTAGTTGGATACTTCACTAGTACATAAGGAAATAATAAAACCCCAAAACCTATTAATATCCATTTTGAAATACTATATGCAATGTGTCTATCTATAGCGTACATCTCATGCAAGAATGTTGCAGACCATGCATCTGTAAAGCCTTCTAATGGCCCAATCATAAAACCACCGAATAAGCTTATCAATAAAATATCTTTATTGAATATAACCTTGCTTAAATTTCCAATATTTATTTTGTCTGAGGTACCAACTCTAGGTATAGACACAAAGGTAGTTAAAGCAAGCAATAATCCGGTTATTATAAATACAGTAAGTCCACCCGAATTCATCAAATAAGATATGTAATGGTTTAGTGGCAAATATACCACCTAAAATGCCAATAATAGCTGATATGCTAAACATCACAGCGAATTTTTCTCTATGGTAATAGATACTTATTATTTTAAAAAGTCCAAGTACTGAAGCAGATGATCCAATGCCAGTGATTATTCTTCCAACAATAGAATAACCCCAATTGCTAGAACTAACCAAAGGTAAAGCACCCAAGGATGTTAGTGCAATACAAATCGGTACAACAACTTTAGAACCAAATCTATCTAAGAGAATACCTACAGGAATATGTGCTAATACATAGCCTGCATAGTATAACCCACCAAATTGCCCTATTTCTATTGCTCCTATATTAAACTTTATTGTCAATTCAGAAACTACGACATTTGGAATCATGCGTAATATATATTGGTATGCATAAAACAATGATGCTAATAACCATATTAAAAAGTTTCTTTATAGCATCACCTTTGTCTGAAACCTGGGATTATAAGTGCTTTAGTTACGGAAAGCAATATTCTTATGAATATCTATTTTAATTTATTGAATTTATAACAGAGTTAAATTTATAGCTACTATGCATCAACTAAATCTGATGTACATCTCCAGAAAATAGGATACCGATTCTAAGAACCTATTTAAAATTTTAAAAGATGAGCTTGGTTGCTGGAGATGGTTATATTATCTAAGTTTTTAGTAATATTTTATATAAAATTAATGAAAAATCTTCATCGAAAATTATTTCAAAAAAAATTCTAAATATGACTTAACAAATGTTAAAAGTAGTATTTACCTTCATTAAGTTGGGTTCTTGTGTGAAAGCAAAAGATGCTTAATTTGTAATGCACTGATGGATATGGCTGAGCTTCTTATAGGGTGATTGATACGAGTGGTGGAGCATAGTTAAGGTTTGCATGCAGCGCATATGAAATCAGTGGTATATTCATTGTTTATGTATAAGGGAGGGTGAAATGGGTGTAAATCAAATTTCTAATGCATACAGAATTAGTAACAGGGTTGTAAGTTGCGACGAAGTAGCTTTTAGTGTTGTGTGCTATGCTGCTGAGAGTGGTAACTTGGATCTAGTTAAGTACTTAGGAGATAAAGGGATAGACTTTAGTGCTGCAGATACAGGTAGTAATACATTTATGCTCTGTGCTGTTAAGGGTGGTAATTTGGATCTAGTTAAATACTTCGTAGGTAAAAGGGTAGGCTTTAGTAGTAAGGATGTAAATAGTGGGGCACTTATATACTATGCTACTAAGAATGGTGATTTGGAGTTGGTTAAGTACCTAGTAGAGGAAGTTGGAGTTAGTGTCAAAGGTGCTTTCTATTAGATGTCTCTGCAACATGCTGTTGTCAATGATAATTGGGACTTGGCTAAATACCTAGCAAGTGGAAAGAGAACTAGTGTTAAAGGTGCTTTCTATCAAATGTCTCTGTACCATGCTGCTAGGAGTGGTAACTTGGGTTCAGTTTTGTATCTCGTAGAGGAAAAGGGAGTAGATATTAATGCTAGAGATGTGGGTGGTGAAACGCTTTTGCACTATGCTGCTAAAAGTGGTAACTTGGAGTTGGTTAAATACCTAGTAGAGGAAAAGGGGGCAGATGTTAATGCTAGAGATATGAGCAATAAAACACCTATACGCTATGCTGCTGAAGGTGGTAACTTGGATTTAGTTAAATACTTTGCGGGGAACGTTCAAAGAAGCATACGCGTCAAGTTAAGAGAATATGCCCAATATAGCAACCATTTAAGGTAGATATCTTATTTATTAGGGAGTGTTAAATAAACTGTGTCAAACCACATTTTTAGCTCAACTGAATTTTCAATCTGTTAGGAAAGAAAATATCAAGCTGAGAAATAGTTAATGCCCAATTAGGCAAAGCCATGACCCATTTTTGCTCTACTTTTTTTATAGCACAATATACCTGTTTGTACAAGGCGTTTGTGTTGGTAAATGAGCCTTTGGTCTTAGTAAATTTTCTGATCTGCCTATGCAGCCCCTCAATAGGATTAGTAGTATAAATTAACTTTCTAACTGGACCTGAATACTTGAAATAACTGGACAAATTTTCCCAATTATTCTGCCAAGATTTTACAACTAACGGATACTTTTCGCCCCATTTTTCTTCCAGCTCAAGCAAATAATTTTCAGCAATTTCTTTACTTGTAGCACGATATATTTTTTTCAAATCATTCATAAAAACTTTCACATCTTTGCTAGATACATATTTCAATGAATTTCTTATCTGATGCACTATACATAGCTGTACTTCTGCATTAGGAAACACATTATTTATTGCTGTAGGAAAGCTTTTTAGTCCATCTACACAAGCTATCAGAATGTCCTCTATACCTCTCTCTTTTAGGTCATTTAATACACCCAACCAGAAGTTAGCTCCTTCGCTTTCAGCTAAATAAAAGCCCAGTACTTCTTTTTTACCATTTTGGTCTATGCCCAATATATTGTACATACATTTACTTACACAATGCCCATCCTCCTTGACCTTAAAAAACATGCCATCCATGAACACTATCGGGTATACAGATTGCAGTGGGCGACTGCGCCATTCATTGATTATCGGTAGCAATTTGTCGGTAATACTTGATATTTCTGCTGCAGATATTTTGTGATCATAAATTTCCTCAACATGTGACGCTATATCTCCATACCACTGGCAAATGTGCTTAAGACCTTTGCTTCAAGTTCGGGATGTAGGCTTGTTTGTCTTTTTCTAACTACTTGAGGTTCAAAGCTTCCCTCCCTATCTCTTGGTGTTAACAATTCAAATGAGCCTGCACTTGTACGTAAAGTTTTTCCCATTTCTTCGATTATTTTCTTCGCTTTCACCAGACAAGTGGTGTTCTATTTCACCTTCCAGACTTGCCTCAAGCAGCTTTTTTATAAACGGTGTCATCTCTTCCTGTTAGCGGTCTTCCTTCTCGTATAGACGACAGGTTTCTAATTCTTTATAATCTACCAATCCGGTAGTTTTATTTACTTGACTCATGTCAAACCTCCGTTTTTTTATATCAATTATATTTTTATTTCTTGGTTTGACACAGTTTATTTAACACTCCCGGAAAGAATGTTGTCGATATTTTGACATCACGTCTAAATGGCCAGAACCCCTTTCAAAAGCTACAGAATCTAGTAGCTGTCACTGCTTAGTTCTTTATTCATTCTCACAATCCGTGAACGGTTACTTTCCCACTCTGGTTTCGACAACCTTTTGGAATTCTTCTATTGTCAGACCTGTTAGATCTCGAAAATTCCTCGGATGTTCTTTTAGATTATTAAGCTCATTTTACCTCACTTTTTCTTGCTCTTTATATAACCATTTCTCCTCTTTTGCAGCAGGTCTTTTGCTGCAGTTTTCAATTGCCCAAAATTTATGAATGATGAACCGCCTCTTCCTTTTCTGTTTTTATTGATACCTCTTTTGCCATTTCATTGAAAAATTTGTTGAGGTCTTTTGATAGGCAAGTTATTTTATTCATCGTTACTTCTCTCACTAAAAACATATCTGTGAGAACTTGTTATTCTATCTCCTCATATCTTTTTCCTTAATTTGACTCCTATGCTTTTTTAAACATTCCCATTTTGAAAATAGTTTAAACGAACTTTATAGACTGCATACAAAAGACCTAACATCTTTAGCAATGCCTTCATAAATCGCTACTAAATCCTCACTTAGCATTGAAGGATCTCCACAATCAGAAGCACTACATATTTGTGGATCTAGAGGAATTCTGCCCAAGAGTTTTATTCTTAGCTCTTCAGACATTTTTTTTGCACCGTCTTTTCCAAATATGTGTATTTTTGAATTGTCTTGAACAAAATAGCTCATATTTTCCACAATGCCAATAATTGGCACGCTGAGCTTTGTGAACATATCATAAATTTTTCGTGCATCAACTAAAGCAAGCTCCTGTGGAGTTGAAACTATTATTGCCCCAGTTAAACTAAAATTCTCCATCAGACTTAAATGCACATCGCCGGTTCCAGGTGGTGTATCAATGATTAAATATTCTGTATCAGACCACTTTGTTCCCATTAGCAAATTGTAAAGTGCTTTTGTGATCATAGGTCCACGCCATATTGCTGCGCAGTCTTTATCGATAAAATAGCCAATTGAAATAGTATAGAGTCCATACTTCTCTATAGGCATTGCTTTGCCACTCTGTATTTCTGGCTTTAATTTTTCAGTGTCCAGCATTTTAGGAATCGAAGGACCATATATATCTGCATCAACCAGTGCAACTTTATGTTTTAATTCTGCCAACGAGAGAGCCAGGTTTAGTGCAACCGTAGATTTACCCACACCTCCTTTACCAGAGGCAACAACAATTATATTTTCCACTCCTTCAATATGAAGTTTAGCTTTTTGCTGCCCAGCTTGCTTTTGACCAGCAGCAACCACGGTTACTTTCCCTACTCCTGGTATAGCTTTAACAGCTTTCTCACAATTTCTTCTTAATTCTTCATTTGCCTGTGTGTTACCAGAAATCTCAAGCGCAAAACCAACATCTCTACCTTTTATGATGATTGAGGGTATTATACCAAGAGCGATTACATTTTTACCACTTTTTTGCTCTATGACTTTTTTTAAGCTCTCTCTTACGATCTTCTCATTAATCATTGTAGATTTTTCCATAACATATGATAGAATTTCTTCTATCAGTGTATACTAACATAAACTGCACTTACTTTAAAATGGGGCTATAAGAAATATGTTGAATCACAAAAACTTAACACAAAAACAACGAATTTTGTATTTTCAATTAAGAAAGGCCATACGGAATAAAAGGAGCATCAGTAATATCCTGGAATCAGCTTCAAAGAATGATTTACTAAAAGTTCTTACAATCGGATACATCACACGATTTCCAAGAGGTGGTGGACGCACTTTAACACTACTTAGCTTAGCCATATTCAAATGTAATGATGAATGTATTAATTCTATTTTAACATATTCTCAAAATAACAGTATACTGCAAGAGATTATTAATATTGAAAATATTATAGACTATCAAGGTAGTCTGATCTATACCCTAACATCGCTTGGCTTTGCTATACATCAAAACAAGGAAAGATATATTAATACTATTTTAATAAAAGCTCAGGAAAGTGGTATACTACAAGACATTCTTGCTGCTAGAAATATTATAGCATATGCTTTAGCACCACTTAGTTTTGCTATTTATCAAGGTAATAACGAATGTATCAATTCTATTTTAGAACAAGCTCAAAATAATGGTATGCTGCAAGGCGTTTTTGCTACTGAAAATATTGTAACACGGTTTTTAGATCGTCTTACATACATTTTTACACCGCTTAGCTTTGCTATATATGAAAGTAATAAAGAATGTTTTAATGCAATTTTAACAATCGCCAAGAATAATGGTATATCGCAAGATATTCTTAACAATCGGACGTACATTTTAACATTGCTTGGTCTTGCTATATATAGAAACATCAATGAAAATGAACATGTTAATTCTATTTTAATGCAAGCTCAAAATAATGGTACACTGCAAGAAATTCTGGTTGCTAAAAATATTGTACATTCTCCAAATGGTTGGATGTACAACTTAACATCACTTGGCTTTGCTATACATGAAGGTAATCATGAACATGTTAATTCTATTTTAATACAAGCTCAAAATAGTGGTATATTGCAAAATGTTCTTGCTGCTAAAAATACTGTACATTCTCCAGATGGTTGGACGTATAGCTTAACATCACTTGGCTTTGCTATACATGAAGGTAATCATGCACATATTAATTCGATTTTAATTCAGGCTCAAAATAGTGGTTTATTGCAAGATGTTCTTGATAATCACAATGCTGCAATATCTCCAACTGGTCAGAGGTACAGCTTAACACCACTTGGCCTTGCTATATGTAAAGGTAATATTGAATGTATTAATTCTATTCTAGTACGAATTAATGATATACCGCAATACATCTATGCTACTTTTCAACCAACTGCAGCGATTAATAAAAGAAATGTTAGGAGTGCATTAGATGATGTATCTATTTTCCCCAAACGTGTCAGACTGCAAGAAAATATCAGAACTTAATTAGTATCCATTTATCAGGATGGCAAAAAAGAACAGTGTCCATAACGTCATGCCAGTGTCCAGACACTGGCATCCAGCTTTTTATCAGAAACGTTGATTAATCTTTATTCTTCGCCCTTCCTGCACGCTTACGTTCATTAGGGTCGAGGAACTTCTTGCGCAGACGTATAGATTTTGGAGTCACTTCCACCAACTCATCATCGTCTATATACGCTATCATATCCTCCAGTGTCATTATCTTTGGCGGAGTGAGTTTTATAGCTTCATCACTACCTGAAGCTCTCACGTTGGTTAATTGTTTACCTTTTAGCACGTTTATCTCTAAATCATTGTCACGGCTATGCTGACCAACAATCATACCACAATATACCTTATCCTGTGGCTTAATAAACATAATTCCCCTATCTTGCAGATTGAAAATTGCGTAGGCTACTGCTTCGCCTTTGTCTGTTGAAATTAAAACCCCATTACGCCTTCCGGAAATTGGACCTTTATGTGGAGCATAGCTGTGAAATAAACGGTTAATTATACCAGTGCCGCGAGAATCAGTTAAAAATTCTCCTTGATAACCAATCAGTCCCCTTGATGGTACTAAAAACGTTAACCTCGTTCTACCGTTGCCAGAAGGTCTCATGTCAGTTACTTCACCTTTTCGAAAGCTGAGTTTTTCCATGATGACTCCACTATATTCATCATCTACATCAATTACTACTTCCTCTATAGGCTCAAGTTTTTTGCCATTTTCCTCTTTGAATAGCACTCGAGGGCGTGAAACAGAAAGCTCAAAACCTTCTCTTCTCATATTTTCAATCAGCACTCCAAGCTGCAACTCACCACGTCCACCTACTTCAAATGCTTCGCCGCTTGGCGCCAAAGTTACAGTAATTGCAACATTTGTTTCTGCTTCTGCATATAAACGATCCTTTATAACAGTTGAGGTAAGTTTTGTTCCCTCTTGCCCAGCAAAAGGTGAGTCATTAACGCTTATAGTAATCGCCATCGTTGGCGGATCAACTGGAGTTGAGCTGACTGCAGTTGTAACTTCTGGTGCTGCTATAGTGTCTGAAACCGAAGCTTTCTCAAGTCCTGCAATGGCAATTATGTCACCTGCTACAGCCTGCTCTACCGGAATGCGTTTTAAGCCAGAAAATGAGAGTAACTTAGTTAATCTTCCACGCTCAACCACTTTACCATCCAAATCAATTACCTTAAGATCTGAGTTAACTTGTGCGGTTCCTTGGTAAATCTTTCCTGTCAATATTCTGCCAAGAAACTTATCGGACTCAAGTAAAGTAACTAGCATAGCAAAAGGTGCATTTTGGTCGTAAACGGAAGGTTTTATGTAATCTATCACCGTTGAAAATAATGGGCTTAAATCTTTTCTCTCATCAGATAGCTCCTTAGCACACCAACCATTTCTACCTGAAGCATACAATACTGGAAAATCAAGCTGCTCGTTGGTTGCATCAAGGTTAAAAAATAACTCATATATTTCATTTAGTACTTCATCAATTCTGCTGTCTGGTCGATCAACCTTATTGATTATTACAATCGGTTTTAAATTTGCTTTTAGTGCTTTTGACAACACAAACTTAGTCTGTGGCATTGGACCTTCTGCAGCATCAACCAGTAGTAACACGCCATCTGCCATGCAGAGCACCCTTTCCACTTCTCCACCGAAGTCCGCATGTCCTGGTGTATCAATAATATTTATTTTTTCATCATCCCACATTATTGATGTGCATTTTGCAAGTATTGTAATCCCACGTTCACGCTCTTGATCGCCACTATCCATCACTCGTTCTTGAACTTCTTGATTCTCACGAAACGTACCACTTTGTTTTAACATGTTATCAAGTAAAGTAGTTTTACCGTGGTCAACGTGTGCAATTATGGCAATATTACGTATAGATTTAAATTCGTTCATTTTCTATCATTTCAAAATTAATTTAGTAACAAGTATACATATAATATATTTAGAGTAAATAACTGATTAGTTAAGCGTCAGGTAATATATAGTAAATAATTAATTTATATGATTAAGGTTTCTAATATAGAAATATCACTATAGAGTGTGGCTAAAATATGATCACTGAATTAATACATGATCTCCTTGACTATTCTCCTGAACAAGCGAACGCTTTTTTGCAGTTATTTAGTACAGAAAAGTAATGGGAGCTGCAGTATTATGCAGGAAAAGACTTTAAGAAGTCTCCTAAATAGGAGTTTCATGTTTAGCAGAAATTACACGGTATCTGTTCAGGGGAATGGCTAATGTGCAAATATTGAAACCTGTGCTCCCTTTCTTGTCATTCCAGTGCGTGACACTGGAATTGCATTGTTGTAAAGCAAGGTAAAGAATATGACTAACAGAATGCTAACTTTCTAAGCCGTAGGAACAAAAACTCCTTTACAAATTTCGTTAGTTCACTTATCATGACAATAAGGGTATTTATGACTCAAAACTTGTTTTTGACCTGCAGGCTCAATGACAAAAATTCAGTAAAAAACTTAGGGTACTTATTGGCGGATTACATAAAATTATAGCGGCTGCATGTCTTTTTTATTTTTTCTACATTCAGCCAAAACGCGCTTATTTTAAGCGTTAGCACATTATTACAGCGCCAGTTTAAATTATTATAGGGTCAAACTCACTACGTGGGGGTTCTTTTGCCTTTTTTGCAATTGGTAAATTTATTAATATTTATAGTTAGAGTAATTTAAGAGAGCCAGCGCATGAGGCACAGCTGCACGAACATTATCTGCAGGATGCCAGTGCCCAGACACTGGCATCCAGGAATTTTATTACGTTGGCAAGCACAAAAGTAGCTGCTTCATGTTAGAATACAGCGTTTCCAATGATTACGAAAAAGCTGAATTCCAGTACTGGAATGACATTAACTGATTTTCCTTTGAATTTCAGTTATGCAAGAAATATAATTAGCCTCTTTGGTTTCATTCCAGTGTCTGGTCACTGGCATGACATCTTCCTCCTAAGAAACTCACTCAACTAACTCTTCTTGTTGAACTAATATGTAGCCAAATTCGCTCGCTTTTTTGATCAAATTTTTTACAGTTCTATCTTTATAGCGTGTTTCATAGTATTCCATTCCTTTTTCTACATATTCCTGTCCGTATTTGAGCATACTATAAAATATGCATGCCATTTTTCTTGCAGTAGCTGTTATTGCTTTTGGTGCTCCTAGTCGTTTTTTCAATCTTCTGTAGTATGCACCCAACGTACTTTTACTATTTCCTACAGAATGAGCAGCTATTCGCAAAGCATTTGCAGCACGGTTAATGACTTTACGTGTTCTTGTATTAAACACTTTTTCCCCTGTAACTTTATTAGCAGGACTGAGTCCCAACCACGACGAAAAGTGCTTTTCTGTTGGCCATTTACTGTGGTTTATACCAACTTCTGAAATTATGGTTTGTATACTTAATACATCAAATCCAGGAATTTTAGTGAAATCCATACCAGTTATTCGGTGCAGTTCCTCATACAAAGCAAAGCTTGGCTTACTTTTGCTATTTTTATTCTTTTGCTTACTTAGCTGTTTGCTTTCACAAGACTTTGTTTCAAACGTTTTATAATAGACTTCAATATTTCTATCACATTCTGCTATTTTTTCTTGATAAATATTATATAGTTCAAATTCTTGCTTTAGCGTGAATAAGTGTTCCTCTCTATAGTCACCAGCTAACGCTTTTGCAATAGTAGACTGATCATTTTTCATTCGCACGTCCCTGCTAATTTTTCAGAATCTCTTTCGCCTTCAATTATAGCTTCAATGATTTTCATACCAGTTATCCCAGTAATATGACTAATAACCTTGTGTAATTGTATATTCATTTGAATTAATGCCTTCTGCATACGCAGAATATGTGTAGATGCACTTTCAGTGAGATTTTTGCGTTGCCGCACGTAACTGCGCAATACACACATCTGGCCTAAATGATCCATGAAGCAGTCCTTAGCTATGCAGTTGTTGGAGCCATTGGCAATCTTGAACGTCAGACTTCCTACCAGGTACATTCTTTACATGCCGTGCATTTACCAATCTTACCTCGAATTTGTATGACTCAAGTATTTGAAATCTTACTATTACCCATAAGTATAAAGTTCAGTAGCAAGTCTCCATCCTTCTGATAAATCAAAGAGACGTCTCCATCCTTTCCAAAGAGTAATGGGGCCTGGTTCTGGGTCATTTTTTCTGGCTAAGTGGCCTCCAAGCTGAGCAATCCATGAAACAACCTCTTTTATAGTAGGAGTTACATTTGGGCATTTGTGTATTTTCGCGTATAAAACTTTCCACTCTTCTTCAGCTAATAAAGTAGTGTTGGATTGGTTCTTGCAATTGTTGTAATAAAAAAAATTCTCCAAGCAATAACACTCATAACCGTTAAATACCTCATTAATCTTTCTGCTGTTTCAAGTCTACATTCTTCAACTTTAAGGCCAGATTTTAAAATTTTATGAAGTATCTCTATCTTCCATCTAAGACAATACCAACTAACCTTTTCAACTGCCTCATCAAAAGTATTAACAGGAAGATTCGTTAAAAGCATCCACTCTAGCGGACTTGCTTCAGGAGGACAGAACAACATAAACTGCATAAAGTGGTAGGTTATATAACTCTTTATACCTTATGTGCCTTTTAGGCGGATCCATCATAAACTTCCCAAACTTAACCTCTAAACATGCTGTTCTTTTTGGCTTATTATCTCTAGCAGGGATTTCAATTTCTATTGTACCAATGCTAGAGAAGTCTTCAAAAAATTCCATAATTTTTGTTTATCGTTGGAAAATCTGGATTTTCTATTTATATCTCGATCTTTGGAAGCTCTTACTAAAACTGCTGAGTTAAGATTACGTGCAAGTTCAAAAAATTCATAAATATCTGCCTCTCTATCACATACAGTTATAGCTTCAGTTTTAGTTGAGTCTATAATGCTATCTGTTTTCTTTAGGCTTTCTAGCCACTTTATACTTTCTTTATCTTCAATATGTGCTCTTTTACGATTCCTCTCTTTTAGCTCTTTGGCTTCTTCAGAAACAGGTGGTCTCGAGTAAATTTTTATTCCTAATGCCAAGCCTTCTGTACTAACAGCAAAAGCTGTATGCAGCATAACACCTTTACTACGTTTTCTTGAGATAATTCCCAACCCACTTGTTTTTTTATGGCCCGTGTATGAAATACAACTTGTATCTTGAATTACAAGAATCTTTTTATGAGCTTTTATTCTTTCAACAGTTCTTGTAGTATGTGAAGCTAGAATATCGCTTTCTTTCACGTTCTCATTTTGAAAAAAACGATATGCCCCTTTTGCTTCTGACCAACTTCCACATGCCTGATTAATTGAGCTTTCAGGTAAACTTATTAAACTATCAGCAATATTCGCCAATCGGTCAGTTAGTCTTTTATCTCCAAGTGTCGCATCTCCAAATTCATTTTTAGCCCATTCACTTGCCATTTTTATACCCTCAATATTTGCAAACTTTAATATTCTAATACTTTATTTATAAGTCCATTTATATTTGTGGGTAATAGTAAGTTCTAAAGTCACTAAAGAATTAGGTAAGATATCTGAGAATTTTTGACACAATTGTTGCCAACCAGAAGTATTATTGTCAAATTCGACAGCATTCTTCTGCTTGTGAACTGCAACAACATTTTTGAATTTTCCGATGTCAATGCCAATAAAATTTTGATAAGATGCAATCATGATAACCTCGATAGTTTTATTAATTTAAGATTGTAAACGGGTATGTCCCACACAACTATTCAAACGTATCGAGAGATGGGCTAGTGTACCTTGATAACGACGGTTGTAATACCAATTTTCCCTCGGTCGCACATGCCCGTGATAGCTCTATTCCTATAGTGAATAGAGCTATCTTTCCCTCTTGTTCGTTTTATAACATATTTTTAACTTACAATATTCTCTTTGGTTACTTACTCTCATTTTTTGTGGCATAAGTTATACTTGTTTGAAAAATGCTTATTTTACAACAAAATGCGTTACTAACCATATATTGAAAAGCTTTTCTCCTTACAATATAACACTAGCTATGCAACAAAGCCATGCGGGTTATACGGGAGAAAAATTTGCAACTCAAATAAAAGATATTATTGGTGCAACTGTTGAAGTGATAAAGAGTAAGGAATTGCATACCTTTGCTGTATTGTAGAAAAGATGGGTTGTTTTTTGCTTAGTTAGAAAAATGTAGGCGATTGTGGCGAGCGGAAACTCAACACCAGCTTACAAATTTGCTTTCACTGCTCTACTCCTGAAAAGATTTTAAACAGGTTCTTAGAGCCCCTTTCACATAATGGTATGACATTCTATTTATGAATCAATGCTTTTAATATACAATAAGAACATTTTCGTTGTGATTCAGGTTTCTAGTATGTATATTAATGAATCTTGTTTTCACTAAATAATGAAAATAATAATTGTCATGATAATGTTATTGTATAGTAACTATACAATGGCAAACGAACGAATAAGTCTAGTGGATAAAAAACTATCTCAAGGATATGTAGCTCCAGTGCTTACAGAAGATAGCATTATTTTACCAGACAAGCACGGCGCTTTATATTCCTTTGATATTGATAACTCAAAGGCTATGAATTGGAAATTACACCTCTCACATAGGAAAAAAATTGGTAACATGAGCCTATCGCATTATGAAAAAAATGTTTTCTTTATAGTGGATAACACTTTACACGCAATAGATGCAAAAACTGGCAAGATTGAGTGGGAAAAAGAATTGAGAGCTCCAGTAAGAGGGAAAGCAGCAGTAATAAATAATAAATTGGTAGTATTGACTATTGATAATTATCTGTACGTGTTTGATATAAAAGATGGCAGCTCCGTTTGGGCTTATCAAAACGGTATCAATGAGGTTCGAGGTTTGTATTCCATATCGCCAACAACTTCTAACGATAAAATAATAGCACCATTTTCAAATGGTGAGTTAATAGCTTTTAATGAAGACGGTAAAAAATTGTGGAGCCAAAAATTGGCTACAAACCTTTTGGATACACAGCTCACAGATGTAACTACTACACCGAGAGTGCTTGGCGATACTTTAATAGCTACAAATAATTCTTATATTTATGGTATTAACGTGAGATCAGGAAATATTTTATGGTCAAAGTCACTGCAAGTAAAAAGTGTATCAGACATTGAGTCATATTATAGTCCTCTTATTCCTGCAGAGAAACAAAAAGAAGGCGGAAGAATTTTTATAGTTACTAAAGATGATAAAATAATTGGCCTGAATATAAAAAATGGAGAAACAGTCTGGACACCTGATTTAATAGAAAATATGCAACTATTTGCTCCAATTATGTATGCCCATACACTGTGGGTGACAAGCAATAAAGGTTCAATGCTTGCTTTTCCTGGATCTGAAAGTGCAGGAAAGGTAATCAAAGTACCTGGTAATGTGTTTCACACTCCAGTGTTTACTCACGATAAAATATATGTAACAACTGAGGGAAATGGTGTTTATTCTTTAGAAAATAGGTTTGTTCTTTATGATTGATTATGATCTGATTGTTATAGGTGGTGGTCCAGGCGGTTATAAGTGTGCTATCGCTGCTGCAAAACTTGGATTGAAAGTTGCCTGTATAGATAAAAATAGCATTTTTGGTGGTACATGCTTGCGAGTTGGGTGCATACCTTCCAAAGCACTACTTCATTCTTCCTATCAGTATGCTCACACAAAAAATGATCTGTCGAAGCTTGGCATAAAAATTAAGGATGCAAGTTTCGATTTAAAAGAAATGCTAGGCTATAAGGACGCCAGAGTTCAGGAACTTGGAAAAGGTATAGAATATCTGTTTAACCTTCACAAAATCACTAAAATCAATGGGCTTGCTTCTTTTGACCAAGGTAATCTTGAAGTTTCAGTTGAAGGTAAGGTGCTGAAGACAAAAAATATAGTAATTGCAACCGGTTCTGACGTTATTTCTTTGCCAGGAATTAATATCGATGAGAAAGACATTATTTCTTCCACCGGTGCACTATCTTTAACTGAAGTACCAAAAAAACTTGTCGTAATCGGAGCTGGGGCAATAGGGCTTGAAATGTCTTCTGTATGGAGCAGGCTAGGGTCTGAAGTCACTGTAGTAGAATTTTTTGACAGAATCGCTGCAGCAATGGATGAAGAATTAAGTAAGTCTCTACTTTCTAGCCTGCAAAAACAAGGAGTAAAATTTCTACTTAGCACTAAAGTTGAGGAGATAAAACAAAGTAGTAACTCTTTGAATGTGAAAGTTTGTTCTGTAAAAGATAATCAAATAAACACTATAGAGGCGGATAAGGTATTGGTGGCAGCAGGACGCAAACCATGTACTGATGGTCTTGAAAAAATAGAAAAAGATAATCGCGGTTTCGTTCAAGTTAACAACAGATATGAAACTAATGTGAAAGGAATATTTGCTATTGGTGATGTGATCGGTGGAGCAATGCTTGCTCATAAAGCAGAGGAAGAAGGGGTAGCAGTCGCAGAGATAATAGCAGGACAGTCACCTCACGTTGATTATGAAATTATACCATCTGTCATTTACACTCACCCTGCGGTTTCTTCGATCGGTAAAACCGAAGAGGAACTCAAAAATGCTGGCCGTCAATACAAAGTTGGTAAATGTCAATTTGCTGCAAACGGCAGAGCAAAAATCATTGATGATGCTGAAGGATTCGTGAAAGTGCTGACTTGTAGCAAAGCAGATACAATACTCAGTGTGCATATCATAGGGGCATACGCTGATACGCTAATCAACGAAGCAGTGGTTGCAATGGCATATGGCGCAGCAGCAGAGGATATATACAGAATTTGTCACTCTCATCCTGATATAAATGAAGCCTTTCGAGATGCGTGCATCGATGCTTTCTTTAAAAAATAATTGTGGACCTCGGTTCAATCATTGAAAAATGGTATGAGTGGCTGAGGTGCAACAGATCTTATTCACCAAACACTTTAGAGTCATACATGAGGGACTTGAAGGATCTTATAAGTTTCCTAAATACTCACATTGGTGGAGAAGTAAATGTTGGTACTCTGAAAAATTTAAGTATACCTGAGTTAAGAAGTTGGCTTACCTCTCGTTATGCAAGAGGTGTGAATGCAAGATCTAACACTCGAGCACTCTCAGTAATCAGAAATTTTTTCAAGTACATAAAAAACAACTACAATATAGACAATGAAGCTGTATTTTCCTTATCAAGGCCAATTCAGAGAAGAACTCTTCCTAAAGCACTTTCAATATCTAACATAAAAACTCTATTGAAAGAAATGAAACTATCCGACCTGGGCAAACCTTGGGTGATAAAAAGAGAAATTGCAATTATCGTCCTGCTATATGGAACGGGCTTAAGAATCAGTGAAGCGTTGAACCTTAGGGTTAGTGATATTAACAATGAAAGTTTAATAGTAACAGGTAAGGGAGATAAACAAAGGCAGGTATTCATTCTTCCGGTAGTAAAAAAATGTATACAGGAGTATATAAAAGCCTGTCCTTATTTTGATGAAGCACAATATCTTTTTTTGGGAGTAAGAGGAAAAAAATTGGGAAGAACTTATGTGGCCAATCGTTTGCAGAAAATAAGGAGAATGTTAAATTTACCAGAAATTTTATCTCCACATGCATTTCGTCATAGTTTTGCTACTCATTTGCTTCAGGAAGATATTGACATAAGATCAATACAACAACTGCTTGGTCATTCGAGTCTTGAGACCACTCAAGTTTACACTCACCTCAATTATCAAGATGTTTTTAACATGTATAAGAATTTTCAGCAGAGTTTGAAGCACCGAACAGAAAAAATCTGTCAAACCACATGAAGAAACTTGTATCTTCAAGGAGTAAGGCATTGTATCTCTCCAGGTTTAGTTTTTAGTAGCTTTTAAATATAATAATACAGGAAGCACTTTTGCAGTTATAACCGAATTCTTCACTGGTGCCATAAGTGCCCGTTTTGTAGCATGATTTTGGAAGGAACGATGCGAACCATTGATGAAGCCATAGCGCTTCCCTATTATAAATTATAGGAGTTATCATGGGTGCGCCAAGAGAAGCGCTTAGAGTACAGTTGGTCAATCCAGACAGAGCTTAAGCCAGCAGTTTGGAACAGACCACTATGCTGCGTAAGGTAACGAACGTAGTAAAGCTAGTGGGATGGACAACACAGGGTACAACGCAAGTGAAGGTATTGAGTCCCGAAATTCTCGATGTCATAGAGGTCGACACTTTTCATATAGTGGAAGACTATAGTGCACCCATTTGTCTAGACCATTTTTTTCAAAGTGATCCGATTTTTAAAATGAATATGTTGATAAATACGTCGACACACATTTAAAGTATTTATCAACATATTCATTTACTGTTTATGATAATAAAGATCAGCAGGAACTTTATAATGTAGAGTCTGATGTCGCCTTCTATAGTTATACCAAGCAACAAAATCATTTATTATAAGATTCAAATCTCTGATACTATTTGGTCTATAATAATATATAGCTTCTTGCTTTAAAGTTCTCCATAAGCGCTCAACAAATATATTGTCGAAGCAACGTCCTTTATGGTCCATACTGATTTTAATATTAGCACGCTCTAATTCCATAATAAAGTTGTAGCTAGTAAACTGCATCCCTTGATCACTATTAAAAATCTCAGGTTTACCTTGTTTTAGAGCTTCTTTGAGAGTATAAAGGCAAAATCCAGCATCGAGATATGGTGATAATGAATGAGCAATAATATAGCGACTATACAAGTCCATTATTGCCACAAAATAGACAAACTTACCTTCTACCATAATATATGTTATATCAGTAGCCCATACCTGATTAACTCTGCAAATAATCAAATCTTTGAGTAAATAAGGATATATTTTATGCTTTTTTTTCTTTAATACTTGTATTACATCTTTTTCTACAATACAGCCCACTAATCTTCATTTTTTTCATAATTCTTAAGATTTTTTTGTGATTGACTACTACTCCACTCGCTATGATTTCAGCAGTAATTTTACGATATCCATAACGGCAATCAGAAGCCAATTGAATCAAATTTGCTACTTCACTTTCGTTATTAATTATAGGCCTATAATATAGGCTAGATCTGCAAATCCCCAATAAATCAGCCTGTTTCCTAATTGACAGATCAGAATCTTTTTCTATAAACCTTACTCTATCTTTTTTGCTTATTTCAGTAATTTTTTTTTCAAATAACTATTTTCCACTGTCAATTCTCCTATTACTTTATGTAAACTTTCTATTTCTTGCGCTAAGATTCTTTGTTTTCTCGCACTTTCACTTTCTTCAACAAATAGGTCTTTTAACCTTGCCAATACTCTATCACGCCAATCATATAGATTTGTTGATGGTATTTTATATTCACTACATATCTCAGATGTGCTTTTTTGATTTTTTATTGCTTCCAAAGCTATCTTTGCTTTTAACTCTGGTTCATATTTTTTTGTTGCCATACTTTTACCCCTTTACCTTCCTACTCGGATTAACCATTTTTTTTTGGTCTAGTTTATGGGGTGCATTATAAGATGTGTAAGATAACGGCTTGCAACACCTGATCAATATGGTTAAAGCTAAACTGCTTGAATTCCAATCTTCAGGGGTGGAACTTCACCACTGCCATTAAGTTAAGGGAAAGTGATGGACTGTATTGTAAAATCAGGTAAGATCCACAAATTAAAAGAAGTAATGACATGAGTAAAAAAAAGAATAATCATGTTTATAAAAAATAAATTGATGAGTTTAAACTTTATAAACGCACACAGAGCATCCTCAAAAGACTTCTCACGAAAAAGAAAGCTGCCCTTCATTAATGTATTTCTCCTGATTTTTAGAAAGAGTGTAAAGTCATTACAAGTAATGCTTAATGAGTTTGTTCTGCATACAAGAAAAGATTACACAATTACGGCAAGTGCATTTACTCAAGCAAGAAAGAAGCTAAAGCATACTGCGTTTTCAGAGTTAAATGATGATATAGTTTCCCTATACTACCAAGATCAGGAATTTAAAACCCACCATGGCTTCAGAGTACTTGCATTTGATGCTTCAATACTGATTCTGCCAAAGAGCGACAAAATAATAGGCGAGTTTGGCTCAAGAGCAGTATGGAATGGAATCCAGAGATTTGAAGACTATACAAGTGCAACCTTTGAAGTTTGCTACGATGTGCTAAATAATATTGCAATAAAATCTGTGCTAAGTAGAGGTGACAGCTATGAGGTTGATTTAGCGATCGGTATGCTTGAATCCATAAAATCAGACGATTTGTTAATCTGTGATAGAGGATACGTATCTTATCGATTTCTTGCTGAGCTTACAGGAAGGAAAATCAATTATATAATTCGCTGTCCAAGTTCGTCTTTCAATGAAATAAACGCTATGTTTAAGCCGGAAAGCCCATCTAGTATGGTGGTAGCACCTATTAAAGTAGCAAGACAGCTACGAAAGCTAGGATTACCTGATGAGATGAAATTCAGGTTAGTCAAAATAATACTTTCTTCTGGAGAAGTTGAAGTGTTAGTAACATCTCTGTTAGATGAGCAAAGTTTTACAGTCGAAGAGTTTGAGAGATTATATTACTTGCGCTGGGGAGTAGAAACATTTTTTTCTAGGCTGAAGGGAAGATTAAATTTAGAGAATTTCACAGGAAAAAGTATTGAAACTATCAAGCAGGATTTTTGGTCAACTATCTTCATCAGTAATCTAGAAAGTATCATGATAGAAGATGATGAAGAGACATTGAGCGCACAGAATAGTAAACTAAAAAAAAGCATCAATAAATCTGTCTCATTTAATGCGATTAAAAACTTAGCCTTTGATATTTTTTCTACAGAGTCAGACATAGACTGCATTATGGATCGACTATCACAGTTATTTTTGATGAACACTTTAGTGGTAAGAAAAGGGAGAAGAGTTGATCGTCATAAGATATCTGATATTCGTTCACTCAACTACCAGAAAAGAGCTAGAAAACATGTGTTTTAAATTCAAGATATCTTTTCAGTATCATTGCATTAGTACATTCTTTGCAAAATAACCTGCAATTATTACTTTTTTAAATAACTTGCACTTTTCAGACTCCCTTTTCTTAAAAATTCACCCTAGTATTTACCATAATTATCAATCGCTTCAAATTTTTTGTCCAATCTTAACTTCTCTTTCCCTTAACTTAATGGCAGTGGGAAGTTCTCCTGGTCTACTCTCCTGACTTCCTCTCTACTTTTTCTGGGTAAGGTCAACCGAATAAATAAGAAACATTACAAACTCGTTTAATAGTAGTGCTGGAAATACTGACAATAAAATTAGACACAACATCTTCAAGTAAGCCTATGGTATCGTAGATTTTGTTACGTAAAGTATTGTGTTTTATGTATTGTCACAACCTCTCAACAGCAGGTGAATAAGGAGGCAAATATATAATGGTAATTTTCCTGAATTTTCAAACTTTTTGATCTGTGCCAGCNTTGGGAGTGTTAAAT
>NZ_ALWU01000009.1:0-17047 GCF_001027565.1 Wolbachia endosymbiont of Armadillidium vulgare str. wVulC | reverse complement strand
TGTTGAAGGTATGGAAAAAAGAGTAACAAAGTTTGATAATCAACTAAACAAGAATGTTATAGTCTATGAAAAGATTTTACCTACTGATTACAAATCACCGGAATGTGAGGATGTTGTTCCAGAAGAAAATCCAAATATTTGGGTTTATAACGATCAAATTTTAGATATCTAGAACTTTTTCATTAAAATTCTTTATTACTTAAACATTGCAGTTTTCAGTCTTGGCCAGTTTTTGTCAGAATGTGCTCAGTCTACGAAGTCAGAATTTGTTACTAATTAAAAAGTACTAGATTTTCAATAGTTTAAGAAATCGTCAGACTGTGAAATCGTAGACTGAAAAAATAGATAAAAGGCTAGAAATATAGAGGATTTTGTCCGATTTTCAGTTTTCAAAATAACTCCTATTATTATAAATAATAATATTAAGTAGTATGAATTAACACATACTACCTTTAGCTTTTAGCTTACTACAAAATCTCAATAGACAAAAATATGAAAAACCTACTATTGCATTTTGGATAACCTGAAAAAAAGATGAAAGATAAATGCTTACAAAAGACAAAATAGCTAATAATAGCGTTTCAAAAAGATTCTATGACTCCAGGGTACAATTGTACAATCAAGATCTAAGTTACTCATATAGAGTGGCTTAAAACTTGATTACAAGGCATTTCTAAGTTATCCCTTGCTTTAAAGTTTTACTTGTTACAAAAAACCCTCATCTTACTTTATCACGTTTTTTATTCCTTGTAAAATATTTTTTCAAAAAAGTGAACAGTTTTTGTAATTTAGGTGAAACAAGAGCTGGTTATTTTGGAGGTCTTATTGAGATATAACGACTTTTATCTAAAATTCTTAAGTTGAGTCTTTAGGTAATCTCTATAAATAATTTGTAGATGAAGCTAAAGGAAAAAAGTTTTGCCATAAACATAAGCTACTGAGCTCGTAAACTGCTTAAAATGGAGACAAAGATCTAAATTTATTTATTTACGTCTCCAATTTTATCTAGTATAACGGAGACAAAGATTTATATTTCGTATTTTATGTCTCCATCATTTATTGGTAGGCAAACTGAGTTAAAACAACTACTGGAGCTTACAGAAAAAAATACTGCATCTTTTGTAGTAGTCAAAGGAAGGCGTCGTATAGGAAAAAGTCGTTTAATTCAAGAGTTTGGTAAGTATTTTGAACAATATTACTCCTTTATAGGTTTGCCACCAGAAAGGCATACTACAACGTCCTACCAACTTAATGAATTTTCTAGACAAGTTGCTAGACAATTTAATACATCTTTTGCTAGGTATGATGACTGGAGCGATTTACTATGGGCAGTTGGTGAACGTCTACTATCAGGAAAAACATTATTGCTGTTTGATGAAATTTCTTGGATGGGCTCAAAAGATCCAACCTTTTTAGGCAAAATAAAAAATTTTTGGGATACGCAGCTAAAAAATAATAACAAGCTAATTTTTGTTGTTTGTGGATCAGCTTCATCCTGGATCGAGAAAAATATACTTAGCAGCACTGGTTTCGTAGGGAGAATATCGTTAACTTTAACACTCGGAGAATTATCACTTTCTGATTGCAACGAATTTTGGCCAAAAAATATTTCAGCATATGAAAAGTTTAAGGTGCTTGCAGTAACTGGCGGAATTCCAAAGTATTTAGAGGAGGTAAATTTTAAACATAGCGCTGAAGAAAATATTAAAAGGCTTTGTTTTACAAAAGGTGGGTTTTTAGTTGAAGAATTTAATCAAATATTCTCAGATTTATTCATGCGAAAAACTGCTTTTTATAAGCAAATAGTCAGAGCTCTTTCTACTGGAGCTAAAGAACAAGAAGAAATTTGTGCTACTTTAAATATCGTAAGACATGGACGCATTTCTGAGTATCTATATGAACTTGAGCTTGCTGGTTTTATTGCAAAGGATCATACTTGGAGTATAAAAACGGGTACTGATTCACGACTCAGGAGGTACAGACTTCAAGATAATTATTTAAGGTTTTATCTAAAATATATCGAAAAAGATCTAGGAAAAATTGGTCGTGACACCTATTCTATAGGGTTCTTACCAGAGTGGTATACAATTATTGGGCTTCAATTTGAAAATTTGGTGCTGAACAATAGAAAGAATATACATAATATCTTGGGAGTTGATGGAATAATAAGCGAGAATCCATTTTTTCAGAAGAGAACGCGTAATAGTGCAGGTTGTCAAATTGATTATATGATTCAAACGAAGTTTAACACTCTCTACATTTGCGAAATCAAATTTTCAAAAGATAAAATTGGTCATTCAATAATACAAGAGGTACAAAAGAAAATAGATGCACTAAATCGTCCAAAAGGCTTTTCATGTCGTCCAGTCCTTATCCACGTTAATGATGTAAGTGATGATGTTATAGATAGTGGTTACTTTTCACACATAATTGATTTTGGAAAATTATTGAATTGTAAGTAATGTTTTTTCTGACTTAAAAATAATGTCTTTTTAGTTTTTACGTTTATTCTTAACTTATAGAGGTTGCTTATGACTGATACTTTAACTTTAAAAGAAGGAGATATTGAAACTACTGCTTTTGATAATAGCAGTTTTACTAGAGTACTACATGATGGAGAGTGGTGGTATGTAATAACAGAAGTAATAGCTTTTCTGACAGGTAGTAAGAACCCATCTGACTATCTAAAAAAGATAAAAAGCAGAGATATAGGGCTTTCTGAAGGATGGGGACAATTTGTCACCCCCCTTGAAATTAAAACAAAAGGTGGTAAACAGAATGTTAATTGTACAAATGTTGAGGGGTTGTTTCGTATTTTGCAGTCTATTCCTTCCAAAAGAGTTGAGCAATTTAAACGTTGGCTTGCAAAAGTTGGGTATGAAAGACTACAAGAATATGAAAACCCTGAACTTGCACTCAAACGAATCTATGCCGATTATGCTGCAAAAGGGTACCCTCAAGAATGGATACAAAAGAGAATAGAATCAATAGCTGTCAGAAATCAACTAACAAAAGAATGGGGTAATAGAAATATATCTGACCACAATAACAAGTATATTGAAGGTAGGGAATACGCAATATTGACAGACGTAATTTCTGAGGGAACATTTGGAGTAAAAACAAAGCATCATAAGGAAATAAAAGGCTTGAAGAAACAGCCTTTAAGAGATCATATGACGCCGATTGAGCTAATTTTCAATATGCTAGGAGAACAGGCTACAATTGATGAGATAAAGGATAAAGATGCGCAGGGTTATAATAAAAATTTAGAGGCGGCAAAGGAAGGAGGTAAGAACGCAGGCACAGCAAGAGAGGCATTTGAAAGAGCTAGAGGTGTGAAAGTCGTTTCTTCAGATAACTTTTTAAAGAGGATTAAAGATTAAAGTTCTCACTATGAGAAATCTCTGAATTTTATGATTTAAAACGTTTTAGAAGGCTATTATAGCGTTATTGATAATTTAGATAGTTTGTTTTGTATGCTTTTACCAAAAACTCATGTAATTTCTGAGCTGCATTAAAATTATTTTAACTTTTTTTGAGAAAATCCCGGAAAAAGTAGTAAGAAATCCGGTATATATATATATTATAGAAGGGCATTGATGCAGTTTGTGGATGCGCTTCAAATACAAAAACTTTAAGTGTCAATCCGAAACTCGACAAACAAACATTGAGTAGATTTGTATTTTTTTAGATAAGGTAAAAACTTCGTTTTAAAGCTAGATGTGGTTTTATAGATTAACAATAGCAATTCACCAAAGAACGTACGTAGTACCCTTTAAAATTTAATTAAATGGCATTGTCGGTAATCTTACTACTGCAGAACAAATCTCCGTTTAAGTCTAACACGATTTTTATCCTTTGCAAAAAAAAAGTGAACAGTTTTCGTAATTTTGGTGAATATATATAATAAGAAAACAACTTTCTGCAGTAGCACATAATTCTCTAATTTCCGTTGTTGGCCTACAAAAACCTATGAATTTCTAGTGTATTTTGCAGAAACCAGACGATATTTTGGAATCAGTGCTACTTATAGTTTTAAATTATAACAAATGTCAACCCTAACACTAGATCTCGGCAAACAAACAGGCTGGGCAATTCTAACCAATGGAGTAATTGAAAGTGGAAGCAAAAGTTTTCATGGTAGCCGTTTCAGTGGAGGCGGAATGTGCTTCTTAAACTTTCGTAATTGGCTTAATTCTTTGAAAGACATTTCTGCAGTGTATTTTGAGGAAGTAAGAAGACATCTAGGAACTGATGCAGCGCATTGCTATGGTGGTTTTCTTGCCGTTCTCTCTGCTTGGTGTGAGGAGAACAATATTCCCTACCGAGGTGTTAATGTTAAAACTATAAAACGCTTTATCACAGGCAAAGGCAATGCAAGTAAGAGTGAAGTTATTGAAGCGATACGTGAAAAAAGTTTTTCACCTAGAGATGATAATCAAGCAGATGCTTTAGCTTTGATGTTCTATGTTATGGACTTTGGTAAAGATATTAATAAGCTGAGAAATCCATAAAAAGTGGGTCCTTTCGGCCATACTGGCGGGTTTGGTGGTGCTGACCCTAGGCCTTCTTTAGCGTCAGAGATATTTTGAATATTAACTTTTTAACTATCAAGAATTTAAATTATATGAATTTAGCAATCCACTACTATCCTGTTGAAAACCTCGTCGAATATGAGCGTAATCCACGTAAAAATGATGACGTAGTAAACAGAATGTGTGCTTCTATTCGGGAATTCGGCTTTCGTGTTCCAATAGTTGCAAAAAGTGATGGTACTGTGGTTGATGGTCATTTAAGACTTAAAGCAGCAAGAAAACTTGGTATAGAAAGTATTCCTGTGGTTTTAAGTGATAATTTAAATGAACCACAAACTAAAGCTTTTCGGTTACTGGCAAATCAATCAGCTAACTGGGCAAAGTGGGACGATGATCTTTTGAAGGTGGAAATTCAAGAATTAGAAGATTTGCAGTTTGACCTTAAAATGACTGGATTTGAATTGGAAAAAGTTCAACGGTTTCTCGATGATTTTGATGGTGAAAAAGAAGATCTTTCTGACTTAGCTATTGATGACAAAAAAGTAACAAAACCAGGTGATCTATGGATTTTAGGTGATCATCGAATCTATTGTGGTGATAGCTCTGTAGTTGAATCATATAAAGCAGTATTAGACGATAAAATGGCAGACATTACTGTTTGTGATCCTCCGTATAATGTTGATTATGGTAGTAGCCAAGACAAAAAGATATTAAACGACAATCAAGGTGAAAAATACGAACTTTTTCTGTATGACATTTGTACTCATGTTTTAGCATATACGAAAGGTGCAATTTACATCTGCATATCATCATCAGAGTTTTCAACGTTGCAAAAAGCATTTGAGGAGGCAGGAAGGAAATGGTCAACATTTATCATTTGGGCAAAGAATCACTTTACGCTAGGAAGATCAGATTATCAAAGACAATACGAAGCAATGCTCTATGGATGGAAAAGCGGCAATAAACGTGAGTGGCATGGAGAAAGAAATCAAAGTGATCTGTGGTTTTATGATAAGCCAACGCACAATACACTACATCCAACGATGAAGCCAGTAGAGTTAATGGAGAGAGCAATAGTAAACAGCAGCAGATCAGGAGACATAGTACTTGATCCATTTAGCGGCTCTGGAAGTACACTGATTGCATGTGAGAGAACAGGAAGAATTTGTAGGACAATAGAGCTAGATTCAAAATTTGTAGATGTAACGATAAAACGTTGGCAAGTATACACGGGAAGAGATGCCATTTTAGCCGGTACTGGCAAAACCTTTTCAGAGATTCAAGAAGAAAACTCCTAAAAAATAGGCAAAAATAGAGAGAAGAAAGTGGAAAAAATAACACAAACGGAATGGGCAAAAGAACAAGGATTTTCAAAGCAATATGTCTGTTATTTAGTAAAGAAAGGAATAGTTGAATTGGAGGATGGTTTGATCAATAGAGAACAAGCAAATGAAGCAGTAGCAGCAATAAGAGATCCAAGTCAGCCACTGAGGAGGAAAAATCCAGAAAACGAAAATACAAGTAACCTTTCCACGATGTTGCTCAAAACTAGAATAAAAAATGAAATGGAGCGTGGTAAACTTCTTGAGGCGAAAGCTAAGGCTGAGATAGGAGAACTTGTAGCAGTAGAAGAAGTAAAGCGCGATGCATTTAACATAGCAAGAGTTGTTCGTAATAATTTGCTTAATATTCCAAATAGAGTTTCAGCGCTACTTGCATCACTGAGTGACACTGAAAAGATTCATCAGGCGCTAACTGAAGAGATTACAAACTCACTCCAAGAATTATCTAACACTAAATTTCAAATATAAAGAAGATTTTGAATATAAAATGGCTGATAACTTAAGTTTAGAGTTAATAAAGTGTCTCATCAATCAACCTGGATTAGATGTTAATGTTAGAGGGTTAAACGGAAAAACCCCACTACATTGCGCTATAGAGTTTGACGAGTTGAGCATGGTGGATCTGCTGCTTACGAAAAAGAGTATCAATCCTTTTGTAGAAGATAATGATGGTAAAACATCTCTTGATTACGCCAAAGAAGGGAAAAAAGCAGAAATATTACAAGCGCTAATTAATAATAAATACGGATCTGAAGAGGATAGCCTACTTCATTTAGCTGCAATGATAGGTGAAATTAATGCAGTTAGATATTTGATCAGAAAAGGTATTGACGTTAATGTACGAAATGCTTTGCATCATACGCCATTACATCTAGCAGCAGGGATAGGACATGGAAATGTTGTCAAAATTTTAGTAAAAGAAGGAAATGCTGAAATAGATGTCTTTGATGCACGAAATCAGACACCAATGCACTATGCAGTTAATAACAAGAAGTTGGAGATAGTAAAGTTACTGCTAAAGCTTGGAGCAGATGTAAATAGTGCACGTATGGGACAAAATTCAATGAAATTGTCACCTGTTCATATAGCTGTAAGTAACACTAATTACGATGAAAGAGACTTATGTCTTGATATCCTCAAATGCTTAATAAAAGAGCCTAATGCTCAAGTCAATTTGCAAGACTACGAAAGTAAAACATCACTACATTACGCTGAAAGACTTAAAACAATAGAAGTTTTACTAACGCGAGAAGATATAGACCCTCTGGTAAAAGATGATAGCGGCAAGACACCATTTGATTACGCTAAACCTGAGATAAAGAAGGCTTTGATGAGTAATAAATACGGTTCTGAAAAGAATAGTCTATTGCATTTAGCCGCACAAAAAGGAGAAGTTGAGCTTGTAGAGTCTATCTTAAAAGAAGAAATTGATATTGATATTTCAAACAATAAAAGTCTATCACCGATTTACCTTGCTGCAGAAAAAGGGCATTTACATGTAGTAAAGTTATTGCTGAAAAAAGGAGCAAATTATACACCTGTTTTACATTTAGCAATCAAATCAAACAATTTAGAGTTATTTAAAGTTTTGTTTACTGAAAAAAATGGGGCATTGCTCTGCAAAGATACCGTTGTTAATTTTCCAACCCTTCATAATAAATATACAGCACAGAGAGAAATAGCAGATAAAAGGATGAAAAAACATAATAATATTATCTGCATCTGTATTACAGTCAGCGCAATAGCAGTAGCAATATATATAGGGTTAATAACAACAACAATAAGCAGTGCAATCATTTTTGCAACAATAACAGGGGTATTTGCGCTTATTATAGCACTAATGATAAGTGAGATGAGCAAAAGATATATAGAAAACGAATTTCAGAAAAAGATGTTTATGGAGCTGGAGGAGTGTAGTTCTATTGTTAATGATATTGAGATAGAACCAATTATGAGTAGATGCAGACAATGATATACGCTAGAGCTTTTTCTGAAGGTTTAAAACCAGATCCCCAGCTTAAAGTATCAGAGTGGGCAAATGAGTATCGAGTTTTAGCGCCAACTGCAGCATCAGAGCCAGGGAAATGGAGAACAGAGAGAACTCCTTATTTAAAAGAAATAATGGATTCACTATCACCATCTTCACCTGCTGAAAAAGTAGTATTTATGAAAGGAGCGCAGATTGGGGGAACAGAAGCAGGAAATAATTGGATAGGCTATATTATAGATCAAACACCAGGTCCAATGCTAGTAGTACAGCCAACAATTGAAATGGGAAAGCGTTGGTCAAAAGGAAGATTTGCACCGTTAATAGAGAGTACACCATGTTTAAAAAGTAAAGTAAAAGACCCAAGATCAAGAGATTCAGGGAATACTGTACAAAGTAAGGAATTTCCAGGTGGAATAGTAGTAATAACTGGAGCAAATAGCAGTGTAGGACTTCGTTCTATGCCAGTAAAATATCTCTTTCTTGATGAGATTGATGCGTATCCAGGAGATTCAGGAGGAGAAGGTGATCCAGTACTGCTCAGTATTGCTCGAACTAATACATTTGCACGTCGAAAGATTTTTTTAGTATCAACACCAACGATTCATGGAATAAGCAGAATTGAGAAAGAATTTGAAGCAACAGATAAGAGATATTTTTTTGTACCATGTCCGCATTGTAATTACTATCAAGTTCTAAAATGGTCACAAATAAAATGGGAAAATAACGACTCAAGAACAGCACATTATGTCTGCACTGAATGTAGCGGCAAAATAGAAAATCATCAAAAGACAGAGATGCTAGACCGTGGAGAATGGAGACCTACTAATAGAGTAAAAGGTGAGAAAAAAGGATTTCATCTTTCAAGTCTTTATAGTCCAGTTGGCTGGTATAGTTGGCAACAAGCAGTAGAGGACTTTCTCCATGCAAAAGAAAGTGAACAATTACTAAAAGTTTGGATAAATACCACGCTAGGAGAAACTTGGGTAGACAAAGGAGAAGTACCAGACTGGAAGCAGTTATTTAACAGAAGAGAATTTTTTCCCGTAGGCACAGTACCAAGGAGAGAAGTGGTTTTGACAGCAGGAGTAGATGTACAAAAAGATCGTTTAGAAGTAGAAGTTGTAGCCTGGGGAAAAGGCAGAGAAAATTGGTCAATAGACTACCGAGTATTTGAAGGAGATACTGGAAGAGAAGAAGTATGGGGAAAACTCTCTGAGCTCCTCAATCATCATTTTATTGGTGAAAATGGGCTGGAATACATGATAAGCATGATGGCAGTAGATGCAGGGTATGCAACACAGGAAGTATATAATTGGGTAAGAGGTCATCAAGGCTCTGGAAGAGTGATGGCAGTCAAAGGTGTAAATAAAGCACTAGTACCACTTAGCAGCCCAAGTAGAGTTGATATAACAGTTGGTGGTCAAAAGCTAAAAAGAGGAATAAAGCTCTGGCCAGTAGGAGTATCGATATTAAAGTCAGAGCTTTTTCAATTACTTAATGTTTTAAAAGAAGGTGAAGAAGCTCCAGCAGGATATTGTCATTTTCCCGAATATGCACCTGAATATTTTAAGCAGCTAACGGCAGAGCAATTAGTCAGCAAGGTAGTAAAAGGATACACAAAACAGGAGTGGCAAAAGGTAAGAGAAAGAAATGAAGTACTAGATTGCCGGATTTATGCGAGAGCAGCATCTATTGCGCTTGGAGTCGATCGTTGGCCAGAGAGTAAATGGAATAGTTTGAGTGGAAAAATGGAAAGCAAAAAGCCTAAAAAAGTAAGACAGAGTAAGTGGCTTGGTAATCAAAATGTACAGTGAAGGATATTTAACTCAAGTTGAGAAAGCAATTCAAAAACTGCAAAGCGGAGAAAGAGTTGTCTCAATTGCATATGGTGACCATGTTGTGCGGTACGGGGAAGTTCAAATAAAGGATTTATTGGAGCTCAGGCAACGAATAAAAGCGGGGTTAAAAGTTGCAGGTATGAGGCCAAAGAGGAAAATTGTTTTTTCAACGAGTAAAGGAATTTTATAAATGCTGCTAAAAACCTTCAAGCAATTGTTTAACAAACCAAAGATAAAAAGCTCTGCCTGGGATGCAGCAGGCTCAGGAAGAAGATTTTTTCACTTTCAACCAGAGTTAGGAAGTATAAACAATTTGCTGTCTCAAAGCCTTGAAACTTTACGTAGTAGATCACGTGATATGGTGAGAAAAAATCCATATGCAGCAAATATTATTGATACAATAGTAAGTAACTCTATTGGAACAGGAATAAAACCACAATCAAAAGCAAGAGATGCGGAATTTCGAAAGAAGGTGCAAGAATTATGGCTAAAATGGACAGATGAAGCAGATAGCTGTGGAATAAGTGATTTTTATGGATTACAAGCTCTAGTATGCAGAAGTATGATAGAGGGAGGAGAATGTTTTGTACGTTTAAGAACGAGAAATCTGGAAGATAGATTTTCTGTACCATTACAACTGCAAGTACTTGAGTCTGAACATTTAGATAATAAAACAAATCAAACTTTAGGAAATGGTAATGTAATAAGAAACGGGATTGAGTTTAACAAGCTTGGGCAAAGAGAAGCATATTACCTATTTAAAGAACACCCTGGTGAAGGTTCGTTTGGCGAATCAGTGAGAGTGCCAGCAAATGATGTTTTACATATTTACAGACCACTAAGACCTGGGCAAGTTAGAGGAGAGCCATGGCTTTCTAATATACTGCTGAAGCTTTATGAGCTTGATCAATACGATGATGCAGAGCTGGTAAGAAAGAAAACTGCAGCAATGTTTGCGGGATTTATTACGAGACTCGATCCAGAAGCAAATATCATGGGAGAAGGTGAAAGTAATGAGCAAGGAGTAGCACTATCTGGCCTAGAACCTGGAACAATGCAGCTTTTAGACCCAGGAGAAGATATAAAATTTTCAGAGCCATCAGATGTTGGAGGAAGTTATGAAGCATTCATGAGACAGCAGCTAAGGGCAATAGCAATAGGTACAGGGATAACATACGAGCAACTAACAGGAGATTTAACAGGCGTTAATTATTCATCAATCAGAGCTGGATTAATAGAGTTTCGTCGTCGATGCGCTATGCTGCAACACAACATTATGGTATTCCAGTTTTGCAGACCAGTATGGAATAGATGGCTAGAGTTAGCAGTGCTTTGTGGAGAACTGAGTATAGATGAAAAAGTAGTAAAAGCAGCGAAAGAAGAAGTAAAATGGATACCACAGGGATTTGATTGGGTGGATCCACTGAAAGACCAGCAAGCACAGCAAATGGCAGTAAGGAATGGATTTAAGAGTCGATCGGAAGTAGTATCAGAAATGGGTTATGATGTAGAAGAAATTGACCAAGAAATAGCAGAAGATCAAAAGCGTGCAAATAGTCTCAATTTAATTTTTGACTCTGATTGCAAAGGGTTATGATCCTCTTAGGAAAACCATTAATGCTTGAGCCAAGAAGTTTTGAGCTATTGTCATTGAACAATCAAAAACATCCCACGTTTAAAAACATAAAGCACTCCATCAAAAGTAACGTAGAAAGAACTGCAATTATACCAATTCATGGAATTCTGACTAAAAAACCAGGAGCTTTTGACGTCTTTCTGGGAATGACATCATATGAGCAAATAGAAGAGCAAATTACACAAGCATTAGCAGATAGTAGCATAGAGACAATTATACTGGAAATAGACAGCCCAGGAGGAGAGGTAAACGGTATATTTGACCTGGCTGATTTTATTTATGAATCAAGGGCAAAAAAGAGAATTGTGGCATTAGCAAATGATGATGCATATTCTGCTGCGTACGCTATAGCCTCTAGCGCTGAGAAGATTTTTCTCACCCGCACTTCTGGTGTTGGCAGTATTGGAGTAATAGCAAGTCATATAGATCAAAGTGGATTTGATGAAAAGTGTGGAATAAAATATACCACAATATTTGCAGGAAGGCGTAAAAATGATTTAAACCCGCATGAGCCTATTAACTCTGAAGGTTTAGAAAGTTTGAGAGAGGAGATAGATCGTTTATATGAGATGTTTGTGCAGCTAATAGCACGGAATCGAAATCTTTCTATAGAAGCAATTAAATCAACGGAAGCAGGGCTATATTTTGGGGAGAAAGCAGTAGAAATAGGCCTTGCAGACGGAATGACAATTCTTTCATCTATTAATAAAAACAGGAGTATTACTATGAATGAACAAACTACAAATGACCTAGAAACTGATAATTTAACCAAGTATCGTGCTGAAGTTCTTGAATTAATACGTTTATGTAATATATCAAAGATGCCGGAAAAGATAGGAGAATTTATTGAGCAAAGCGTAAGTGTTGAGCAAGCCAGGGAAGTGTTAATGGAGTTACTTGCAGAGCGAACGAAGAAGACAGAGATACTGAGTGCATACCACAGAATTCAGGAGAAGAATTGATGATGCAGATAGCTAAAGCTAGAGCACAATCAAGTATTTAAGTTTTTTTATAACCGCCGCGTACAATAACTACAAACATGGCGATAAAACTAAAGGAAAAAAAGGAGAAAAGAAAATATGACATGTATAACCGAACAAAATAATCTAGGTGACTTATTAAAGTATGAGGCATCAAGTCTATATTCAAGAGACCAGATAACAGTAGCAAAAGGTCAAAATATCAAACTTGGTGCAGTAGTTGCCAAAAAGACGGACGATGGTTTTATTAGGGTGCTTAATCCCGCTGGAACAGATGGCACACAAACAGCGATAGGTGTAATAACAAGCGATGTAAATAGCAAAGATGGAGATACTAAAGCAATAATAATTACTCGTATTGCTCTTCTTGCTGATCATGCAGTTGTATGGCCAGTAAATATCACTGAAGAGCAGAAAGCTGCAGCAATAAAGCAACTTGAAGCACGAGGGATCATTATCCGCAAGGGAGCTTAAAAAAACTATTAAAAATACAAAAGGGGGAAAAGAAAAAATGCAAAATCCATTTACAAATACAGCATTTAGTATGACGGCACTAACAAATGCGATGAATATATTGCCGATAAATTATGGACGTGTTGAAAATTTAAACTTGTTTCCAAGTAGGTCAGTAAGATTTAGACATATTACCATAGAAGAGCAAAACGGAGTATTAAGTTTACTACCAACGCAGTTACCCGGAGCACCAGCAACAGTAGGAAAACGCGGCAAAAGAAAGGTAAGAACATTTACGATTCCACATATTCCACATGATGATGTAGTGTTACCAGAGGAAGTACAGGGAATAAGGGCATTTGGATCAGAGAGTGAACTTAAAGCGCTTGCAGATGTAATAACTGATCATTTGCAGCTAATGAGAAACAAACATGCAATAACATTAGAGCATTTGCGAATGGGAGCGCTAAAAGGAATAATTTTAGATGCTGATGGGTCAGAATTATTAAATCTGTACAACGAATTTGAAATCACACCAAAAGTAGTAAATTTTGCACTAGGAACTGCAACAACTGATGTAAAGCGTAAGTGTATGGAAGTACTCCGGCATATAGAAGATAATCTAAGTGGTGAATATATGACCGGAATTCATGCCTTGGTAAGCCCTGAGTTTTTTGATGCACTAACTTCGCATAGTAAAGTGAAAGAAGCATACGAGAGATGGCAAGAAGGAGCAGCGCTAAGGAATGATATGAGATCAGGATTTACGTTTTGTGGAATCACGTTTGAGGAATATAGAGGGCAAGCAACTGATCCTGAAGGAACCGTAAGAAGGTTTATAGAAAGAGAAAGTGGAAACTGTTTTCCAGTAGGAACAGCGAGCACATTTACAACATATTTTGCACCAGCAGATTTTAATGAAACAGTAAATACACTAGGACAGCCACTATATGCAAAACAAGAGCCAAGAAGATTTGATAGAGGGACTGATTTGCATACACAGTCGAACCCTCTACCAATGTGCCACCGCCCGGCAGTTTTGGTCAAGGTCGTTGCAACATAAAAGTACTGATAGAGCAACAAAAAGGCAGTTAGTATTCTATCAGCATATAGCGTACTGATGAAAACTTAATGAATAAAATAGAAGAATGCAAGGGAATATTAAGAGATTATTTAAAGATTGTTTTGCCCATTTAGGAGAAGTGGCTTTGTATAAATCAAAGGATAAGTCATATATGGTACAGGTATTAAAGCAACAGCCAGATAAATTATACGAGATTGGTGAAGGACAATTTGTGGGAGAGATGCTTTTTCTTGAGGTAAGCATTTTTGATATACTGAGGCCAATTGTAGGAGATATTTTTGTTATAGGTGATTGCAAATACAAAATACATACACTACCACTTAGAGATAAATCTGGAATGGTCTGGCGAATCGAAGCGTCTGGGGTGTAAAATGTCTGTGCATATAGAAGTTGAGGTAATAGAAAGTGTAAATGCTAAAAGAAAAAAAATAGAATTAGCAATAGTGAGAGCATTAAACAAAACGGCACTATGGTTAAAAGCGCAAGCAGCTAAGGAAATCAGTAAGGAAAAGAAGATAAAGTTAAGTTTGATAAGAAAGAGATTAAGAATTTTTAAGGCGAAAACTAGCAGATTAGAAGTGTTAATTAGAGCAAATCTCTATGACATTAGAGCATCAACAATTGGTAAAATACAAAAAACAAGAAGAGGATCGAAAGTAGGAAAGCATGAGTTTATAGGAGGATTTGCAGCAGTTATGCCAAAAGGAAATAGCGGTATGTTTAAACGTGAAGGAAGGGCAGCATTGCCAATAAAGGAAGTTAAATTGTCACTGAAACCAGAGGCTTCAAGGATAATATTGTTAATTATGAAGTTGAAAAGGTATTTGAAAAATTCTTCCACCGCGAATTAAGTTACATTACACCTATATGAATTGGCAAGATTTACATCAAGCAATCTGCACTACGCTGAAGAAAGAAATACCAGCAATTCAAACTTGTGAAATTTATCCATCGATAAGGAAAGAATTATTAGCGCCAGCGTTATTTGTAGAGCTTGTAAGTTTAGAATCTGGAAAAGATCCAGGAACAGAAGAATTAGCACTGAAAGCAAGATTTGAAGCACGAATTGTGATTGATAGCACAATAGAAAATGCAGCTATTATTGTCAGAACATTAGCTGCTGAGGTGGCAAAAGTTGTAAACAAAAATACATGGAATATAAAAAATGTTTCACCAGGAGAATTTATCTCTGCAGAAATTGACGGATTTAGACCCGAATTAGATGCATATTTGGTGTGGATGGTTGATTGGAGTCATCAGCTTCATTTAGGTAAATCGATATGGACAGAAAATAGGATTAAGCCACATACGATTATAATAGAAGAAAATGTTAGAGAGTAATTTTGCTATTTCAGAGCTGCAAAGAAAGTTAGCAAACATTGTACGAATAGGAGTTGTAAAAGAAGTAGATTATGAGAAAGCAAAAGTAAGAGTGAAGATAGGAGAACTTTTAACAGATTTTCTTCCATGGATAACTTCTAGAGCAGGAGAGGAAAGAAGCTGGCTACCACCAAGCATAAATGAACAGGTAGTAATATTGTCACCATTGGGAGAGTTATCATTAGGAGTAGTACTAGCTGGAATATATCAGCAAAATTATTCTGCTCCAGAGAATAGTGAAATGATTAACAGTTTAGTATTTCAAGATGGAACAAAGTTATTGTATGACAAAGAGAGCAAGAATCTTGAAATTTCTGTAGTGGATAAATTAAATTTCAAAGTAGGAAAATCAGAGATAGAAATGACAAAAAGTGGAATCAAACTGAAAGCAGAAAGGATCGACTTAAATTGAACAAAGGAATAGTGAGGTTAGGAGACTACTGTGGAGAAGCTATACCACATTTCTGCATTAGCGGAAGTAATAATGTTTTTGTAAACGGTAAGTCAATATGTAGACAAGGAGACAGTTTTAGTGAAGGAAAAGTAATGATTCAAGGATCAAGAACAGTGTTTGCAAATGGTCTTGGTGTAGGAAGAGTAGGAGATATAGTTTCATGTGGGTTTAAAGTAATAAAAGGCAGTGAAAACGTGTTTGCAGGCTAAAAATGAAAGGGATGGACTCCAAAACAGGGAGAGAATTAGAGGGAATAGAGCACTTAAAGCAGTCGATAATTGATATACTGACCACTCCTATTAACAGTAGAATAATGAGGAGAGATTATGGGTCAAGACTATTTGAATTAGTAGATAAGCCAATAAATAGAGATTTAACTTTGGAAATCTATTCAGCAGTAGCAGAAGCTCTACAAAGGTGGGAGGAAAGATTTAAGCTAGAAAAAGTAAAAATGACAGAGGTGAAAGAAGGAAAAGTAACGCTTGAACTAGAAGGATTATACTTACCAAGCGGGAAAAACATTCATTTTGATGAAATTGTAGTTTAAAGATGCAGCAGCTAAATATTGTAGAAAAGCCAAATTTCGAGGAAATATTTTCAAGAATGAAAGAGGAGTTAGTCCGTAGAGATGAAACCTTTTCAGGATTAGTAGAATCGGATCCAGCAATGAAAGTTCTGGAGGTAGCAGCATGGCGAGAACTTTTACTCAGACAAAGGATAAACGAAGCTGTAAAGGGTAATTTACTTAAATTTGCAACGGGAGAAGATCTTGATAACTTAGCTGAATTTTATGGAGTAGAGAGAGAAAAAGAAGAAGAGGATGAAAGATTTAGAAAGAGGGTAAAAGCAAAAATAGCAGGTTGGTCAACAGGAGGAAGTAAGGAATATTACAAATATCATGCACTGTCAGCAGATAGTAGAGTAAAAGATGCACTAGTAGAATCACCTATACCAGGGAAAGTACAAATTTCAATCTTATCAACACAAACTGGCATAGTGTCAGAAGAACTACTTGAAATTGTAAAAAAGCAGGTTACTAGAGATGATATAAGGGTTTTAACAGATACGATAACAGTAATTGGTTGCAATATTACGGAAATAGATATTCACAGCAGAATGAGCATAAGTCCTGTAATATCGAAGGAGGAAATCAAGAAGCAGTTCATTAAGAAGTTTAAAGCAAATAGAAGACTGGGATGGAATGTTACAAGATCATGGATAATAGCAAATCTATTTGTAGAGGGTGTAGAAAATGTGGAATTAATCGAGCCAAAAGAGGATGTTGTGGTATTGGGGAATGAGTGTGCAGGTACCGAGATCGATGTCTAATCATGTCATACTGTCCTTTGCAGCC